>JAFDLS010000208.1 GCA_019306365.1 Deltaproteobacteria bacterium
ATGTCTATTGAACAGATGGCTACTGCCGTCGCATTGTCTTCAGCGTCAAAGACAGGATAAATACAGGTGTCATAAATCCTATTGTTATTTTCTGTTTCAAGGTGGAGGGGCTTCTCCATTGCTCTAACATTTGAAGATTGAACCCTCATATATTCATACTGCTCCGGAGGGACGAAATTGCCAATATTTTTGCCTATAAATTCATCCGGACGCCCCCCGAAAACCGTAGCCGCGGTTTCATTCAAGGTAAGAATAATTCCTCCAGGAGCTAACAAAACTTCCGGGTTATTCGTGGCGTTCAGGAGGGCTTTCATTTTCTGCTCATTTTCCTTCACAGCCCTCTCGGCCCTTTTGCGCTCGGTGATGTCGATAAAGGAAGCCATCATACAACAGGGGTTGCCGTCCTTATCCAAAACCATACTCGCTGAAAGGTGTACGTCAAACTCCGAGCCGTCGCTTTTGACGGCTGCCATTTCCCCTTCCCAATTCCCCTTATCAAATAAATCTATAATTATATCCCTGGCCCGATCCGTTTCCTGCCAGAAACCGATCGCAGATTTCCCCAACATTTTTCCGCCGTCTTCATATCCCCACATTTTCAAGAAGGCGTCGTTTACATATGTCAGCCTTCCATCAAGATCGGCCAGGGCGATCCCGTTATGCGACGACTTCAAAGCCCAATCTTTTATCCTCAGAGCCTCTTCCGCCCGTTTTTGTTCCGTGATATCAAGCCCGACAGCCCAGGACTTCTCCCCCCAAAACGGGGAGGGTCTTCGAAGAAAGGAACAGGCTATGGTCCTGGCCGATCCGTCTTTTCGTGTAATGTCCAGCTCCCAGACGTAGAATTCACCCCGCTCGAGCCAATCGGCCCTGAGCTTCGAAAGATACTCCCGGTCCGGGAATAGAAGCTCAAGGGGTCTATCCGCCGCCATGATTTCCTCTTGCGAGTAACCCGTAACCCTTTCGCATTCACGATTCCAGAACCGTACCTCGCCGTTTTCACCGAACACAATAATCATCATAGGTAAATAATGGGCCACCTCATGCATGCGCTTTTCAGCCTGTAACCGGGCCTCTTCCGTCTGGTTAACCTTCTTTTTCAGGGATTCCAGGTCAGTGAGCAGGGGGCCTGGTTTGCCTTTACCGTATACAAAATGGTTAACTACCTGTTTATCGTCGGTCATTCCGCTCATCCCTTCCTAACTTTTCTCCCTTTTAATTAAGATCAGGACGTCCTTGATGAACACTTCGATGATATGTTTGATCGGCTGATTTCAGGTATAATGTCGTGTTTTTAAATGTATTTTTTATGCCCGGGCTTTCCTGAAAATGAAAACGTAATGGTCATGCTGATTTTACTATCGGATATTAACTATGCGTTTTGAAAAAACCTTGATAATTATTCACGGTATTTTTAAATTTTTTAGAATGGGTTATATTATCTACCACTTTCGGCCAACAAGTAAACCACAAAAAAATAGCAGGTAAATAACAGGTAAAATCTGTTATTATCGGTAAAACCTATATAAAATTAAATAGTTAGCGCTTCGTCCTCTAGAAAAAATATTGTATAAACAATGAAAAGAATTACCGGAATAATATGACAAAAACCATTAATATTCCTTAAAAAATAGAAAACGCCTAGTATCTCCCCTATTATCGCAGGTATTACCTGCTGAAAATAATTGGCTCCCTTTACAGCTTTCACCTCGCCGAATAATTGTGATTGTCAAAACATGCTTTAATTAGAAGACAGGGTGCAAATGCCTTTAAAAGACACAAGCGTCTTTTCCAAAAGGAAAATATTGCTGACAATCGTCCTAAACCTGCAATCAATGAACCCTAATATAGGGTAAAGTATTTCCTCTTAATGCGCTGGACCATCTGAGCGTTAGATAGCCTTTTTTAAAGGCGATAACCCGGGGCCGCTCATCTTTTATTCCCGGCGGCGAGATCATGACGAACTGTGACTTAATCTGAAAACGGTTTACACCCTGGCATGTTATTTATACCAGGGTTTAGATGGGTATGGTTTGATAGGGTGCCCCACTAAGAACTCCATAAAAAAAACAACTCAACCGGTGAATGTATATTTTTACTTACTAATACGATTACCGAAAAAATGTCAATAAAAAACGACTGCAGGAGTATGTAGCAAACGGCGATTACTTCGTGTTTTGGCGTTTGTATCAAGGTGGATTTCGAAAATGACCGAAACTTAACCTTTCCCAGCCCCAAAACCAAAAGAAAATATTTATGACAAACGCTCCAACCAGAGCGCCATTGAATTGAAATGGGAGGTATTAATAAGGATCTCTATCGACCGCGTTTCCCTTTATTTTTAAAATTTTCAGAGGCCGCTGATCTTTAAACCTCCAGGTTAACACGCTTCTTTAAAGGGTCCAGCATTTTATGGAGCATCTCAATCTCCGGATCGTCAGCCGAAGGCGGATTGACAACCCTGCCCAGAAATTCCAGCCCCTCCATGGCTCGCGGGCCCACGGTCCGGCCGAGGTGGTTGGCCCCGCGCACAATGTGATACTCGTGAGGTATCTGGTGGTCCCAGAGAATACGGTGTAAGAATTCCGTTCCCCGGTACAGGTAGAAATAATCCTCGTCGCCGCATTCCAGGTAGACGCCGAGCTTCGACGATCGGATTTTTTCAGCGTCTCTTTGGGCGATATTCGCCGGATTGTTCGCGGCCCAGTATTCCTCGTCAACCGGTTTGCCAAAGACGGCCTCAAACAGCTCGTCTGCGCGCCAGAAGCGGTCCTGGATTTGAATATCCTTGAACGCCAGGGCCGGTTCAATACCCGGTTCCAGCGCGGCCAGGCCTCCAAAAAGATCAGGATATTTAAATCCCAAACGCAGCGCCCCCATGCCGCCCATGGAAATCCCGAAGAGCAGGGTCCCCTGGCGGTCTGAACGGACTTTATAGGTCTGACGAAGATGATCAAGAAATTGACCTATGATGAACCCTTCCCATTTTTGCGTTCCGTCCCGGTAATCCATATATAACGACCGGCCCACGCTGGGCGTTACCACCACCATCCCGGGCAGCCGTCCCTGCCCCTGGAGGCGTTCAATCAGCGGGCGCATCCGGGCGAGAAACTCCCGGCTGCCGTTTCCGCCGTGAAGAAAGAAAAGGAGGGGGAAATCTTCTTCCGATTCCTCGTAATCCTCCGGTAAGAGAACGGCGTACTCAACCGGCCCAGGCAAAAGATCACTGGCAGCTTCGGTTTCAATGAGCTGACTGGCAGACATGTTTCACCCCTTGTCTTCCTTCTTCCTTTTTATCCTGGTCATCTCAAGGCTCATAGTCAATGGCATGATCTGACATTCTCGCCTGCGGGTCAAGATGAAACTTGACTTCCCATATATTATCTTGATAACCCTCTTGATTTATGGTATAAATGAAATCTCAAAGCTGTCTCCGGGAATTTGAATTATTCATGTCTTTGATCTCTACTTTAATAGGAAAAGATCACCTAAAACGCCTGGTTTTATTATTAAGCCTGTGCCTGACAGTTTCTTTGATTTCTGCCTGTGGTTCCCTGCCATACTCAAAACCATCCGTAAATTATTCTCACAGAGGTAACGAGATTGCCCAGAGGGCTCTTAAATACATCGGTAAACCTTATCGCTACGGCGGCCATAGCCCCAGGGGTTTCGATTGCAGTGGCTTGATATATTATGTTTATGGGCAGTTCGGCTACAGACTGCCTCGCAAAACAAAAGATCAAGTTAAGGTCGGCCGCCATGTTTCGCGAAAAAACCTCAGCCCGGGAGATCTGGTTTTCTTTAAAGTTAACTGGAAAGGATCACTGCACGGGGGGATCTTTCTTGGGAACGGGAAGTTCATCCACGCGCCCAAAACGGGAAAAACCGTGCAGGTTGAAAGATTGGATCGGGGTTATTACAAGGCCAAGTATCACAACGCAAGAAGAGTAATCCCTAAGGGTTAGACATAACGGTCCACGTCCTTACCCATTTTTTTTCGCGGAAGATTATCCTCGTCTTTTACTGCGCGAGGCTTCGCCTTTTGTTTAGGGCGATTCAAATCTCCTTCTCGGTTGCGATCTTTTGACCGGGGATTGGGAGAGACCTCACCAACCAGAGGCTTGACTAAGCCGCTTTTGTCAATATTGTCGGACAAGAGAGACATTACCTTAGTGTACCTCCCTTATTCTCTATCTAATTATCGGCCGGAAGACATAAATACTTTAAATTAGTAATTATATTAATTTCACTGAATGCAACTTGCTCTAATTTTTTCCCAATTGGGGAACTTTGGCTTGGGATGCTTGAGATCGAGATTACGGATTCAAATGTATTGGGGATTAAGCCTTTAGAAGACAGTTAGAGACCCCTGCAAAACCAGTAATTTTGTTGAAATCGCGGAAGGTGAAAATTTAACCCGCAGGAATATTACTAATATTTCGAGGACTTAAATTTGAGCCTGACAAAGAGGTCAGCTAAAGGA
>JAFDLS010000209.1 GCA_019306365.1 Deltaproteobacteria bacterium
CTTGCCCAAACACGGGCGGTGGGTTAAGATAACTCAAATAGACTGTTCAGGCCGTCATTGGACGGCCTTATATTCAAGGCTAAAGGCGGCCAATTGCAGATCAGGCCGGATTTGAGTCAGAACGGAAAGGAACAAAATTGCAATGGAAATTACACTGTCCATCATCAAACCCGACGCGGTTTCTCAAGGTATGATAGGTAAAATCGCAGCTCGCATTGAAGCGGAAGGTCTTAAGATCAAGGCCATGAAGATGCTGCACCTCTCCAAAAAAGAGGCTGAAGGTTTTTACGCGGTCCACCAGGGAAAACCTTTTTTTGATTCCCTGACTGATTTCATGAGTTCAGGACCGGCGGTGGTTATGGTCCTTGAAGGTGAAGGAGCCATCAATAAATATCGCGAACTGATGGGCGCTACGAATCCCGAAGACGCGGCCCCTGGCACTCTGCGCGCGGAATTCGCCGCCAACATTGAAAGAAACGCGGTCCATGGCTCTGACGCTCCGGAAACGGCGGCTTTTGAGATAAATTATTTCTTCAATAATTTAGAGATTGTCAATTAGAATCAACCGGCTCAGAGGGTGAGTGACTAAACTCAAAGATATCGGTGAACTGGACCTGATTAAAGGGCTGGCCGAACGTTTTACATCAAGCGGACCGGATGTACTCAAGGGCATTGGCGACGACTGCGCTGTTTTGAGGGCCGGAAATGAGGCGCTGCTCCTGACGACCGATATCCTGGTGGAAGGAGTTCATTTTTTAAGGGATGACCTGGACCCGGCCAGTCTGGCCCGCAAGCTTCTCGCCATCAGCCTCTCCGATATAGCGGCCATGGGCGGCCGTTCCAAAGCCGGACTTCTTGCCGTGGCCCTGCCGCCGGATACTGACACAAAATTCTGGGAGTCTTTTGCCGGCGCTTTAATAGAGGAATTCAAGCCCCGCGAGATTGATCTGCTTGGCGGGGACACGTCCTCCTCAACCGGCCCGCTGGTTTTTAATCTCATATTACTGGGCCGGGCCGATCCGGAACGAATCCTTTACAGGTCTACCGCGCGGGAAGGCGATCTTGTTTTTGTTTCCAGACCCCTGGGTGACGCGGCGGCGGGTCTGGCCCTTCAAGCCCATCCGGAAATAAAAATAAATCAAGCGGCTTATAAATACTTACGAGCCGCCCTGGAAGAGCCTCAGGCTGAAGAAGAACTGGGGCCGCTCCTGGCTGAAAGCGGCCTGGTTACGTCCATGATTGATGTTTCTGACGGCCTGGCTGCGGACTTGAGGCATCTGACCGAAGCGAGCTCCCTGGGGGCGGAAATTCTTGCGGACCGCCTGCCTTTTTCTGAGGAAGCTAAAGATCTGGCCGCTGTTTTGGATAGGGATCCGGCAGAATGGGCGCTTTCCGGCGGTGAGGATTACGCCTTACTTTTCACGGTTCCGCCTTCGAACGCGGGCAATCTGCGTCATTTGATTCGCGACCGGCTTGATCGCGAGATATGGCAGGTTGCTCGAATGCTGGCCGAACCTGGATTGTTCTATCTGTCAAAGGGACAGTCTAGGCCCCTGACCAGTCGCGGGTATGAGCATTTCCGTTCAAAAGGGAGTTAGCATGTTTCGATTTTCTACCCGGTATTATTTCATGATGGCTTTTTTGTCAGCCCTATTCATATTTGCCGGGACAGACGCCTCGGCTGAAATGAATCAACAAACCCAGGCGCAAATCATGGAAGAAATGCCGGTCCCGGATTCGGTCTCTCTTTGCGGCGAAAGGATGCCTTTAGAAAACCGCGAGGTCTGGGAGATGCTGGACCGTGAGATAACAATAGCCGGATGGGATCGGGCTCAAGTTTACATGTGGTTAAAAAGGGCGGGCCGATATTTCCCTCATATCGAAAAAAGCCTGGCTGAGGAAAATTTGCCTGATGACTTAAAATATCTGGCGGTGGCTGAAAGCGCACTTATCACAGATATCCGCTCCAAACGCTCAGCTCTGGGCATCTGGCAGTTCATGGTCTCAGCCGCCCGTCAAAACGGCATGAAAAAAAATCGCAGCGTGGATGAACGGCTTTCTTTTGAACGCTCCACCAGGGCCGCCTTGAAATATCTGAAAAACCTCAAATCCGTTTTTGGATCATGGTCGCTGGCTCTTGCAGCTTACAACTGCGGCTCGGCGAGATTGAAAGACGCAATCAAAGAGCAGGAGAAACATGATTACTATCGCCTGCGCCTGCCTAATGAGACAGCCCGTTTCATCTTCCGAATCGCCGCCATTAAAATAATAATGGAAAATCCCGAACTCTACGGATACCGTTTATCGCCGGAACGTGTATACAGGCCCATAGAGGTCGATAATCTTCAAATCAACCTGCGCGCGCCGCTCCATATCACAACAGCAGCCAAAGCTCTAAACACGGATTATAAAACGCTGAAGGAACTCAATCCCCATATTTTGGGCCATTGCCTGCCAGCGGGTAAGTACGAAATCTGTGTTCCTTACGGCCAAAGCGCCAAGTTAACGGATTATATAAAAAATATGCCCAGAACCTCTACCGGTTCAAAGACAGGCCAGGGGAAGTCAGATTTTTATGTGGTTAAAAGGGGAGATACCCTCAGTCAAATCGCCCAGCGAACAGGTGTCTCAATGACCACAATCAAACGTCTCAACCGTCTCAAGGACACCCGGATTATGATTGGCCAGAAGTTGCGCCTCACCCCTTGAAAACCAAAAAGCAGCCCTTGACCGCCTGATTGGAATCTTTTTTGTATTTTCTTATATTTGCAGTAATTTTACGCTTGACATTACTGATTAACTAGGGTAGCACCTAAAAAATCAACATTTTAGGCCGGTTAGGCGACCTGAATGTGAAATTTAGCTTGACATACAACATGTTGTAGGCGAAAATAAGACACAGTCACAATAGGTAGTAGGTAAAACTCTAAAGAAGAAAAATAGTAAAATTCATAAAATTATCTTCTGTGGTCTGAAACTTATTAGACCTCTGAGGGGGAACCAGACATTGAGACTTTTTTTTATTAACTTCGACAAATAACCATTAGACGAAAAATGTTAACCGTTAAAACAAAAACTTATCATCTTATTAACTTTCAGTTTTAGTCTTGGCCGATAAAGGAATTAACTAAATGGCTTCTTATCGTTTTGCTGAACCCGCTGATTTGGTAGAGGAACCACCTCCAGCTTGTTCCGAGGAGTGTATTTGGTATGAGCCAGGTGAAGGGAAAACGAACTGCATCAATCGCCATGAGATTATCTGCAGTCAACGTCGCATGGAAATTTTTAGCAATAATGATGTAAAAGAATAACTTTTAAGTTTTGAAAAAGCCGTCCTCCTCAATATCGCGACCGCTTTTCATATATATATTCAGCTTTTAACTTCCATTTCCCGTGCAGAAGAAACATCTCCGTCCTCTGTTTGACACACTTCAATGATTAAAACACCAATAACTGAAAATTTCCTTCAAAATGCCCTCCAAACAGAGGTCTTTGGCCGCGGTCTGGTCGAGATCCGGGAACGAATCAGTTCAACCAACATAAGGGCGAAAAAAATGGCCCTCGCCGGAGCTGGTGAAGGAACCCTCGTTGTGGCTGAAAGCCAGACCGCGGGACGAGGCAGGCTTGGCCGAATCTGGCATTCTCCTCCAGGCCTGAACATTTATTTTTCTTTGATACTGAAACCTGAAATACCTCCACCTCGAATTCCCCTGCTGACTCTAACCGCTGGATTGGCCGGTTCTTCAGCTATCGGCAGCCTTATCGGTCAGGCGCCCTCTGTCAAGTGGCCCAACGACCTGCTGCTTCAAAACAGAAAGATAGCCGGTATTCTAGCTGAAATGGACATTAAAGACTCGCGGGTTTCTTTCGTGATTCTGGGCATCGGTATTAATGTCAATCTGGCTGAGCAGGATCTACCTCCTGACCTGAGAAATCAGGCCGGTTCTCTTTTGATATCCACTGGCAAGACATGGGACAGGACTGAGATTCTGGCCTCCTTGCTTGGAGAGTTGGAGAGATATTACCGACTCCTTTGCCAAGGCCGTTACGATGAAATACTGGGTCAGTATCGGCAGGTCTGTCAGACTCTCAAAACCCGTGTTCGTTTTGTACAGCAAGAAACAGTTATTGAAGGTACGGCGATAGACGTGGGTCAATCAGGGGAGTTGATAGTTGAACGCGCCGGAGATGGCGAAATTCTGTATTTAAATGCGGGGGAGGTTTCATCACTGCCTGCCGAACCAGAAGAGCCTTAAAAACTTATATTAATTGCCAGAATTATTTTCCGTTTAATTACTAAGCTAAATCAAGTCTCTAACAGGGGCTGACGTGATGTAACAGGCGGCAATTACATGATGAGACCTCTGCAAAACTTCGTCCTTTAGCTGACCTCTTTGTCAGGTTCAAATTTAAGTCCTCGAAATATTAGTAATATTCCTGCGGGTTAAATTTTCACCTTCCGCGATTTCAACAAAATTGAGGAGAATGGCCAAAATTGTATTTCTTACTGCCCCAAAGCCAAACGGAATTTATTTATGACAAAGGCTCTAACCGGCGTGATTTATCAAAAAAACCCGATGGCGTCATCATGCGGACGGGGTTGGTTTTTAAGTTATCTAAAAGATGGTCTCGTCTTTAAATTTACAGTTTAATCACCAGGCTTACTCTTCTGTTTTTTCACCTTCTGCCGACTGTGTCTTCAAGGCTTCAAGCTCTGCCTTATATTTTTCCGCTTCCGCCTTATATCTTTCCTTTTCAGATTCCGCAGTATCGAACATGCCTTCAGTACCGCTCTGGTCTTCCGTTCTACGGGAGGTGTCTTTCCATTCTTCGATGCCAAGATAGGTCGCTAACGCGCCGCCCAGGATGAGTCCCATGGGAATGATAGCCAAAAGGGCCTTGATAAAATACCCCCACCAATATATCAGTCCGATCAAGCCAAGGATTAAGGCAATTATCCCGCCGACCAATGCGCCCATGATTATTCCTCCTTTGTCAAGTCACTTTTCAGGTTGTTTATTTCAAGCTAACCGGGCCAAAGACTAGCCCATCTCATTAACTTATTACCATATCCTCACAGGGGAATCAAGGGCGCATTCTTTGGGGTACTCGGAAGAACAATTCTTTTCCGGAAACACTTTGACGAATTAACCTGCGAGCTTCTCATATGACATCCTGTCACGGCCTGATTTTTTTTCAAGTCTATCGTAATAACGTTTAGAGACCTCTGGCATTGATCAGATCGGCGTGACACTGCAGCTCAAATAACGGTGTACGGATGTGAATGATTGAATTGGCGTTTGTATCAATATGACGGCCAACCGCCAGAATGAGGGGATACTGGGCGTTATCCTCAATTTTTTTTCAGTTCATCCTCCAGATTAACCTCCTGAATCCATTCCGCCATTTCCGGCACTCCCAGGTTTATCCGGCCTCTTCCGCTCTTCTTAAGAGTAAAGTCTCCGGTTTTGAGAATCTGATAAGGAAGCCATCTCCTGAAAATTCAAAAATCATCGAGGCTTCCGGCAGTTCGATTGATCAGCCCTCAAATTAAAACCAGAAGCACTAAAGATGTTGACACTCGAAAAGGGGCAAGTGTATATTAGGGACCTTGACGGGACGTGGCGCAGTCTGGAAGCGCACCTGAATGGGGTTCAGGGGGTCGGAGGTTCAAATCCTCTCGTCCCGACCAGTAAAAACGAGGGGTTAGGTAACAGCGCCTAACCCCTTTTATAGTTTTTTTCATTATTTTGCACGTCAATCAGTTCGAAAACTCTTGTAAATTATCATATGGGGGGGG
>JAFDLS010000001.1 GCA_019306365.1 Deltaproteobacteria bacterium
TCGCAGTCCCTGGCAATCTCCCTGAGCTCGTTCTGAGCAAACCGGCGCATCATGTCCTGAATCTGCTGTTGGTCCTCATCCAATGTAAATTCAGCCATTTATTTTTCCTCCTAATTTCTTGGCCTCTTTCTCCCTGTTTCACAGGGTAGAAAAAATGAGTATAAAACCTTTATTTCCCCGCGCCGAGGATTATGGTTGATTTTAAGATAGAAGGCAAGAAAAAGATAAATACAGTACGGGCAACAGAATTAGAATTATAAAATGAGACCTCCGCAAAACTTCGTCCTTTAGCCGAACTCATGAGCGCTGCTTCGCTGACGCTGCAGCAGCATATGTCAGTCTCAAATTTAAGTCCTCGAAATATTAGCAATATTCCTGCGGGTTAAATTTTCGTCTTCCGCGATTTCAACAAAATTACCGGTTTTGCAGAGGTCTCAAAATATAGAAAGCAGGTTGACAAAACAGGCCGCTCGTGAATAATTAGAAGTGGAATTGTAACGGAGGAGATAATGCCGATTTATGAATTTCGCTGTCTCGCATGTGATGAGGTTTTTGAATTTCTTTTCATGTCTGATAAGGACGAAAACGAAATGAAATGCCCCCATTGTCAGGGGGAGGAACTTGAACGAGTCTTAAGCAGAACCAACCACACTATCAGCGGTTCCTCGCAGGAATCACAAGTCAATGTCTCTACTAAAGATTGCGCCAGCGGCAGTTGCGCGACAATTGAAATCCCCGGGGGCTATGACTGAGAGATCCAAAGCCTTGGATATTGAGTTGATTAAAGCTGATCTGCAAGCGATGAAGGAGGAGTGTGATCAGTTAGAGCGGAACTTACCCGCTCACGGCCTCAAGCCTAACCACCTCCAGCGAATTGAAGCTTTAGAAGAACTTATCAAGGAAAAAGAAAAAGAGCTCGCTTGGTTAATTCAGAATGAAAAATGAAAAATCCTGGTTTCGCAGACCTTTTAGAGCAGCAACCTTTTTCACTCCCTGCCTTTTGACGTAAACACTATTGAACTTCCTATCTTTCTCTTAATCTAGAGTAATTGCCAGATGGCAATTACATGATGTTTTGGCGTTTGTCGTAAGGCGCTTAGGAGAATGGCCAAAATTATACCTCCTCCTGCCCCAAAGCCAAACGGAACTGGTTTATGACAAACGCTCTAACCGAGACCTCTGCAAAACCGGTAATTTTGTTGAAATCGCGGAAGGTGAAAATTTAACCAGCAGGAATATTACTAATATTTCGAGGGCTTAAATTTGAGTCTGACATATGCTGCTGCAGCGTCAGCGAAGCAGCGCTCATGAGTTCAGCTAAAGGACGAAGTTTTGCAGAGGTCTCAACCTGGCGTTTTTTCTTCGGATATACCTTTAAAAAATTCAGCGATTTGAGTCTGATCATGGGTCATTGGGCTGGGCGGCAGACTGCGCAGGAATTTCTTCCCATAATGCCTGTTCACCATACGGGTGTCGAGAACGGCTAAAAGGCCATGATCCGTCCTGGATCTGACAAGCCGGCCCAGGCCCTGCTTAAGCGTGATGATTGCCTCGGGTATCTGGTAACTCATAAAAGGATCAAGGCCTTCCTCCCTTAGTTTTTGCATACGGGCCTTAATCAGAGGCTTATCCGGCGGCGAAAAGGGAAGTTTATCAATAATAACCGCGGACAGACTCTCACCCGGGACATCGACCCCTTGCCAGAAGCTCTGAGTGGCCAGGAGTACGGAATCTGTGTCCCGGCGGAAACGATCGAGGAGCGCTGATCGAGGCGCCTGTCCCTGAATAAGACAGGGCCAGTTCAACTGCTTTGGCAATCTTTCGGCCACATAGTTTAGGTTTCGATAAGAGGTAAACAACACAAAAGCGCGGCCCTTGCTCAGATTGAGCAGCTGCCCGATCTCGGCGGCAAGAGAATCTAAAAAGCGATTATTTTGAGGCGGAGGCAGATGACGCGGCACATATAGTAAAGATTGCCGGTTATAATCAAAAGGAGAATCCAGAACACAGCCTTCCACCTCAGGCAAAAGACCCAGCCTTTCCTTAAAATAGCTAAAGGACCGGTCAGTCGCCAGAGTGGCTGAGGTAAAAACCAGAGGCAGCCCATGGGCGAAAAGCTTTTCCTGAAAAAACAACCCAACTTCGATAGGGGAAGCTCTTAGAAAAACACCGGCCGATCTCCTTTCGGCCCAATAGACATAAGCTGAATCCCTTCCCTCCAGGATAAAAGAGAGCTCGGAGCTAATAGTCCTGGCGCGAAAGGCCAGCGTCTCTATCTCCTCTTCATCCTGCTTAACGGCTTCGAGCCGCGCGGCGATATTGTCCAAAACCGCCAACACTTCAGCCCCAAATTCACGCAGACGATCCATTACCGGATCCTCCTCAATCCAGAGCTCAAATTCACCTTCCCGGCCAAAAAAATTTAGGGCAAGCGATTCAGAGTGATGCTCCAGAAAAGTCAGCGCCTTTTTTAAGCCGGGGTTCATTTCTTTAGCCTGTTTTAAAACACGCTCGGTGTCACGTTTGAATTCGGATAATCGCCAGGAGCTGACACTCAGGCCAAAATATTGAGTCGCTACCTCCTCGAGTTGATGCGCCTCATCGAAGATCACGGCTTCATACGAAGGGATAACCTCACCATGTCCCTGGTCCCGGATGGCCAGATCAGCCATGAACAGATGGTGATTTACCACAACCAGATCAGCCGCGGCCGCTGTTCGCCTGGCTTTTTGCAAGAAGCAATCCTTGAAATCAGGACATTTACTCCCCAAACACCGGTCACCCGGCGCAGAAAGATCAGGCCAGGGAAGAAAATCGTCAGGCAGGTCAGTCAATTCCGCCCTGTCACCCACAGTGGTTGTTTCAGCCCACCGCTTCAAGGCGTCAAGGAATACGGCCTCACCCGCCAAAAAGAAACTAGGTTCCCGAATGAAATTTTTATAACGATAAAGACAGAGATAATTCTCCCGGCCTTTCAAGCACGCGGCCTTGAAACCGCGTCCGAGATGACGGCGAATAAACGGGATATCCTTATCGAATATCTGTTCCTGAAGGTTTTTAGTTCCTGTGGAAACGATTGTCTTCCTGCCGCTGAGAAGCGCTGGGACAAGATAGGCAAGAGTCTTGCCCGTGCCTGTTCCCGCCTCGATTAATACTATATCGTCATGCTCAAAGGCATAGCTCACCTTTTCAGCCATCTCAATCTGACCGGAACGGTATTCATAATTCGGCCAGGTTCGAGCGAGCGGCCCTTCCGGACCAAGCAGACTTGCGATTTGTGTTGTTTTGCTTGAAGAAGGTTGTGACACTGCTTTGATTAGAGGTCTTTTTCACTCACTTCGGCGCCAGTCACTTCCATCTCAGCGTCATGAGTGACTTCCACTTCCGTGATACCGGTCCCAACAGTGCCTTCCTTGAAGTAAAGCAGGATCGGGTCTAAAGTTTCGGGCCCGGCCAGGGCGCCTGTGCGGGGGTTGATGTAGGCATAAGTAACCCCCTCGGGGACAGGGAATTCTTGAACCGGCTTATCTTTGAGAATCTCCTTCATATAATTCAGAAAAATAGGCGCGGCGGCCCTGCCGCCTGTTTCCTTGTCACCCATACGCTCCAATTCATCCCTGCCAACCCAAACGCCGGTCAGATAACGCGGGGTGAATCCGATAAACCACGCGTCAGCCAGATCGTTGGTTGTGCCTGTTTTGCCCGCTACCGGCCGGTTGAGCGATTTGACGGACCTGGCGGTTCCGTTTTTAACCACGTCTTCTAACATGCTCAACATAACGTAAGCGGTTTGCGGGTTTATTACAGGTTCAACCTGAGGCTTAAACTCCTCGATGACCCTGCCATGACGATCCTCTATCCGGGTAATGAAAATGGGCTCAACTTTATTGCCCAGCGTGGGGAAGACAGTATAGGCGGTAACAAGTTCCAGGAGCGACACGCCGGATGAACCCAGGGCTAAAGAAAGGTCCGGAGTAAGGGGTGATGTAATGCCCATTTTTCTGGCAGTCTCTATCACAGGGGGGAGCCCGATCTTTTGAAGAAGCTTGATTGTAATAACATTGCGTGATTTGATCAACGCCGTGTACAGCATGGTCGGACCGTGAAACTTGGTATCATAATTACGCGGTTTCCATCGACGCATATGGAGAAAATCATCATAGACGATCGGCGAATCAATAATGATGGATGACGGCGTAAAGCCATTATCGAGGGCCGCAGTGTAAATGATTGGCTTGAATGCGGAACCCGGCTGCCGATGCGACTGGATGGCGCGGTTGAATTGAGATTCAGTAAAGTCCCGGCCTCCAACCACGGCCTTGACCGCACCTGTGTCAATGTCCATACAAATAAGGGCTGATTGTTCCAGCGGCTCCTGTTCCAAAGAAAAAAGCCAACTCCCGGTTTTAGGATTTCGCTTGAGCGCTTTGACCAGAATTACGCATCCTTTTTGAAAGACTTTATTTAGTCTCCGATTACCCTTCAAGGCCCATTTAAGTTCGTTGTTTATTACCCAGCCCTCAAACTTCCCCACCTTCACCTTGAGGCTTTTTTTAGAGTTGTTGACCCTAGTAACCACCGCCTCGATTTCACTCCCCTCGATGAGCGGGTTTTCAACTAAGGCTGAAGTTTGCTTTATCAGAAAATCATCGACCTCTTTCTGAGAAAGTTTTTTCAGAGGACCACGGTATTCATGACGCTTGGTTAATTCTCGAAGACCGTTATTCATGGCCCGCCAAGCCGCTTCCT
Organism: Deltaproteobacteria bacterium; assembly: GCA_019306365.1. GTDB lineage: Bacteria > Desulfobacterota > Desulfarculia > Adiutricales > JAFDHD01 > JAFDHD01. The sequence goes on from JAFDLS010000001.1 coordinate 4,750, forward strand.
GCATCTCGATATTAGCGGTCGTATAAACTTTCAACCCATCGTTATACAGTTTCTCAGTTCCGTATTTTTTCTCTAAAAAACGGCGAACATGCTCGGTAAAGTAAGCGGTGACGCTCAGATTTACGTTAGGCTGGTCGTAAAAAACAAGCGGCTCAGCTTTAGCCCGTTCTGCCTCACTCTCAGTGATATAACCGACGTTAACCATTCTGTTGAGCGTGTATAACTGACGCTCCCTGGCCCGCTCAGGATGCGAGAAAGGTGAGTAACGGCTGGGTGCTTGTGTCAACCCGGCGATAAAGGCCGCCTGGGCCAGGGTAAGCTGATCCGCATGGGTATTGAAGTACGATTGCGCTGCCGCCTCCACCCCATAAGCGCCGTGACCGAGATAGATCTGATTCAAATAAAGATAGAGAATTTCGTCTTTGGTTAAATTTTTATCAATGCGGTACGCTAAAATAGCCTCGCGAATCTTGCGCTCGTAGGTCTTTGCCCTGGTGAGCAGAAAAGTCCGCGTAACCTGCTGGGTAATAGTACTCCCCCCCTGGACGATCCGGCCCGCCAAAATGTTCTTGGTAAAGGCCCGGGCAATACTCATTAAATCAATACCCGGGTGGCTATAGAAATTGGCATCCTCAGCGGCTATAAAGGCCTGAAGCAAGTGCTTGGGAATTTTTTCCAATGGGACCACAATACGCCGTTCCTGGCTGTATTCGCCAATAACCCGGCCATCATCGGAAAAGAAATAAGTAACCGTCTTGGGATGATAGTCTTCCAAGGAGTCAAGGGAAGGCAGATCCTTTGAAAAATATTGATAAGCGAAAAAGAGCGTAAATGTTCCAGCAGCGATAAAAATGAGCAGCAGAGAACACATAACTAAAACAAATGTTAAAAGAACACTCCGCCGCCGAGTCGGACGAGTTCTTCCCTTTTTAGATAATGTCTTTTTTTTATTTTCTTTTACCAACTTAGACCCCTGGTCCCAAGCTTTCCATAAATTCGTTATCGCGTTGAGAATCAATCCGCTTAAGAATAAATTCTATATACTGTTAGTGTAATACGTCAATAGAAAAAAAGAAATGCTATATTGAGGCCTCTGCATTCATGTGAGCTCTGTCTTCAATCCGAGCGGAGGTTTGATAGTCACTCTAACCGGGAAAGACGGGTTGAGCATTTACAGTTAGGTATTTGGGAATCAATAAAAATCCTTCCCTGATTTTAGAACAAATTTAATACGTTAGATACTGCCAAGTATAGCTTCGGGAATATTATAAAGAGGAACTACCTGATCAGCCGCTCCCCTTTTAATGGCCTCTTTAGGCATACCGAAAATTACTGATGTATTCTCGTCCTGGGCGATCGTGCGCGCTCCGGTTTGTTTCATCTTGAGAAGACCCTCTGCTCCATCCGCACCCATGCCAGTCATAATCACCCCAATGGCATTGGCTCCGGCATACCGGGCTGTGGACTTGAAAAGGACGTCCACGGCCGGGCGCTGGTGATGGACCAGCGGGCCGGTTTTTACCTGAACATAATATCGGGCGCCGCTGCGCCGGAGCAGCATATGATAGTTCCCCGGGGCGATGAGACATGTCCCAGGCAATACAGAATCGTTATCCCTTGCCTCTCGAACATTTATTTTACTCAACTTATCTAGCCTTAAGGCAAAAGCGGTGGTAAAGCCAGCCGGCATATGCTGAACGACCATGATACCAGGGCTGTTGACCGGCATCCGAGTCAAAACTTCCTTCAAGGCTTCGGTTCCCCCGGTTGAAGCCCCGACAGCCACTACCTTGTTGGTGGTCTGGCTCAAAGATCTATCTCTCACTGCCATTGGTTGGACCTTCCTGACGTCCCCCACCCTTTTTACCGGTCGGGCTCTGGAAGCCGCTCTAATTTTTTCGACCAGCTGGCGGCTCATGTCACCCACTGAATAAGACCCGCCGGGTTTGGCCACAACGTCTATAGCGCCAGCTTCAATTGAATCCAGAGCCATCTTACTGCCGCTGAGAGTCAGAGAGCTGACGATAATCACTGGCATTGGCAAATACTTCATTAACTTACGCAAAAATGTCAACCCGTCCATGCGCGGCATCTCTATATCCAAAGTCAGGACGTCGGGTTTGAGCTGAAGAATTTTTTCCCGGGCTATATATGGGTCCGGCGCGGTCCCAACCACTTTGATATCCGGTTCCTTTGAGAGCTCTTCAGCGAAAATTTTTCGCACGATAGCAGAATCGTCTATAACCAAGACCTTTATCACGCCTTTCCTCCTGCTTCCCTTTTTCTAACGGTTCGATTTCAAGCAAGTTCTAACTTTGGCTTTCTATGAGTCAGGAGAATTAAATCGACGGGGAGTCAGATAACTCATCAACCCCTGGAAAAGACCTGATCCTTAAAGCAGTCTGCCAACGATGAATTCTGTTCCGTGCCTCATCCAAGGCTTTTCGGACGATTTCGATATCCTCAAACGGCTTGATTAAATAATCTACGGCGCCAGATCCCAGGCAGTCCACCACGTAAAAGAGGGAAGAATAACCGGTCATCATGAGAATATTAGCTAGCGGGTTGATTTGCTTCAAAACCTTCAACAAATCCAGGCCGCTCATCCCGGGCATCCTTATATCGCATAACACGAGGTTGAAAAGTTCACTCTTCATCAGTTCAATCGCCTTATGCGGCTCGGATACAGTTACCACCTCATAATCTTCCAAACTCAAAGCTCGCTTCAGCATGTTCAATATTTCTTCTTCATCATCCACAACAAGGATCTTCATGATCTTACCCCTTTACTATCGAAATTTTCTCGTCTGGCATAATAGATAAGTTAACTGGCTACAATACCTTCATTTTTCAGTTACTGCCCTCACAAGCGCGGCTAAATCATTTTATCGGGTAACTACTTAAGAATTTAACTAATATTTTGAAAGGCCTCAATAAAAACATTTGCCCCGGATTTGATCGTCGGAAATCGAGACCTTAAGTTTCCATAGCTGATATTGATTATTATAAGGGTTTAGGCAGACTGCCACACGCGTTTTCCCATGCCTATAACGATTACCTGGGTTATTTTTCTTTTAATGAAGGTTGTTTAATGATAATTTCTCAGTAACAAAAGATCAATACACACAAAAAAAAGCCCCGCAGTATCTGCGGAGCGTATTAAAGGACAGTATAGGGATGGAAAGAGCGTAATGGCTTATTCAGGTGGGTCTTTTATCAGCCCTAGCTTCATTTTAACGCCAATGGATTTATATTTCTCCACCTCAATGAGCTGTTTCAGGTTTTCAACCCTTGAGATGTCGTCCATGGAATACTGGCGACGATTAGTATCGGTGCGTTGAGGTTGAAGATATTCACTGAACTCTTTTTCCCAATACCTAAGGGTTGTCTTTTTTACACCGGTTAGCGTTGACACCTGATCTATATTTAATAATACCCTTTGCATTACCTCATTGGTTTTCATGAGTTCTCCCCTGGCTGATCAGTTTCCACATAAACAATACAACAAGCCAACATGCGCTCCTCTAATTGTTTTATCGGCAGCTTTTTAAAAAAGTTTAATAAAACTTGAACAAAAAAGCAAATATAAATATCATCTTTCAGTTCCTTCAGAACAGAGATACAATGTTTCTTTATCTTATCTATACTCTCGGCCAAGGCAGATAAAATCTTTAACAATATTTTTAAAGCAGAGTCGATGTTTCCTAAAACTGTATAGCACCCTAATTTTAAAAGCTTCTTACAGGAGGTCATGCTTTGGATGAATTCTGCCAAAAATGCGGACGGACCCTAAAGCCAGAAGAACTTCAGTATGGAGTCAAAATCGAGTTAACTTCCCTCTTTCATGGCTGCCTTGAAGAAGTCGATGGCGACATTGATCAGGAAATTGAGCGGCTAATCGAAATTGTCAGCCGGCAGGACCCTGAGGAAGCGGAAAAAGACGTGGCGCAGACCATTTATCTGGTTATTTGCCGGTCCTGCCGCAATCAACTGGTCAAGGAGTGGGATATAAAAAGGCGGGTTCACTAGGGGTGGTTGTTTTACTTGTTGTTTCTCCCGGCCGTGGTTTATTGAGGGAAATTCAAAGCCGAGACCTCTGCTAAACTTCGTCCTTTAGCCGAACTCATGTGCGCCGCTTCGCTGACGTTGCAGCGGCATATGTCAGTCTCAAATTTAAGTCCTCGAAATATTGACAATATTTCTGCCGGTTAAATTTTCGCCTTCCGCGATTTCAACAAAATTATCGGCTTTGCAGAGGTCTCAAGCCACCAATTAAGCGGCTTTTTACCGCCTTCGACACAGGGGGGTAAACTGGCAGAAACGATTTTTAACAATGTTTTCCAGGAACGGTTTAATCCCTGAACACCACCAACCAGTCGTCGATACCGATGCCTGGAGTTTCTACTTCATGGGCTGAGTAGAACTGAGTCAGAACTTGATGAACGTCATCCTTTGACTTTCCCTCAAGCATTGATTCAAGGCGGCTAACGCCCTCATCAGGGTAACAGAAAAAATCACCGGTAATGGATACGTTCGCGAAGCGCCCTTCACGATCTTCGTAACTGGTCCGGATAAGCCCGCCAGTCGCTTTATGCATTCTCTCAACTACCTTGATACCGGCCCGTATCCTGACTTCCCGATCTGAGATTTTTCTCCCTTTCCGGTAGAGCCAATCGCCGCTCAGCATCCAGCCGCCCAATTCGTCAATTTTGGATTGAAGCTCGCTGTCTATCCCGCGAGGTGTGAGGGAGCCGAGTAATGGTTTAAACTCTTCAATCATAATATTGTTCAAGCTCGCCTCATCCCATGCGGACGCCCTGGTTTCCCCTAGTTCTCGTCGAATAGTAGTCAAATTTTCTTCCATGGTTTTATGGACCTTGTCACGGAACTTCTCATCAGGCACCTTAAGAACGCGCGACATCATTTCATAGTTGAAATCCAGTATGAGATTGCCGACAAAAACAAGACAGTCCCCTATCTCGCCCACACCGGTGCCTGAAATCTTGCGCGCGTTCACTATGACGTCATTTACGGGCTTAAATTCAGCCTGAATGCCTATACGGCGATACGTATTGACAACCGGGCCGAGGAATTTCCTGTAAAAAGAGTCCTTGCTCAAAGGAACGACAGGGTTGTCCGGGTGGATGATCAGCTGGAAAAACAGCTGGTTCCCATCAAGGTAAACGGTTCCGCCCCCGACCTCCCGCCTGAAAATCGGGATATGACGCGTCTGGCAGAAATCAAGATCCACTTCCTGGTCAAGCCCCTGATGGTAACCGGCGCAGACATAAGGACTGGCCGGTGAAAGCAGCGCCAGCGCTTCACGCCCCATTCTGGCCAGGGCATGATAAATAAGCTGGGATTCCTGCCAGGACACCTTGCCTAAATTATATAGATACAAATTCTCGTCTCCAGGTATTATTTAAAATATGGAGGAGTTCCTATGAGTCAAGCGCGCGGTAAACAAGCTCGGTGATGTCCAGGACTTCGAGCGAAATTTGGTTCCGCCTGACGTAAGTGGTCATGGTCCTGACGCATTGCTGGCAAGCGGTGACCACCGCCTGCGCCCCTGTTTCCATGATTTCATCGATTTTCTGTTTGGCGATCTCCTCAGAAAGCCCGGAGTCAATCATCTCCAGGTTGCCGCCGCCGCCGCAGCAACGGCAGTTTTCTCGATTAGCCTCAAGTTCAATAAAATTTACTCCAGGGATGGCCTTGAGGACTTCCCTTGGCTCGTCAAAAATACGGGCTCCTCGGCCCAGATCGCAAGGGTCATGGTAGGTCACGGTTAAGTTAAGTTCTTTAAGAGGGAGCCGTCCTTCCTTGACCAGCCGGTATAAAAACTCCGTGCTGTGGACAATTTCGAACTCAGCATGGTAAAACTCACGCCACATTTGATAACAGGTAGGACAGGCGCATACAACTTTAGAGGCTTTTTTTTGCCGCACCGCGTCAATGTTGTGCTCAATAAACTGCGGCATCAGACCCTTCTGACCTGATCCCAGAAGCGGAAAGCCGCAGCACCATTCTGCCTCGCCGAGCAATGTAAAATCAACTTCCGCCGCTTCAAATATTGAGGACAGATTGATTGGAATCTTTTGGGCCAGGGGGAAGTAGGAAGCCACACAACCGGTAAAATAGACGACCTCGGCTTGTTCCTTGATAAAACCGTGATCCGGAGGCTCGTCCATGTCCTCCACCCAATCGGCCCGCTCTTCATTCTCCTCATTAAAGACGTTGTGGCTTTCTAACAAATTTTCTCGAATAAGATCGACCTTTTCAGGATATGAGCCGGAGTTCACCAAATCCTGGCGAATCGAAAGCCACAGGACTTTAAGATGAATACCTACCGGGCAGATCTCCTGGCAGTTCCCACACAAAGTGCAGCGAAAAACCGTTTCACTGAACTGATCCAGGGCCTCAGAGGAAATCTGCTTTCGGCCAAAGAGCCTTGTGAGCAGGCCCGATCTTTTCCTTAAAACTTCCTTCAGTCCCTTAATGCGATAGACACCGGACAGATGCCCATCCTGAGAGGCCGAAACCGCCGGACAAACATCAGCGCACAGGCGGCATTTGGTGCAAGCCTCCATCTGAATCAGCTGCCAGAGGTTGTAATCCTGATGAGCCATCTCAAGTGGTTTTATACTTCTCGATATCAGCCAGAAGCCACTCTTTGACGGCCTCCGGTCCCTTGATCAAATTATCGAGCTCCGCCATATCATCAGGCTTGATTTTGTACATCCAGCCCTGACCGTAACAATCCTCATTAATGAGCGTCGGTTTTGTTTCCAGATCCTGGTTGGAACTGATCAATTCACCGTTCACCGGGGCGAAAACCTTGCCCAGCCATTTCCCTGATTCCACTTTGGCGAACTTTTTCCCTGCTTTTAGTTTTTTTCCTTCAGCGGGAAGCTGAATATAGACGACCAGCCCGGCCATTTGCTGGGCAAAATCATCCATACCCATGACCAGATAATCGTCTTCTTTTTTAATCCAGAAGTGACCTTCCTGATAGTACAAATCATCCGGTAAATTATATCCTTCGAGTTCCATTATTATTCCTCCTTAACCTAAGGGGTTATTTCTTTTCATGCGTCATAACCGCATTGATAACCACGGAAACCGGGGCCATAATAATGTGAAGCATCCGGCTGAACGGCAGATAAGCGATGAAAATCCCGGTTAGTATAGCGTGAAAATACCAGGAGTATACATACGCCGTGGTTGAACCAAACCCATCCGGCATCAAACGGCTGATGGTATTACCTGCAAAAGCGTACCCCGCTCCCGCCGGGCTGCCCGTCATGGTAATACGGTTAGCCTCCAGGAAAAACCCGCTGATTATCAGGAAACCCATCAAGGCCAGGGCAAACCAATCAGGCCCGGGCAAACCGGGAATTTTTTCAGATCGCTTTACCAGGCGGCGCAAGACAGCCAGAACTACGCCCAGGATAACCAGAACGCCCGTTAAATCGAACAGGAACGCGGTAAGAGCATGATTGTTGTCCAGCATCATCCAGCTCACAGGCCATCTGCCCGCTATCTCTGAAAAGATAAGCGCGACCATGCCCCATAAGAACCTAAAAACAAAAGGCAGAAAAATCAGGCTGTGGATTAGCCAGCGAGTAAAGTTCTGCCTGAAAAGTTTTCGAGCGAGCAGCGCGTCCAGGAATAAAACCTTGAAAATTGTCAGCAGCTTAAATGAAAACAAGATCTTCAGGAAGCCAGAGACCGCTTTCAGAATTCTGCCTTTTGACTCCGCGTTCCTGTTTTTCAAAGAAGCCGCGCCTGCCCAAATAGAAATCAGGCTCAAGACTCCGATTAAAAACACAACCAGAGAAAGCCCGGTGATAGTGTTCCTGACTGAAAAGCCGGACGCGTGGCAAGGTACGCAAATTAGACTTTTAGAAGGTAAAATCGAGGCGGCCGCGCCAACCGCGTTTTCTTTCCGGTGACAACTTCCGCAGGCAGCCTCGTCGCTGGCCGATACCAGATTATGAATTTGACTCACAGCCCCGGGCTCGCGGTCCGGCTGCGTTTGAACCCAATCGGACTCAAGGTCTCGAACCGGAGTTATATCCGAAAGGTGGCAGGCTTCACAGCGAATCTTCAGATGAACAGCCGTGTCAACAGAGGCTTCATGCGATTGATGACACTTGAGGCATTTCTCGGGTTTCTGATCTGAATGAAGGTATTGAAATGAATCAGGATGGCATTCCAGACACGTCAAGCTGCCGTGCGAGGACGCTTTAAGCCCAGCCGTATCGATCTTAACGGCTTTCACGCTCCCGTCTTTTTCCTGGCCGTGACAGTGAAGGCATACCGCGGAAACTTTGGGGTTTTGATAATCAAGAGCCCGGTGACAGGCCAGGCAGGCTTCATCCTCTTGTGCAGGCTCAGGCAGGGTAGTTTGTATTTCATGACACGCGCCGCATTGAGTGTTCAGCGGTTTACCGGGATCAAACCTGTCTCCTGCTTCGAGCTTGAGGGCCCGGCTCAACTGGTAGTGAGGGTCATGGCAGCTTAGACAATACTCATAGTCCTCACCCTCACTGACCTTCCGCTCCCCGTGGATACCCTTTTTCAAATCTTCAATAATGTCATCGTGGCAGGCTGAACATTTCTCAGCGCTAAAAAAATCCTTGAGACTTCTGTTGACATTAGCTGAATTTGGATGAAGCTTCTGATCTTGAATATCGCCGTGGCAATCAAGACAGGAAAATTGACCGTGGATCGAGGCGTGAAACTGTCCGGTATCAATGAACCAGGAAGCCTCACTAACAGGATATCCGGCCAGAAGAAAAACCAGCGGTAAAATAAAAAACGTCAGGTTTTTCATCGATGCGATTCTTTTGGGCACTGCTTGCCTGTTAACTTTTAGGTAAATATAGCGCCCAGCCTAAAGCATCCTGAGCGGCCATGGCTATTGACTCAGAATAAGTAGGATGCACCGGAATGGATCGGGCCAGTTCCTCAGCCGTGCACTCCAGCTGCATGGCCAAAACAGCTCCCCAGATCATTTCGGTGGCGCGGCCGCCGACGATATGAACACCCAGAATATCTCCATATTCAGCGTCAGATACGATTTTTACCGCTCCATCCAGTTCACCATAGGACATGGCCAATCCGTTTATGGAAAGGGGGAAGTCGCCAGTTTCGACCTCATGTCCCTTGTCCTCCGCCTCTTCTTCCGAAAGTCCCACCGCGCCTACTTCAGGAATGGTGAAAATTCCGCGAGGCACAAGATTAAAAGGAAAAACAGCCGGAGTTCCCATGGCGTTTTCCGACGCGGTGATACCCATAGCCGTGGCGGCATGACTGAGCATCCAGCCGCCAATCACGTCTCCTATGGCATAAATTCCCTCGGCGCTGGTTTGAAGATTTTCGTTCACTTCAATAAAGCCGCCGTCATCCAGTTTAACACCGGCTTGATCGAGTCCCAGGTCTTTTGTATTCGGCTTTCGGCTTGAGACCAGCACCTTATCTACAGCAATGTTTTGATCCTTGGAACCGGCGAGGCTGATTTCAAAACCTTTCTTCGCCTTCTTGACTGATTGAAGTTCCGCCCGTGTAAGGATTTCTACGCCCTTTTCCCTGAGAACCTGCGCCACGCGCTGGCTTGTATCGCCGTCTTCCTTCGATAATATTCTGGCGGACCCGGTAACCAGATATACTTTTGAGCCGAAGGCGTTAAATAAGGCGGCCATTTCCACCGCCATGGCCTCAGCTCCATCAACCAGGACCGAACCGGGAACCTTCTTCATTTCGAAGACCTGATCAGTAGTCATGGCGGCCTTATCCAGTCCCTCAATCTCAGGCATGGCCACAGACGACCCGGTGGCGATAATTATTTTCTTTGCCTCCAGAGTCTTTCCCTCAACATCCACTTCATGAGGGCTCTTCAAGGCGCCTCGCCCCTCAATAACCTCGATGCCATTGTTAGCCAAAAGACCGCCCATGCCCATGCGAATGTCGCCGGCTATGCCATTCTTCCGCTCTACGATGGTACTGAGGTCAAACCCATCGACCTTGGCCTTGATTCCAAATTCACCGGCGTTTTTTATCATCTCGTTCAAGTACACAGCCCGGAGCCAAATCTTCGAAGGAATACACCCTCGGTTAACACAGACCCCACCCATTTCAAAAGACTCAACCAAGGCTACCTGCCCCCCTAATTGAGCCGCGCGTATACCCGCTGCGTATCCACCTGGACCACCACCGATCACAACAACGTCATACATTTAGTTACCTCTTTTATTAAAATTAATTTTATATGCTGCGTGTCTGGAATAAAGGTTCCCCGCAAAACGAAATAACCCGATTCTAAACTTGGTTGATAATAAAAAGACATTTCTCGGACGCCCGCCGCAGCGCCTCATGCAGGTCAACCACGTATGGACCATGAATATTAAGTTTTATGGTCAGCCTTTCCTCTTTCCCCTGGCTGATCTCACGCTCCCCGTCGAGAGCGATGACGGTCGGTCCAACTGGAAGCGAAAGCTCTTCATCCACCTCAAAGAGCCGAAAAGATTCGATAGGCACCCAGGGTATCAGGCCCGGCGCTATAGGAGCCCTGACCTTCTTTTCCCCGGGCCCAACTTTTATATATAAACCCTGGCGGGCATTTAAAGGCAGACGGCACAGAGCCCCTCCCAGGGAAGAAATACCGATGTTCCCGGGGTCTGATCGAGTAAGAAAGATCTCTTTAATGGTAGACACGTCCCAGATGGCCCTTGAGGCTATAAAACTGGACGTCGAAACGACCACGTCAACCAAGGCAATGTCTAAAAGCTCTGAATCGCGCCAGATCTCCAACCGAGGCATCTGCGATACGACCTGATCCAAATTTGCTTTGTTCAAAGCCACAACACCGGCCGCGATTCCAGCCAGAGTTCCTTCGACCATGCAGGAAAAGACATTATTTGTCCCGGTGGCAATGGAAAGAAGAGGCGTTTCTCCACTGGTCTTGGCCACAACGCGGTTGGTTCCGTCACCGCCCAGAACAACAACACAGCCCGTGTCCATTTCACTTAGTATCCCGGCCGCGCGAGTGGAGTCGTCTTGAGTGCCTTCCGGAACCATGTCAAGAAAAGAGACGTTAAGAGAGAGATTGAGGTTTTCCAGGGCTCGCTGACCGATGCCATAATAGTCAGGCATAAGAAAAACGTCCTCTACCCCGGTGGAATCCAGGCCCAAAAGAACTCTTTTAACGATGTTGACTTTTTCCCTGTTGGAAAAGACCGAACCGTAGGCCACTAATCTTCGGATGTCTTTTCCGGAAGCTGGATTGGCGATAATTCCCACTGATCCCAATTGAGTATCCTCCAATGCAATAAGAAGCGATTGGCGCGATGATATTTGATATAACTATTACAATAGAAACAATCTAATACCTACTCAGAGACCTCTGCAAAACTTCGTCCTTTAGCCGAACTCATGAGCGCCGCTTCGCTGACGTTGCAGCGGCATATGCCAGTCTCAAATTTTAGTTCTCGAAATATTAGTAATATTCCTGCGGGTTAAATTTTCGCCTTCCGCGATTTCAACAAAATTACTGGTTTTGCAGAGGTCTCACTCAATAAAATGAAGCCCTTTAGCGATCTTGGTTATTATCAGAATTGACGTTGATCGTCAATTCTTAATAAAAAAATGCAAAGACTTGACAAATCCAGCGCTAACCTATTAGATATTATCCGGTCCCCAAAATGTAATTAATGAAACTAATCAACAATACCCTTTCAATTAAAAAGGTAATCGGTTTAACAGTTCAAACAATAACATAATGAGGAGGGTGTCATGAAACTTAAAAATGATGACTTGATTTTTATGTACAAAACCATGGTACGAACCCGGAAACTGGATGAGATCACCATCAAGGGTCTTCAAGAGGGTAAAGTGCTTGCGTTTTATCACAGCAGTCAGGGATCTGAAGCTCTGGCAGTTGGCGCCGCCTCCTTCTTGAGGCCTGACGATTATCTCTGGGCGCATCACCGGGGGCATGGAATCGGGTACATACTCGCCAAAGGGGGATCAGGAAGAGATTTCCTGGCCGAGCACTACGGCAAGGCCACAGGCAGCTGCCTGGGCGTCTCGGGATTTCACTTCGCCGACCCTGAGAATGGAGCGCTCGGCGCCGCCGGCACGATCGGCTCCGTTTTTCCCATGTCCCTTGGCTGGGGTCTGGCCGCCAAAAAGCATGGACGGCAGCAGGTAACAATCGCGTGTTTCGGCGACGGCGGATCGAATCGAGGCACCCTGCATGAGGCCTTCAACCTATCCTCAGTTTGGAAACTGCCTATAGTCTGGATTTGCGACAACAACGGCATGGCCCAGTATACGCCTATTACTGACGCCTACGCCAAAGACGATATCGCGGACCTGGCCACGGGTTATGACATACCCGCCGTGGTGGTGGACGGCATGGATATTATAGCCGTTCACGAAGCGGTTCAAGCCGCCGTTGAAAAAGCTAGGGCCGGCGAAGGTCCTTCCATGATCGAAGCCAAGACCAAACGCTTCCGAGAACATTCCATAGGCAGTCCCGATGTTGTCCATAACCAACCACGCACGGATGAAGAAATAGCCGAAATGAAAAAACTGGACCCCATTATAACTTTTAAAGCTAAACTGCTGGAGCAAGGTGTATTGACTAAGGCCGATGTTGAAAAAATCAATAATGACGCCGAAGCCGAGATGGCGGAAATGGACCAGTTTTGCGTAGACAGCCAGATTCCCGATCCATCTATTCTTAATACGTTAGTATACGCCGAGTAAAAAAGTAAGGAGGCCCCCAAGCTATGAAGCAGACAATATATTTAATGGCGATAAGAGAAGCGCTGGATGAGGAACTTCAGCGGGATGATAAAGTGTTTATCCTGGGCGAAGACGTTCAGCAAGGCACCTTTGGAACAACCACCGGACTTGTCGACAAATTCGGCCCGGAAAGAATCATGGATACTCCTCTGGCGGAAACAGCCGTCGCTGGAGCGGCAATTGGAGCGGCTCAGGCCGGATTCAGGCCCGTGGCGGACATGATGTTCGGTGATTTCATGTATATCGCCGGTGATGAGATCATGCTCAAAGCGGCCAAATGGCGTTTTCTGCACGGCGGAAAAGTCAACGTACCCGTGGTGATCATGGCGGCCGTCGGCGGGGGCATGAAACTCGGCGCCGAACACTCAATGATTCCCGAGGCCATGATCATGCACACTCCGGGACTGAAACTGGCTGTTCCGTCCACACCATACGATGCCAAAGGCTTATTGAAAACGGCTATCAGGGATGATAACCCGGTGGTTTTTTTCTACCATAAAGGGTTGCTGGGCCTGCCGGGCGAAATCCCGGAGGATGAATATTTGATACCCTTTGGCCAGGCTGACGTAAAACGGGAAGGATCAGACGTCACAGTGGTGGCGACTTCCGCCATGGTCCAACAGTCCCTGGCCGTGGCCGAGCAGATCAAAGACAAGGTCAGTGTTGAAATTGTGGACCCGAGAACGCTTGAACCTTTTGATCTCGACACCATCATTGAATCGGTTAAAAAAACGGGCCGGGTTGTCATTGTCGACGAGGACACCAAACGCTGTGGCATTACCGCTGAGATTGGGATGCAGATCATGGAAAACGGTTTTGACTATCTCGACGCGCCCATTCAAAGAGTCGCTGCCGCTAATATGCCTATCGCGGCTGGATTCATGGAAGAGCATGTTCTTCCTCAACCCAAGAATATCGCCGGCGCCATAGAAGCGGTGATGGCTTAAGAAGAAATCCGATTTTAACATTAAGTTATAAGATAACCTGAAAAAAGAGGAGGCAGACGTGGAGCTGACACAGGATCAACTGATAAAACTATATACGCTTATGGTTCGCACCCGAAAGTGTGACGAACTTATTGTGAACGCGCTCAAGTCAGGAAAGGCCATAGGTTTTTTTCACAGCGGCCAAGGTTCCGAAGCCGTGCCAATCGGCGCTTGCACCTTTAACCTAAGAGATGATGATTACCTGTATCCTCACCATCGCGGCCACGGGATAGGGTATATGCTTGCCCGGGGATTGTCTCCAAAGCCCTTTGTAGCCAGCCATATGGGCAGAGTAGCTCAAGATGTCGAGGGCCCGACGGCGCGGGAAAGAGGAATACATGGCGGCAGCGGCACAATCGGCGCCTCGTTTGTTCTCTCAGCGGGCATGGGCATCACCGCAAAAAAGAATGGAAAAAACCAGATAACGGCCTGCTTTTTTGGGGACGGATCGGCCAATCGAGGAACACTGCACGAAGCCATGAATCTGGCCTCTGTCTGGAAGCTGCCCATTGTGTGGGTTTGCGAGAATAATCTATACGCACAATATATGCCTTTGAAGGATTCGATGGCGCGGGAGGACATTGCCGACCTGGCCTCAGGATATAACATGCCTGGCGTTATTGTGGACGGCCAGGACGTGTTAGCCGTTCATGAGGCGGTTAAAGCAGCGGTGGACAGGGCGAGAGCCGGTGAGGGACCGTCTCTGGTGGAGTGTAAAACTTATCGCTACCGGGGTCATTCGGAGGGAGGCCCTGACATCTCTCACTATGAGCCGCGCCCGGCCAAGGAACTGGAAGAGTGGAAAAAGAGAGATCCCATAAAACTCTTCAGAGAGAATCTTCTGCAGCAAGGTGTTCTCACCGATGCGGATGTGGAAAGAATTGACAAGGAGATCGAGGCGGAAGCCGAAACACTGGAAAAATACGCGGATGAATGTCCAATACCCAAACCTGAAGACCCGTCGGTCCTGGACAGACTTCTTTACGCAGAATAGCCAAGGAGGTTCACAAATGAAAGAAATACGTTTTGTACAAGCGATAAATGAAGCGCTGGAAGAGGAGCTGAGCCGGGATGAAAAAGTGTATATCATCGGCGAGGACGTGCAGGCTGGCACCTTTGGCGTTTCCACCGGCCTGGTTCATAAATTCGGTCCGGAAAGAATAATGGACACACCGCTTTCCGAAACGGTGATCGCCGGAGCCGCTGTAGGTTCGGCCATGACCGGCTATCGTCCGGTGGCTGAATTCATGTTTGCCGATTTCATGTATGTGGCCGGTGATGAGATTTTCGCCAAAGCGGCCAAATGGCGTTTCATTCATGGAGGAACCGTGGAATTGCCGCTGGTTTTTATGGCCTCCATGGGGGGGTATGCCAAGCTCGGGGCTGAACATTCCCAGTCCCCGGAATCCATGTTCATGCATACCCCGGGTCTGAAGCTCGTCGTCCCGTCCACGCCATACGACGCGAAGGGCTTGATGAAATCGGCTATTCGCGACAACAATCCGGTAGTCTACCTCTTCCACAAAAGGCTGTTGGGACTAAAGGGCGAAATCCCGGAGGAAGAATATGTTGTTCCCCTGGGTCAGGCGGATATAAAGCGGGAAGGCACGGATGTAACGGTTGTGGCGACGGGCATGATGGTGCAGTTCGCCCTGAAAGTGGCGGAAGAACTGAAAGAGAAGGTCAGTGTGGAGGTCATCGACCCACGGACCCTGGAACCGCTTGATATAGATACCATTATAGAATCGGTAAAAAAGACGGGCCGGGCAATCGTTGTGGACGAGGATACCAAGCGGTGCGGTGTCGCTTCGGAGATCATGGCGCAAATCATGGAGCTTGCCTTTGATTACCTCGACGCTCCCATTCAAAGGATAGCCGCGGCTAATTATCCGATTCCGGGCGGCTTTATGGAGGATTACGTGCTTCCACAAACCAAGGATATCAAGGCGGCGATTGAAGCTATCGCGGACTGAACCCTATAACTTACTTAAGTACTGGTTGGTTCTGAGTTTCATGACTCATATAATGGTATCTGGCAACCGCGCCGTTCGAGTGTGAAGCTCACCAAAAAAAATGGAGGAAAAATTGGCAGAAAGCATACACATTCCTAAACTTGGTATGAGCATGAAGGAAGCAACGTTGGTCGAGTGGAAGTTCAATGAAGGAGACCAAATCGAAAAGGGTGACGTAGTTTTGGTAATTGAAACTGAAAAGACCAAATGGGAGGTCGAAGCTCCCGCCTCCGGCTTGCTGCATATAGCGGTAGAAATAAACGTCACCGAAAAGGTAGGCGCTGTGGTGGGGATGATCGCCGGCTCCAAGGAAGAGCTGGAAACCATCCAGAAAGATTCCGGCGCGCCGGCCGTCGCCGTTGCTGAGCCCGCGGCGGCCTCTGCGTCCGCCCCCACGAAAGCCTCGGCCGAAAAAGCTGGTAAGGGTGAACGGATACGTATTACCCCTGTGGCGCGAAGATTGGCTGAAGAGAACATGATTGACCTGACCTCTGTAACTGGCAGCGGCCCGGGAGGCAGAATAATCAAGGAAGATATCGAACGGGCCATTGAGGCCAAAAAAGCCGCGCCGGAAGCTGCGCCCGCGGAAACGGCGGAAGCCGAAGAATATGACGGCAAGAAAATAAAGGGAAGAATTCCTCTCAGGGGAATGCGGAAGGCTATCGCCAGCCACATGCACGCCAGCCTGGCTACAGCCGCTCAGCTCACTTCCATGGGCGAACTGGAAATGACCGAGCTGAAGAAACTCAGGGAGGACCTCCTCAAACAGGAAGAGGCGCTTGGCACCAGGGTTACATACACGGACATTTATGTGCTCGCTATTGCCAAAACCCTCAAACAGCTGCCCATGGTCAACGCCAGTCTGATTGAAGACGAGGTTATTCTCTGGGACGACATCAACGTCGGGGTGGCCGTGGCCCTGGAAGGAGCTGATGACCTGGGTGGCGGATTGATTGTGCCCGTGGTTAAAAACGCGGATCGCAAGTCATTGGCGGAAATCAGCAAGGAACTCAAAGGAATAATAAGTAAAGCCAGGGAAGGCAAACTGATGCCTGACGATGTCTCCGGCGGCACATTTACCCTGACCAATCTTGGAGGGCCGGGAGGCGGCTGGGGATTTGGCACCCCCATTATCAATCAGCCTCAGTCGGCCATTCTGGGAACCGGGTCCATTGTTGACAGGCCGGTAGTAAAGGACGGTAAGATAGTTATCAGGCCTATGATGCCTTATAGTTTCACCTTTGATCATCGGGTGATTGACGGTGTTCCGGCTGGCATGTTCATGAGCAGGCTGGCGCAGCTCCTGTCAAACCCGCTGCTCTTGCTGAGTTGAATTATCTTGACTTAAGATGCCTGTTCTAAAAGTCTACAAAATGGGCCTGGCCGATTATGGTCGGGCCTATAAATTTCAGGAAGAACTCCTTCTACAAAGAATTGGAAGGGAAATTCCGGATTCCCTCCTCTTGCTGGAGCATCCCCCTACGCTTACCATTGGCAAGGAGGGCGATCTCGAAAACCTGCTTGTTTCAGGAAACGAACTTAAAAAAAGAGGTATAGCCCTTTTCCCGGTGGACAGGGGAGGAAGCATTACCTGGCACGGTCCGGGTCAGCTGGTAGGGTATCCGATCCTTGATCTGAGGGAAAGAGACCGGGACATTCGTAAGTTTATTGACGCGCTGGAAGAAGTGATTATCAGGACCCTGGCCGATCTGTCCATCCAATCAACCCGGGATGATGAACACGTCGGCGTATGGGTGGGGCAGGAAAAAATCGCCGCTATTGGCGTTAGAATAAATAGGTGGGTGACCAAACACGGCTTTGCCTTAAATGTTAATAATGATCTTTCGCATTTTTCTCTGATCAACCCTTGCGGAATAACAGACAGGGGCGTAACCTCAATAGTCAAACTTCTGGGTCGTGACGTGTCCATGGAAACCGTGACCGAAAAATTACTGATAAACTTCTCAGATGTTTTTGAATATGAGTTGGACATAGCTGCCAGGTCAACTGACGACCTCTTGTAAAGATCAAAAAAAAATGAAAAAAACGACGATTTATTATGGCTGGTGGATCGTTCTGGCCTCTTCTTTGACCGGCTTTTATGTCGCAGGCACTATTTTTTATGGTTTTACCGCGTTTGTAGATCCACTGGTTATGGAATTCGGGTGGAGCTACACCCAGATATCGTTCGCCTCTTCTCTGCGCGGCCTTGAAATGGGCATTTTCGCCCCTATTGTAGGGATTTTCGTAGACCGGCTCGGATCAAGAATCATGATCCGTCTGGGGATGATAGTAATGGGGGCCAGCCTTATCCTGCTTGCCTTCACGCACTCTCTGGTCATGTTTTATGCCGCGTTTCTCCTGCTGGCGCTGGGCGCGGGCGGATGCACCAGTGTGGTCGTTATGGCTGTGGTGGCCAACTGGTTCGATAAAAAAGTGGGACTCGCCATGGGGATCGCTATTTGCGGCTTTGGAGCCGCAGGTCTGCTCGTCCCCATCGTGGTTAAACTCATCGAGCTTTTTCAATGGCGAACCACCTACATCATTCTGGGGATTGGAGCCTGGGGAATTGGGATCCCCATGTCATTCATCATTCGTAACAAACCCGAAGACTACGGTTACCTGCCTGACGGTGAACCACTGCCTGAGGTGCAATCAGAAACAGACGCTTCTGCTCAAGAAGAGGACATCAGCTTTCGGAAGGCGCTTAAAAATAGATTTTTTTTAAGCTTACTCTCGATTGAAGCCATCAGGATGTTAATTGTAGGCACCCTGGTCATACACGTAATGCCCTACCTGAACAGCCTGGGCATCCCGAGATCAACCGCTGGTCTTGTCGCGGCCGGTATCCCAATATGCAGCATGATTGGCCGATTCGGTTTCGGATGGCTTGGCGATATCCTTGACAAAAGATACATTTTATCCATGACTTTTATTTTAACCAGCGCGGGGCTTTTTATTTTTTCCTATCTAGACCGTTACTGGCTTATTCCCGTCTTCCTTCTTCTATTTGGCCCGGGATACGGGGGCGGCATGACAATGCGCGGGTCGATTCTGCGGGAATATTTTGGCCGTGTCTCTTTTGGTAAATTAATTGGATTAACCATGGGCATCGCTTCTATCGCCGGGATCATAGGACCAACCCTGGGAGGCTGGGTCTTTGATACCTTTGGAAGCTATCATTACCTCTGGATTTCTTTCGCCTGCCTGAGCATGGTCGGAATTATAATAGTCTTGAGACTGCCCTCCACTCGCCACCGGACCAGGAACTCGCCCTCCCTCCGGACTCTCAGATGAAAGCGGATAAATCTTAGGAGGTAAGCGGTTAAAATGGCACAGCCTATCTATCTTGATTACAATGGCACAACCCCTCTCGATCCGCGTGTAAAAGAGGCTATGCGGCCCTTTTGGGACGATGAATTCGGAAATCCCTCCAGCACCCACTGGTATGGGATAAAGCCCAAACAGGCTGTGGCCAGGGCGAGAAAACAGGTTGCCTCTCTTCTTAATTGCCACCCCGGCGAATTCATTTTTACCAGCGGCGGCACTGAATCAAACAATCATGTTTTAAAAGGCGCCGCTTTTGCCCGGCCAAGCCAGCGGACTCATATAATAACCTCTCAAATTGAACACCCCGCCATCTTAGAAGTTTGCGCGTATCTTGATAAGTTTGGTGTGGAAACAACCTTCATACCCGTGGATGCACAAGGTTTGGTAAACATTTCGGACATAAAGAAGGCCGTCAAACCGGAGACCGCTTTGATCTCGATCATGCATGCCAACAATGAAGTGGGAACCATACAGCCGATTGAAGAAATATCTGCTCTGGCAAAAGAAAATGGAATCATCATGCATACCGACGCGGCTCAATCCGTTGGTAAAATCTCTGTCGATGTCGCAAAATTGGGTGTGGATCTGCTTTCTCTCGCCGGACATAAGGTTTACGCTCCCAAGGGGATTGGCGCGCTTTTTATTAGAAATGGCGTGGTGTTGGATAAATTCATGCATGGAGCCGGGCAGGAAAGGGGCTTCAGGGCGGGCACGGAAAACGTCATGCAAATTGTGGGACTTGGAGAGGCATGTGAAATCGCCAAAAAGGACATGGAAAAGAACAAGTCCCATATGCAAAAAATGAAAGACCTGCTTTACGAGGGGTTAAAAAGAGAACTGACGCAGATCAGATATAACGGTCATCCTGAAAAATGCCTGCCCAATACCCTCAACTTATCCTTTTTCAATCTGGAGGCTGACAGGATACTTGAAGAAATTGGACTGGAGGTAGCGGCTTCAGCCGGCGCGGCCTGTCATTCCGATTCAATTGAAATATCCCATGTGCTCAAAGCTATGGGCGTGTCCCTGGACTGGGCCAAGGGAACAATAAGGTTTTCAACCGGGAAAATGACAACTGAAACTGAAATTCACAGGGCTGTCGAAGTTGTCTCTACGGCCGTGAAAAGGTTAAGAAATGTCGACCAGGTCCATAACCTTCCTTAATAATAAAAATATTGATTTTAAAGTTAAAAAATACAAACATAAGGAGAGAGGCGCCGTATATGCTTCTCAGGCCATAGAATTTCCCCTCGAAAGAACGATAAAAACCCTGGTTGTTGATATGGGTTCTAAGGGGTTCGTCATGGTTCTTATGCCAGGCGATAAAAAACTGGACCTGACTCGCCTGGCGAAAAAAATTTCAGTCAAGAAAGCGGCTATGGCCGACACATCTACGGCCCAGCGTTTGACCGGATACATGATTGGCGGTATTAACCCGTTCGGGACGAAAAAAAAGTTGCCCGTCGTACTAGAAAAAAGCATATTAAATTATGATGAGATCGCCATCAACGCGGGTTAAAGAGGAGTAATGCTGATTATTCGTCCTGAAGATATTTTGCGGGCGATAGATTGCAGCGTGTTGGAGTTGGTACGATAACATACTCGAAGCTATTGAGTATATTGAAATCATAAAAAACTGAGCTGGCATACCGGAAATGAGGAAAAAATGAATGATAGGCTAAATAATGACACAAGCGGCAGCGAGGAGGTGCTTTTAAGGGCAAGACCCGTGTGGCGAAGTTTTTTCGTTTTTTTTCTTGGCATCGCCATCTGCGTGGGGGGGCCGTTATTGAAGGAAGACTCTCCCTTGAACCCGGCCATCGGCTTCGTGCTGGCCGCCATATTCCTGCTGCTCATTATCAGACGCTGGTCAAATGTATATACTCTGACTAACCGTCGATTGAGTATTAAAGGAGAACCTTTCTTTCGGCATACATCTGAAATATATCTGGAAGATATAGATGGGATAGACGTAAATCAGGGATTGACCCTCAGAATAATGGGCGTGGGCCACCTTTTGATCAGTTCCAGGAAATCAGACCAGGCGAATATGCTTTTATACGGCATGCCCGATCCCATGAATTTTAAAAAACGCCTGGAAAAGTTAGTAACTGAAAACAGAGATAAAACCAGTTTTTGAGGATAAAGCGCCTCCTTTAACTTGACTTCAGCTCACCTTGACACACCCGGATCTTTGGACTATTCTTGATATTCATAGGTAGGCGGGCCGCTGGGAGCTGGTGAGCCCTTTTTTTAATTTTCGGAGGTCGTGCATAGGGAATATGCCCAATAATGAAGATTATTATGAGATCTTGGGAATTAGCCGTCAGGCTTCCCCGGATGAGACCAAAAAGGCCTATCGTCGTTTGGCGATAAAATACCATCCCGATAAAAACAAGGATGACAGGGCCGCTGAAGAAAAATTTAAACAAATAAGTGAAGCTTACGCCGTCCTGAGTGATCCGGAAAAAAAACAAAATTACGACATGTTTGGGCACGCTGGTTTCCAACAGCAATATTCACAGGAAGACATATTCAGAAACTTCAATGTCGGGGATATGTTCCGAGAGTTCGGATTTGGAAACGACGACGTCTTTTCACGTATTTTTGCCGGCGGCAGAGGTCCCAGACGAGGCTATCGGGGATCGGCAAATAATATGGAAGACCTTTTTGGAGGTTACGGCCGCCAAGCTTCATTAAAAGGACAGGACGTTGCCCTGGAACTGCATATACCGCTGGCCGAGTCCATTTTCGGCGGCGAGCGTCTGGTTGCCTACAATACGCCGGACGGGGTCTCCAAGATGTCTGTTAAAATCCCGGCAGGTGTTGTAACGGGCAAGAAACTGCGTCTATCCGGAAAGGGTCATGTTAGTCCGCATGGCGGACCTCAAGGGGACCTGTACGTCACCATTATCGTAGATCCTCATCCTGAATTTCGACGCGAGGGAGAAAACCTGGTCCGGGACGTGAAGATCCTGCCTTCTGAGGCCATGCTTGGCACAACTATCCAGATCAATACCCTGGATGACAAAACTTTGAATCTCAAAGTGCCTCCAGGAACCCAGAGTCATACCCGGCTTCGGGTTAAAAAACATGGCGGAACCCGCTTGAAGGGCGGGGGCAGGGGCGACCTTTTTATTCGTTTGCTTGTTAATTACCCTCAAGAGCTTTCTAAACGGCAGAAAGAACTTATACGGGAATTGGCCAAAGAGGGATTATAAAGAGGTTCAAATACCATGACTATTGAATTAGTTCTTTTCCGTCTGACTGTCGCCGCCGCATTGGGGCTGATTATTGGATATGAGCGCGAAGTCCGTGGCCGGCCCGCCGGCCTCCGGACAAACATAGTGGTTACGCTCAGCTCCTGCCTTCTCATGATCCTCTCATTGGAACTCGCCTCATTGTTTGATAACTTTGACCAAGAAAGTATAATCCGGGCGGATCCCGGCCGAATCGCATCTTACGCGGTAGCTGGAATAGGCTTTTTGGGCGCGGGAGCTATCATTAAGGGCCAGGGCGCGGTGCGAGGCTTGACCACAGCCGCCAGCCTCTGGGCCAGTAACGCGGTTGGCCTGGCTGTAGGCGCCGGTTTTATTTTACCAGCGGTACTTACCGCTGGTTTGATTCTTCTGACCTTGCTTCCGATGCGATGGGTGACACGTTACGTCCCCAAAGGTTTGGATATCAGAATCGTTTTGGATTTTAATTCATGCGCGGATAAAATGCCGGAAATAAGAACATTATTTAGTAATTTCAAAATTGAAATCGAGGACTTCGACTTCGATTGCAGATATTCACATCAATCATCGAGCTATGAGGTCAGGATTCATCTTAAATACAGCCAATCCTGGGCCGAGGTGCTGACCGCGTTACGTCAATTGGAAGGTCTGACAAGAATACGCTGGAATGAAGGATATCTGGCCTAGGTGTTCTAAACAGCCTTGATGCCCCAAGAGACTAAAAGCCATCTCAAAAAAGCTTGTTTACCCTAACTCATGAACTCCGCTTCGCTCTCGCTACAGCGGCATACGTCGTACGAAAATATAGGTCCTCGAAATATTAAACATATTCCTGCGGGTCTAATTTTCTTTCTCCGCGATTTAGACCAAAACACTAATTTTGAGATGGCTTCTAATCTAATTCATTTTAATCCGGTTTGATAAAAACAAAACTTAAAGGAAAGACTACTTAAAAGCCATGGATCTGATCATCAAATCTGCGGCGGATTTAAGATACCTGCTGGATAAAGGTTATTCCAGAGCCGGGGCCTTGACATTTGTTGGGAACCGCTACCAGTTGAGCCGCGCTGAGCGCGAGCTCCTGAACAGGGGCGTATATCCCGATTCTATCGCCAGCGCCCGGCGGGCAAAATTGGTTCGGCCTGAACAGGTAACCGGGCGGCCATTGGGTATTGACGGTTATAATGTTCTTATCACCTTGGAAAGCGCTTATTTGGGCCGGGATATAATCGCCGCCGATGACGGTCTTATCAGGGATACGGCCGGTCTTCACTCCTCTTACCGCCAGAGTGAAGCCACAGCTCAGGCTTTGAAATTGATACTTAATTTTCTCAAACTGAATTCACCCGAATCGACCCTTTTCCTGCTGGACGCGCCCATGAGTTACAGCGGTGAACTGGCCTCTCGGATCACCTCCGCTTTGGCCGGTCAAAAACTGCCTGGCCAGGCCAGAGCCGTGCCCGTTCCGGAAAAAAAACTTTACAACTTTGCCGGTCTTGTAGCGACCAGCGATTCGGTCGTGATTGATAATGTGATTGAACCTTTTGATCTCGCCGGTCACCTCATTAAAACACGTCTGCCTGATGTAAAAATTAAAACTCTGCGCGGCGGTGACACTCGAAAGGGGAACCCTTAAGGAAAGTAAATAAAATGACAATTGCCTATGGGATATTTTCAGGAGGTCTGGACAGCCTTCTTGCAGCGAGGATTCTTGTGGATCAAGACATAGAGGTTCGTCTGCTTACTTTTGTCACACCTTTCTTCAGCGCAAAACGGGCCAAAATTTCCAGCCAGCAGATAGGGCTCACAACCAGACCGGTGGAAATCACCCAATCTCATCTCAATATGCTTGAAAACCCGAAACATGGATATGGGCGTTTCATGAACCCCTGTATCGACTGCCATGCCTTGATGTTCAATCATGCCGGAAGAATTATGGAAGAGGAAGAAGGCGACTTTCTCTTCTCCGGTGAGGTGCTGGGTCAGCGTCCCAAGTCTCAGATAGCCTGGGCCATGAAGCTGGTAGCGCGAGAATCTGGATACGCGGACTACATCTTAAGGCCGCTTTCCTCCTTGAAGCTTCCCCCCACAAAAATGGAGCTGGCTGGTCTGGTGGATCGAGACAGACTGCTCGGTCTGTCCGGACGCTCGCGCAAGCCTCAAATGGAACTGGCCGCTAAATTTAAAATCAAGGATTACCCTTCCCCGGCCGGAGGCTGTCTGCTTACTGACCCGATTTTTTCGAACCGCCTCAAGGAGTTCATGTCCCGCACAAAACAATTAAGCCATCAGGATGTAAAAATCCTCAAGTGGGGACGTCACTTTCGGTTACCGGGCGGCAGTAAGCTTGTAGTTGGCCGAAATGAAAAGGAAAACGAGATAATTTCAAAACTATCTAAACCCGGGGATTTTATCCTGGAGACGGTAAATATTCCCGGGCCCACGGTGATCATGTCTGGAAGCGATCCGTCGGACCTGGAACTGGCCGCCTCAATAACTGTTTCCTACGGTGATTCCGAGCCTGATCAGCTTTATAAGGTTATTCTGACATCTGATGACGGTAAGAAGTGTCTAGAAGCTGTGCGGCAGGCAAAAGAGGTTTTTGCTCACCTTATGATTATATAACCCTTGGTGAGCCACTTAATTATACGTCCAGTACGGAGAGCTTTTCAGTCAGTTTTATGAACGTTTCTATATCCTCTTTAAACTGCTGAAAATATTTCTCACGCGGCAGGTCACCCGCCCGGTCGTAAACGATTAATTCAGATGTTTCCAGGATTTGGTTCAGAAGGGTCTTCATGTCTTTTGAGGCCGCCCGCGCCATTTCCAGCGCGCCCATGATCCGCTCTTTTTCTATCTCCACCTCACAGAGCATCTTCAGCCTGGTATGATTCCGAATCCGTATCAGAAGTTCCTCCTCATCAAAAGGCTTTGTTAAAAAATCATCCGCGCCCAGATCAAGGCAGTGTAAACGAGTTTCCCTGTTAACCTGACTCCCTGTCAGCATTACTACCGGTATTCGCGTGGAATTTTCATCCTGCTTGATTTTCTTCATGGTTTCAAGCCCGTCAATACCCGACATACTGATGTCCAGCAAAATAAGATCTGGAGGATCGGCCGCGATCCTGGTCAAAGCTTCCCCCCCATCATCTACGATGTCTACACGGTAATCGTATTTTGCTAAAATATCGCCTAAAAAGTTAGTTGTAAATGGATCGTCACCCACCACCATTATTTTTGCATCTGAAATCATCCGTTCCTCACTTAAGTTTAGATATTAAAGATCGAAATCAAAACTGAAGAGAACTTCCGGTAACTCCGGCCCTTCTAAACTGCTGGGCTTAGTTTATATCCGCCAAACTCAAGGTTCAACGGTGAGTTATCATGTCTGTCAAATATTGAATAACGAGCTCACTTTATATATTAGCTCAAAATCAAATACTTTAAAAGACAAAAGCCTTCAATAATACCCACCCTTTCACGTCATTTTCAAAATTATGCGCTCACCCCACTTGAGAATTGGATCTTAATGCCTAAAATATAGGTTGAGATCTCTGCAAAACTTCGCCCTTTAGCTGACCTCTTTGTCAGGCTCAAATTTAAGTCCTCGAAATATTAAACATATTCCTGCGGGTTAAATTTTCACCTTCCGCGATTTCAACAAAATTACCGGTTTTGCAGAGGCCTCAGGTAATCTAATCGATTAGGGTAGAGATAAGAGCAACCGGCCAAAATTTATAAATTCGCCAAAATAATTTACTTGGCAATCAAACGGAACGCAATTCTGACAATTACTGAAATTGGTCAGAAACCGTGTATCGAGGGGATCTATCTTTTCAAAAGCTCGGGCCTGGCGGGATTTTTCCTGAATAGCGAGTGCGTAAAAAACGACTGAAAGGCTTCCTCAAAATGTTTTCAAGAAAAGTGTAATTAATCACCAAGAAAGCCCTTGCCAAGCTCCATGTCTTTTGCTAATAAAGACCATGACTCTTCCTATTTTAGCAGCCATAGATATCGGCTCGAATACAATCCGCCTTCTTGTTGCCTCACCGATGCGCAATGGTTTTAAACGTCACCTGATTCAGCAAAAAGTAACGCGTTTGGGAGAAGGCCTCGAGCCGGGAGAACCACTTTCTCCGGGGGCTGTGACGAACACTATCGAAGTTCTTCGAGATTTTCAGAAAAAGGCCCTGGCGTCAGGCGCGCATGTTATTCTTGCCGGCGCCACCAGCGCTGTACGAGAGGCAAAGGGTGGTCAGGATTTTATGAGCCGGGTCAGTGATGAACTGGGGTTGGAGACACTGATCCTCACGGGAAAACAGGAAGCGGACCTGGCCGCCGCCGGGGTTATCAGCGCCCTGCCCTCCGTTTCGAACGAAGCCCTGATTTTTGACCTCGGAGGCCGGAGCACTGAATTTATAGCCACGGAGGACGGGCATGTTTTAACCTCGATCAGCCTAAGCCTGGGGGCGGTAGCCCTAACAGAGTCATTTCTCACCCTTGACCCACCCGCCTTAAGGCAGTTAAAAGCTTTGCAGGACGAAGTGGCAAAGGTTTTGGACCAGGGCCTGACGCAAATGCTCAAAAAGGTCAAACCCAAAATCCTTATAGGAACGGCTGGCACTGTAACCACCCTGGTTGCCATGGTTAAAAAATTAACGGTTTACCAACCGGGATTAGTGCACAACCGCTGTCTCACCAGACAGGACCTGGAAGACCTTTTCAAGCGCCTAAGCGCGCTTAAAGCGGCTGAACGTGCTTCAATCCCAGGCCTCCCTGAAGATCGGGCTGATATTATCGTGGCTGGCACGGGAGTTGTACTGGAGATAATGAAATATATTAAAACTGATCAATTGACAGTCAGCGACGCGGGCCTGCTGGAAGGACTCTGGCTCGTGGCCGCTGGTCAGAGGAGGATTGCATGAATGAGAATCGTATTTGGACTGTTGGCTTGACTTTTGATGACCTGCTTCTGGTACCGGCATCTTCAGAAGTCCTGCCAACCGAGGTGGACGTATCCACTAAATTGACTGAGGAAATCAGACTTAAAATTCCGCTGGTCAGCGCGGCCATGGATACTGTTACCGAGGCTGAGACCGCGATAACCATGGCCCGCCAGGGAGGGCTGGGCGTTCTCCACCGGAATATGAGCATTAAAAAACAAGTGATCGAGGTGGAAAAGGTAAAGAAGTCAGAAAGTGGAATGATCGTTGAGCCGGTCACGGTTGAACCGGAACAGAAGGTCTACGAAGTTCTTGAAATCATGAAAAAATATCGTATTTCAGGAGTTCCGGTCGTTAAGGGTGAGGAACTCCGGGGGATCGTCACCAACCGGGATCTGCGCTTTGAGACTAATTTCGATCACCCTGTGTCTGATGTTATGACTAAAAAGAACCTCATCACCGCACCTGAGGGGATCACTTTAGAAGAGTCCAAGGTTCTGCTGCAGGAGCACCGTATTGAAAAGCTTCTTGTAACAGATGACCAGGGCCGTCTCAAGGGTCTGATCACCATAAAGGATATTGAGAAAGTTAAAAAGTATCCTGACGCTTCCAAGGATTCCATAGGCCGGCTGCGTGTTGGCGCCGCCATTGGAATCAAGGAAGGATACCTTGAATGGGTTGAAGCCCTTATTGGAGAGCAGGTTGACGTGATCGTAGTTGATTCCGCGCATGGTCAATCAATGGGGGTTATTGAGGCTGTAAGAAACATTAAGACAACGTTCAAGGATATACAGCTCATCGCCGGTAACGTGGCCACCCCCGAAGGGGTTGAGGCCCTGATTGAAGCGGGAGCGGATGGCGTCAAGGTCGGAGTGGGACCCGGTTCCATCTGCACCACCCGCGTGGTGGCCGGAGTTGGAGTGCCGCAGATGACGGCCATTATGGCTTGCGCGAAAATCGCCGCAAAGAAAGGTATTCCCCTCCTGGCCGATGGTGGTATAAAGTTTTCCGGGGACGTGGTTAAAGCCCTTGCCGGAGGCGCTCACGCCGTCATGATCGGGGGGCTATTCGCCGGTACTGATGAGAGTCCCGGTGAAATGGTCTTGTACCAGGGCCGTACCTATAAGGTTTACCGGGCCATGGGATCAATCGAAGCCATGCGCGAAGGCTCACGCGACCGGTACTTTCAGGAAGAAGCCCTTTCAGAATCCAAACTCGTACCAGAAGGTATTGTGGGCAGAGTGCCCTATCGCGGATCACTGTCTGACAACGTCTATCAACTCATCGGCGGGCTGAGAGCTGGTATGGGCTATGTTGGCTGCTCCAATATCGAGGAACTCAGAACCAAACCGATCTTCACCCGTATCACATCAGCCGGACTCAAAGAAAGCCACGTGCATGATGTCATTATCACCAAGGAAGCGCCTAACTACCGGCTGGATCAATTTTAACCACACCGACTGAATAACTCAGATGCTGTTGGTTTTAGAAAAAATGAATCTGGAGATCAGATATTAATGGGTGAGGATATACATAAAAATAAAATCATCATTCTAGACTTCGGCTCCCAGTACACTCAGCTCATCGCCCGCCGGGTGCGGGGGCTAAAAGTCTATTCGGAGATCCATCCCTGTACGCTCAGCATGGACCAGCTCAGGTCCATGTCTCCCGGCGGGATCATCCTTTCCGGCGGTCCGTCTTCGGTAAACCTGCCAGACGCTCCCATGATCGCGCGCGAAGTTTTTGAAATGGGCGCGCCCGTGCTGGGGATCTGTTACGGAATGCAGCTCATGACCCATATCCTGGGAGGTGAAGTAGCGCCTTCAGGTCAACGGGAATACGGCCCGGCTGAGCTTATTATTGACGAGGACACAGGGATTTTTTCAGGGCTGAAAAATGACGAAGGCATTTTGGACGTTTGGATGAGCCATGGAGACCGCATTGAAAAGCTCCCTGCAGGTTTCAAATCGATCGCTCACAGCCAGAATTCTCCTGTTGCAGCGATGCGAGACAATGAAGGGCGGTTGATCGGTGTACAGTTTCATCCGGAGGTTTACCATACACCCAAGGGTCAGGATATTATAGCTAATTTCCTTTTCCGCATCTGCGAGCTTGAACCAACTTGGACCATGGCCAATTTCATCGAATCGGCCGTTTCCGCGATTCAAGCCAGAGTGGGAGACGACCGGGTTATTTGCGCCCTGTCCGGCGGTGTTGACTCCTCCGTGGTGGCGGCGCTCCTGCACCGGGCCATTGCTGATAAATTCACGGCCATTTTCGTGGACAACGGCCTGCTCAGAAAAAATGAGGCTCAGGATGTTGTCAATCTTTTTAAAGAACGCTTCCAGAAAAACCTGATCGTAATCGATGCCGCCGAAACGTTCCTGCAAAAACTTAAAGGGGTTGAGGACCCGGAGGAAAAGCGTATAATCATTGGACATGAGTTTATCAGGATATTTGAAACGGAGGCTGAAAAACTGGGAGATGTAAATTTTCTGGCCCAAGGGACCCTTTACCCGGACGTGATCGAATCGATTTCTTTCAAGGGACCGTCGGCCACCATCAAATCGCACCACAATGTCGGCGGACTGCCCGAAACCATGGATCTCGAGTTGATCGAACCCTTATCAGAACTTTTCAAGGACGAGGTTCGAGAATTGGGCACAGTCCTGGGATTGCCTGAAGAAATGGTATACCGGCAACCTTTCCCCGGGCCGGGTCTGGCCGTCCGTATACTCGGGGAAGCGACCCCGGAAAGGATTAGGGTTCTTCAGGAAGCCGACGCTGTTGTGCGGGAAGAAATAGAGAGAAATCTTGAACTCGCCCGATCAATCTGGCAATATTTCGCCGTACTTCTACCTGTCAAAACCGTGGGCGTCATGGGTGATGAACGCACATATGAGAACGTGGCAGGCCTCAGGATTGTTGACAGCGTGGACGCCATGACCGCAGACTGGACCAGGCTGCCTTATGACATCTTAGCCGTGATTTCCAATCGAATCATAAACGAGGTCAAGGGTATTAATCGAGTAGTCTTAGACGTCTCCTCCAAGCCCCCGAGTACTATAGAGTGGGAGTAATCATGAGTTCCTTCATCCACCTTCACGTTCATACCGCTTACAGCCTTCTGGACGGCGCTATAAGAATCGACGATTTAATAGCCAGGACCAAAGAATTCGGCATGAACGCCGTTTCTATTACCGACCATGGCAATATGTTCGGTGTGTTGAATTTCTATGAAAAAGCGTACCAGGCAGAAATCAAACCCATAATCGGGTGCGAAGTATATGTGACTCCTCTTGATCGTCACCGCCGGGAACAAAGAGACCCCAGGTACCATTTAGTGCTTCTGGCCAGGAATTACCAGGGTTATAAGAATCTGGTACGCCTGGTTACTATCGCTAACCTGGAAGGATTTTATTACAAGCCGCGTGTGGATTTCGAGGTTCTTAGAAAATATAACAAAGGCCTGATCGCCCTATCAGCCTGTCTTCAGGGTCAGGTGCCCAATTTAATCCTTTCCGGCCAGGAGGAAAAGGCCTTAAGGGCGGCCCAGGATCTGGCTCAAATCTTTGAAGACCGCTTTTATCTCGAACTTCAAAAAAGGCCCAGCCCTGATCAGGAAATCGCCAACAAGGGCCTGTGCCGCATTGCGGGAGAGCTTGATCTGCCTCTGGTGGCAACCAATGACTGTCATTACCTGCGCAGGGAGGACGCCAAAGCCCACGATATTCTGCTCTGCATTCAAACCGGCAAGACAGTTGAAGATCGGGATCGAATGAGCTTTGACAGTGAGGAGTACTACTTCAAATCCCCGGACGAAATGGCTGATCTTTTTGCAGACTTCCCGGAAGCCCTGGCCAATACCCAGCGGATCGCCGACGAGTGCAACCTGGAGATTCACAAGGGAGGATATCATTTTCCAATTTTCCCTGTAAACGAGGGCGAGGACCTGGAAACCCTTCTCAGAAAGAAAGCGGAGTTAGGACTTAAAAAACGTATCGAATACCTTCGCCAAACCCGCCCTCTGGATGAAGCGGAAGAAAAAAAGTACCATGATCGATTGCAAATGGAGCTAGAAATTATCATCCGAATGAAATTCCCCGGATACTTCCTAATCGTCGCTGACTTCATTAATTATGCCCGGGAAAACAATGTACCTGTCGGGCCCGGCCGGGGTTCAGCGGCTGGGAGCCTGGTAGCTTATTCGCTCGGCATCACCGATATCGACCCCTTGCCATATGGTTTGCTTTTTGAACGCTTTCTTAATGTCGAACGTGTTTCCATGCCTGATATCGATATCGATTTTTGTAAGAACGGGCGGGAGAAAGTTATTCAGTACGTCTCTGAAAAATATGGCGGTCCCCAAAACGTGGCCCAGATAATTACCTTCGGCCAAATGCAGGCCAGAGCCGTAATTAGGGACGTTGGCCGGGCCATGGGTATGCCTTATGGTGAGGTGGACCGCATCGCGAAGCTCATCCCGAACAGGCTGAACATTACCCTGGCCGAAGCGGTAAAGGACCCAAAGCTCAAAGAAGTCATCCAGCAGGAAAATCGTGTAGCCCAGCTCATCGAGATCGCCCGATCATTGGAGGGTTTACCCCGGCACGCTTCAACGCACGCCGCCGGGTTGGTTATTAGCGATCGTCCCCTGGTGGAATACCTGCCGCTTTACTGCGTCGCCTCGAATCACGGGGAAAACCAGGACAAGATCGTGGTCACCCAATTCGACATGCACGGCGTTGAAAAAATAGGGCTGGTTAAATTTGACTTTTTGGGTCTTAAAACCCTTACCATCATCGATTATACCCTGGAAATGCTCAAGGCCCGTGGTATCAATCTTGACATATCAAGCCTGGATATGGATGACCAGCTCACCTATGATCTCCTCTGCAGTGGTGATACCACCGGTATATTCCAGCTTGAAAGTTCCGGCATGAGAGATCTTATAGTTAAGCTTCGCCCCAATTGTTTCGAGGATGTTATCGCCCTGGTAGCAATTTACCGGCCCGGTCCTTTGGAGAGCGGTATGGTGAATAGTTTCATCGCCGGCAAGCACGGTCAAGTTGAGGTTGAATACGAACTGCAAGAGCTTGAACCCATCCTTAAAAGCACCTACGGCGTTATCCTTTACCAGGAACAGGTCATGCAAATTGCCAGCAGTCTGGCCAACTACACTCTTGGAGAAGCTGACCTGCTTCGGAGAGCCATGGGTAAAAAGAAACCAAAGGAGATGGAATGGCAGCGAGGCCGCTTCATGGAGGGAATCAAGGCTAATGGCATTGATCCCAAGAAAGGTACAAAAATATTCGACCTCATGGCCAAATTCGCCGGGTATGGTTTTAACAAATCTCACAGTGCCGCTTACGCGCTTATCGCCTTTCAAACAGCGTATTTAAAGGCGCACTATCCTCTGGAATTCATGGCCGCCCTGTTAAACAATGAAGTTAACAATACAGATAAATTAAGTCGGTTGATTAGTGAGTGTAAGGCGAAAAATCTTGTCATCCTGCCTCCGGACATAAACCAGAGTGATTTAAATTTCACGGTAAATGAAGGAAAAATCCGTTTCGGGTTGGCCGCCATAAAAGGGTTGGGCCAGGCGGCGATCGAGGCCATTATCGAAGCCAGGGCTGAAGGCCCTTTTAAGGATCTTTTCGATACCTGTCAACGGGTAGATCTCAGGAAGGTAAACCGGAAGGTGTTCGAAACACTGATCAAATGCGGAGCCTTTGATTCTACCGGCGTTAAAAGATCCCAAATGGCCGCCTTGCAGGATGAAGCCCTGGAGCAAGGGGCCAGGGTTCAAAGGGATCGGGAGTCCGGACAAACTAACCTCTTTGACACCATTGAATCCGGGGTAGAGGAGATTCCGATTCGCTGGCCGGATGTACCGGAATGGCGGGAAACTCAGCGCCTGAGCTATGAAAAGGAGGCCTTGAATTTTTACATCAGCGGACACCCGCTGGATCGATTTGAGAAGGAACTGGCCGCCTTAACCAACACCGACACCCAGCGGATTCAGGAAATGAATGATGGGGTCAAGGTTCGCCTGGGAGGAATCATTGTCCAGATAGATCTCATTAACACCAAAAAAGGCGATCGAATGGCCTTTGTCACCCTGGAGGACATGGTTGGACAGGTGGAGATACTGGTCTTTCCGGAAATCTATCAGGCCAGCACCCAGT
Source organism: Deltaproteobacteria bacterium (assembly GCA_019306365.1). Lineage (GTDB taxonomy): Bacteria > Desulfobacterota > Desulfarculia > Adiutricales > JAFDHD01 > JAFDHD01. Next base: position 38,264 of record JAFDLS010000001.1, read on the forward strand.
ACCTGGAACAGGACCGGCCGCTTCTGGTGATAGGGGAACTGACCACCGATGAAAAAGGGGCCGCCTCCATCAATAAAATCATCGCCAAGGAAATCCTGCCCATAGAAACAGCTGCGGCTAAATTGGTTCGTGAAGTTAACCTGACCATATCCGCGTCTTCAGAGGATCAGGCGCCCTTGCTAAAGCTCAAGGACATTCTTAATCGCTATCGAGGAGAGACGCAGGTGATTCTCAAGCTTCAAGTTCCAGGTCAGGGAACTGCTGTTTTCAGCCTGGAGCAGCGGGTGCAGCCAAACCTTGCCCTCCTTCGGGAAGCTCAGGAAGCCTTTGGGGACTCCAGCGTGGAATTTCATTATACATAGAGCCCGCCAGCCAGCCTCAAACAGGTAAATCTTTTCATGAATATTCATGAAAAAAAAGATAAGGCTATCTACCGCCATAAAATTCGATCCAGCGGCTTGGACAGTTTTCGGGTTCAGGTGGAGCAGACGGATCTTTTCATCCGGGCTGAAAGAGACCTGTCGATTGAAGCCCTGGAGCTGGTCATTCTTGGTCGAAAACGGATTACAGACTGGGCCGAAAACCACCCCTTCTTTTTAACCAGCCTGAAACCTCTTCCGGAAGACCCGCTGGCCCCCTCGCCGGTTAAAGAGATGCAGCATGCCGGCCGAATCGCCGGGGTAGGGCCTATGGCCGCCGTTGCCGGCGGTCTGGCTGAATTTGTTGGACTGGGGTTACTGCGTCTGTCACCCAAAGGCGTTATTGTTGAAAACGGCGGGGATATTTTTATCTCCGCCGCAAGCGAAATCGTGGTCGGTCTGTTCGCCGGAGATGCATCCGTGTCTTTGAGTTTAGGCCTGGTGGTTTCCCCGGACGAAAACCCCTCGGGAATCTGCACTTCATCCAGTACAGTCGGTCATTCTCTGAGTCTTGGGAAAACAGACGCGGCGACAGTTAAGGCCGATTCAGCAGCCCTGGCAGACGCCGTGGCCACCGCCCTGGGAAATCGGGTGAAGCGAATTCAGGATATTGAACCCGCTTTGAACTGGGCAGTATCTTTGGCCGGAGTTCACGGCGCGGCTGTGGTACTTGGCGATAAAATCGGACTCCTGGGAGACCTTAACCTAGTTCAAATTTGAGCCTAAATCCTGCCTTTATTAACAACGCCGGTTTTATAAAATATAACCTTTCCTTTCCCCGGAAAAAGATAAAAACCTCAGTAGTAATTACCGCATAACAGAGAAAATACACCTTGAGACCTCTGCAAAAACACTAATTTTGAGATAGCTTTTAACTGAATGACCTATCCCTTGACATCTTCTGTTTTTTGCCACCACTTCAAACGGAAAATTTTTTTGGCAATCACACAGTGCCTTGAACATTTAAAAAGACTTGTTTTACCCTGACCCTATTTGGTAAGGTATTCAGAGCGTTTGTTAAAAATATGTTCCGTTTAGCCTTGGGCTAGGAGAAGATTTAGTTTCGGCCATTATCGTAAGCCACCTTACGAAAAACGCCAAAACATCATGTAGTTTCCATTTGTTATATCATGGCAGCCGCTGTTACAGCCTTGATTTACCTTAGTAATCAAACGGAACGTAATTCTGGTAACTACTATAATTAGTTTAGCAAGCTCATTACGGAGGATTTACGAGCGTATGAAGATAGGCGTTATGTCCGATACACACTTGAGACAGATTACGGACGAGCTTAAAAAAGTTGTCGAAAGGCTATTCAGCGACACTGACATAATCCTTCATGCCGGTGATATTGTTTCACCGGTTGTACTTCAATACCTGAAAACGGCAAACGTGATTGCCGTGTCCGGGAACATGGATCATTATGAAACGAGCCAGGCCCTCCCGTACAAACGGATTATCGAGGCCGGACCTTTTAAAATTGGGCTGATTCATGGCTGGGGTTCTCCGTATGGATTGGCTCAAAAATTAAGGAAAGAGTTCGATAAGATAGACTGCCTGGTTTTTGGGCACAGCCACCAGCCATTAAATTCATGGGTTGGTTCGGAGCTTTACTTCAACCCCGGATCAATGACCCTTGGAAAACGTGACCAAAAACGGTCTGTAGGTACGCTGCATATTAACAAAACAATACAGGGCGAGATAATCACTCTGGATTAGGAGCAAATTGATGAAGAACCTCTGGGCCCCATGGCGTATGACCTATATTACCGGCGCTGATAAGCAAGTGGCGTCAGGTGACTGTATCTTTTGTGCGGACAAGAACCACGAGGGACCGGACAAGACCCGCCTAATACTTTATGCCGGACGTCTTTCCATAGCCATGATGAATCGTTATCCTTACACTAACGGTCACCTTCTGGCCGCTCCCCGCCGCCATGTACCTGAACTTTCCGACCTGAGTGAGGAGGAGATGAGCGACCTGCTCGGTCTTGTACGTTCGAGCATTGATATAATGCGCCAGAACATGAGCCCTGACGGTTTCAACGTGGGGCTGAACCTGGGGCGAGTGGCTGGAGCCGGGGTGAAGGATCATCTGCACTTTCATGTTGTGCCTCGGTGGAACGGAGACACTAACTTCATGACCGTATTTGCCGACGTGCGGGTTATCCCGGAACACCTGGAAGCCTCATTTGACCGTCTGGTCAAGTACTTTTCGGAATTGCCCAAGTAAAATTGAAAACGCTTAAATCGATAATTATCAGCCTGACCGTCATCATTCTGGTGGTTCTTATTATCCAGAACCTGGCTGTTTTAACCAAGGGAGAAGTTTTTAGAATCAACCTTATATTTGCTTCTTTGAAAACCCCCCCGCTTCAAATCTATCTTCTCCTCGCTGTCTTCTTTGTTCTTGGTTTCGCCCTGGCTTACGTAACCGGTTTCATGCAGCGCCGCCGTTTGAAAAAAAACATCAAAGAACTCAACCGATCTCAGGCACAGGCCGAAAAAGAATTGAATTCGCTCCGAAACCTTCCCATCACTGGACCCAAAAACGGGTTAGAAAAAACCCAGGCCCCTGAGCAAGCCGAAGAGTAAGGCCATGTGGGAACAGCATTTTGAATTCATGAATATCAAGATAACCATGTATCAGCTGATGCTGCTGGTGGCCATAGTTTCCCTCATTCTGGGCTACTTCTTAGCCTTTCTGCCAAAACGCGCTGGCCGGGGGGACTATCCGAAGCAGAGTGTTGAAAAAGAACGTATAATCTCGAACGCGGCTTTTATGAAGGGTTTGAATTACATCCTCTCAGATAAAAGGGACGAGGCCATAGAGGAATTCAGCCGCGCCGTGGCCCAGGACACCCAAACCGTGGAAAGTTACATGGCTCTGGGCAACCTCTTTAGAAGCAAGGGGGAATTCGAGCGGGCCATTCGCATTCGTCAGAGTCTCATCCTCCGCCCTCACCTGGACGCAAAAATCAAGCTTCAGGCCCTTTATGATCTGGGACTGGATTATCGCATGGCCGGGCTCTTCGACCGCGCGATCAAATCTTTCAATGACGTGCTCGCTGAAGATTCCGGACATGCTGAAGCTTACCGTCAACTGGTTCAGATTTACGAGGAAACACGTGACTGGAAGCAGGCCTTCCAGACTTGGCAAAAACTGGCCAAACTCACTGGGAACGAGCCAAAAAACGTGATGGCGCATTACCATGTTGAAATGGGCAAGGTCCACTTTGAAAAAGGTGAATTGTCTCCGGCCCGGGGAGCTTATAAAAAGGCCCTCTCCCTTGACTCCAGCTGCGTGGACGCCTACCTGCATCTGGGTGACCTGCTGCTCAAGGACAAAAAGCCTAAAAAAGCCATTAACGTCTGGCGTAAGATCATTGAAGTCGCTCCTGAAATGACCTTTTTGGTTTTTGGGCGCTTGGCTCGCGTATACAGTGAGCTTGCCGACCTTAAACCTGTTGAGGATTTCCTGAACGAGTGCGCGGCCAAGGAGAAAGACCCGCTGGCCCGGCTGGCGCTGGGACGGATGTTTCTGGAAAGCGGGAATCAGCCGCGAGCCCTGGATGAATTCCGAAAAGCCCTTGAACTCGATTCGGGTCTCCTGGAAATTCATCGCGAGTTGGGTCTGCTTTTGTTATCTCTGGAGAACGCGGATGAAACACTTGAAGCTTACCGGGATCTCCTGGATCATTTAACTCCTCTGGGAGCCGATTTTCAATGCGCTAAATGCGGGTTCGAATCACAAAAATTAATGTGGCGCTGCCTCCAGTGTCAGGAATGGGACACCATGGCCTTGCACCGCCGTAAACCCGTTCTTCTTTCCCTGAAAAAATCCGATTCAGAGGTTGTGCCTAATTCCGAAAAAAATCAAGGAGACCGTTCCTGAAATCGACATGTCCAAACTTACACCCATGCTCAAGCAGTACTTTGAGATCAAGGAAAAGTATCCCGAGGCTATTCTTTTTTTTCGCATGGGTGATTTCTATGAGATGTTTTTCGAGGACGCCGTCAAGGTTGCCCCGTTATTAGAAATTACTTTAACTTCCCGCTCTAAATATCATAATCAAGACATTCCTATGTGTGGAGTGCCGTATCACTCGGTGGAGCCCTATATCGCCAAACTTATCAAGGCCGGCCTCAAAGTCGCCGTCTGCGATCAAATTGAAGACCCCCGAACGGCCAAGGGGATTGTGGCGCGGAAGGTAACAAGAGTTGTGACGCCGGGCATGGTTATCAGCCCGGAGATAGAGGATCCGAAATCACCCCTTTACCTGGCCGCTTTGACCGCAAAAGACAAAGAACAGTTTGGCCTGGCGGTTTTGGAAGTCAGTACCGGTGATTTCATACTAACCGAGATAAATGGCGAGCAGGCGCTTATTTCCGAATTATCAAGGCTTGCGCCGGCGGAAACGCTTATCAGTGAAAATGCTCCTGGGGATCTGGCTGACCTCCTCAAGGAAATGTCCCTGTATCACACTGTTTTTGAGGAGGCCGCTTTCGAGTATTCACGGGCTCGGTCGGTGCTGATAAACCATTTTGGCGAATATGCCCTGGCCGGTTTTGGTGTGGAAGACATGCCGTTGGGCTTAACCGCGGCCGGAGCGGCCCTGCTTTACGCTGAAGAGAACCAGGAGCAAAATCTTGAACATGTTGATCGGCTGAGGTGCTATCGCCTCCAGGAATACATGGTGCTGGACGAAATAGCCAGAAGAAACCTGGAACTGTTTACCAACCTTCGAGATAACTCTCGACCCGGTTCCCTGGTCAGCCTGATCGACCTCACGGTCACGGCCATGGGCAGCCGTAAGCTCAGAGAATGGATAAGCTATCCTTTACGGAATCGAACCCAGATAGCCGAGCGGCATGAGTCTGTTGAGATGCTGGCCTTGGACGGGTTGCGGCGTTCTGATTTACGTGAAATCTTAAACGGCGTTTACGACCTTGAAAGGCTTACCGGGCGCATATCCCTGAACCGCGCCAATCCAAGAGACTTGATTACCTTGAAAGAAAGTCTCCGCCGTCTGCCTCAGATCAAGTCCCTGCTTTTGGAACTGAACGAGGGCCAGCTCCGCGATTTTGGCTGGAAGCTGGATGAATTAACCGATATAGCCGACCTGATCGAAAAGGCGCTTAATGATAATCCTCCACTCACCCTCAAGGACGGCGGGGTCATTCGGCCGGGGTATAATCCTGAGCTTGATGAGCTTATCTCAATCATGTCCGATGGAAAAGGCTGGATAGCCCGGATGGAGGCTGAGGAACGCGATCGAACAAACATCTCATCTCTCAAGGTCGGATTCAACAAGGTTTTCGGGTATTACATCGAGGTCACCCGTTCCAATCTGGATCAGGTCCCGGATAACTACATTCGGCGGCAAACCCTTACCAATGCCGAACGTTTTATAACCCCGGAACTCAAGGAATGGGAATCCAAGGTCCTCAGCGCTGAAGAAAAGCGTGTTATATTGGAACAGAAGTTCTTTGAAGAACTCCGTCAGGATTTGATGGCTTACGTCTCACGCCTTAGAGAAACCGCTGATTTAATCGCTGAGATTGACGCCCTGGCCTCACTGGCGGAAGCGGCGATCAAGTATGACTACGTCAGACCGGAACTTTTGGATGAGGACCGCATAGAAATCGTTGACGGCAGGCACCCGGTTATCGAACGTTCTCTCCCCCAGGGCGCCTTTGTCCCCAATGATATCATTCTGGATAACGAATCCAACCAGATTTTGATCATTACCGGCCCCAACATGGCTGGAAAATCGACGATCCTGCGCCAGGTTGCCTTAATCGTGCTCCTCAACCAGATCGGCAGCTTTGTACCGGCGAACCAAGCCATGTTAGGCATTGTTGATCGGATATTCACACGCATCGGGGCCTCTGACGATCTGACTCGCGGCCGTTCAACATTTATGATCGAGATGAATGAAACAGCGCAAATACTTAACCAGGCCACTAGCAAAAGTCTGGTAATTCTAGACGAGATTGGCAGAGGCACAAGCACTTTTGATGGCCTTTCCATCGCCTGGGCCGTGGTCGAATTCATGCACGAGCTCGAAGGACACGGCGTTAGAACACTGTTCGCCACGCACTACCACGAACTCGTCGAGCTGGCCAAAACCCGGTCGCGAGTCAAAAATTATAATGTTTCGGTCAAGCAATGGAGGGACGAGATTATTTTCCTGCGCAAGTTAATTCCGGGCGGAACCAGCCATAGTTACGGGCTGGCCGTGGCCCGGCTGGCCGGTCTGCCTTCTGAAATACTTGACAGAGCGGCCGAGATTTTGGAAAATCTGGAACGGGAAGAGATTGACCTGTCCGGGCTGCCTCGCCCGGTGCGCTCAAACTCAGGGCGTAATCAGGACATTGACCAGTTGTCTCTTTTCACCAAATTAGAAGAAGGCTTGGCCGATGAGATACAGCGGCTGGACCCAGATACAATGACACCCTTAGAAGCCCTTCAAAAATTGGCTGAACTGAAAAAGATGATCCAATGAATCGACGTTTGAAATACTTACTCGTTTCCTTATTGTCTCTGGTTATCATCGTCTCGTGGTTCCAATCAGCCGGAGCCGCCTCAAATGAAGTGCTTTTCAAATATGCCGAGCAGGCCAAAATCAAACTCGAAAAGAATAAAAAGGCTCAGGCGTATCGGCACAACTGGCTCAACGTAATAGATCGCTACAAACGAGTCCTTAAAAAAAGCCCTACCAGCAAACGGGCCAGGCAGTCACTTCTGGCTATTGGCGACCTATATTTAGGGCTGTATAAAAGATCCATGCTGACAGCGGATCTGAACGAGGCAATGGACTACTATCGCCGTTTGACAAAGCGTTTTCCTCGGGAGCCTTTAGCCGCCGAAGCTCAGGTCAAAATCGGACAGATTTACTATCTCCATAAGAAGGATAAGGACCGAGCTTACGTGGAATTCTTAAAGGTTGAGCTCAACCATCCCAAGAGTAATCAGGTCGTTGAAGCCCAGAAGTGGATGGCCAAAATATCGGGGATGCCGATTCCCAAGACGGTGACACAAGAATCCGCCGTCCTGAGAGGCGCCAAAGCGATGGTAAAAAGCATACGCCACTGGTCCACGCCTTCTTACACCCGCGTGGTCATCGATCTGGATCAAGTTACAAAATTCAAGGATCATCTATTAAGGCCGGATCCTAAACAAAATAAGCCAATGCGCCTCTATCTTGACCTGAAGCCTTCCAAAATCGATCCTAAAATCAAGGAAGTAGTACCCATCGCCAACCGGCTCCTCAGGCAGGTGCGAATCGCTCAACACGACTCAAAAACTGTTCGGGTCGTTCTTGATATTGGCAACATAGAAACCTATCGTATCTTTGCCTTGAGCAATCCCTTTCGTATAGTGGTTGACGTAACCGGGAGGCCGAAAGAGCAGGCTGTGGCCAAGGCAGGACAAAAACCTTCTTCAAAGCACGAATCAAAGACCTCCTCAATAGCCGAACCGTTAACCGACCTCAAGGAAACAGCCAGTAAGCGAAAAAAGCTCCCGCGCGGTCAGGCCAAAGAGTATCCTGACCAGGCTTCCCTGGCCAGGCAACTGGGTCTTGGAGTGAAAAAAATAGTTATTGACCCCGGCCACGGAGGTAAGGATTGCGGTGCGACAGGTGTCACGGGATTGCGTGAAAAAGACCTGACTCTGAGGGTCGCCAAAATGCTGGCGAAAAAGATAAAAAAAGATTTAGGGATCGAGTGCATTCTAACCAGAACAAAAGATGTTTTTCTGCCTCTGGAAGAGCGGACGGCTATAGCCAACACCGTCGGGGCGGATTTGTTTATTTCCATACACGCTAACGCCCATAGGGATAGAAGAATTCATGGCATTGAAACATATTTTCTCAATCTAGCCACGGATGAAGAAGCTATGCGGGTGGCGGCCCGAGAAAACGCGACTTCAACTAAAAACATGAGTGATCTGGAATTAATCCTGAATGACCTTATGCTAAACTCAAAAATAACGGAATCCAGTTACCTGGCTAAAGAAATTCAGATCCGAATGGTTAAAAGCCTTGAGACGAAATATAAAAACGTCAAAAATATGGGTGTCAAGCAGGCCCCGTTTTATGTACTAATTGGAGCCAACATGCCTTCCATCCTGCTGGAACTGGCCTTCATCAGTAACAAAACAGACGAAAACCGCATGCGCAATCAACACTATCTGAACTGGATGTCTAAAGGTATTGTGGAAGGTATAAAGAATTATACCAAGTCAGTTAAAACGGCCGGGATGAAGTAAGATTTTCGGCGGCTGAGGGAACAAGCCGCTTCTTGCTTTTATTCCCCTACTTTTTCGCCTTCCGCGGTTTCAACAAAATTACTGGTTTTGCAGAGATCTCATATTATTAAGCCCGGCTTGTTTTAGCAGAAATGCGCGAGTGAAACTTTCCAGATCACCATCAAGAACAGCGTCCACATTACCAATTTCAATAGAGGTTCGATGATCCTTAACCAGGCGGTAAGGGTGAAGGATATAAGATCGAATCTGGTTGCCCCAGGCAATTTCCTTCATCTCCTGATGCTGTTCCATCATTTCCTTGGCCTTTTTTTCCTCTTCGAGCTGGTAAAGTTTGGCCTTGAGAACCTTCATCGCCAGATCTCGATTGCGGTGCTGAGATTTCTCATCCTGGCATTGAACCACGATCCCGGTGGGCAGGTGAGTGATACGTATGGCGGAACTGGTCTTGTTTACATGCTGGCCGCCGGCGCCACTGGCCCGATATGTGTCGATACGCAAATCTTTTTCATTTACTTCAATGACGATGTCTTCATCAATCTCAGGAGTGACAAAAACACTGGCAAAAGAGGTATGCCTTCGGCTGCTGGCGTCAAAAGGCGAAATCCTAACCAGTCGGTGAACGCCGATCTCCGATCTGAGGAGCCCGTACGCATATTTTCCGCTCACCGTAAAGGTTACGCTCTTGATTCCGGCTTCGTCTCCTTCCAGTGAATCCACGATCCTGGTTTTGAAACCCTGGCGGTCTACCCAGCGCAGATACATGCGCAGCAGCATTTCAACCCAGTCCTGAGCCTCCGTGCCTCCGGCTCCGGCGTTAATATCCACAATCGCGCTATTAAGATCATGCGGTCCGGAAAGCGTTCGCTCAATCTCAAACCGGCTTAATGCTTCATCCAGGCCCGCGACTTTCTTGAGAGCCTCCTTCACTGTCTCCTCGTCATCTTCCTCGAGGGCCAGATCAATTAAAATCTCCACTTCTTCCAGATCATTCTCTAAAGAAAGTAAGGCTTCTGAGCGGGCGGCCAGAATGTTTCGTTCTCTGGTTGCTTCGCGGGCTGATTCCGGGTCATCCCAGAATCCGGGTTTGCTCATTATATTATCCAACTCGGCCAGACGCTTATTTATACTGGGAAGGTCAAAGATGCCCCCGTAAAGCAAAGTAGCGTTCCTGAACTTCTTTAACTTTTATCTTTATATCCGTTAGCATCTTTTTCTCCTTATAATTCCGGCCACATAAACAATGACAACTACTATCAGACAAATCTGAGGAATTATGTCCCCAATCGTGGTGTAAACAGTTTTTTCGTGCATGCCAGGGATTAATTCTGTTATAACACCCCGCTTAAGAAGGCCGAGTCTCGTTTTAATCTCACCGGTGGGCAAAATAAAAGCGCTTATTCCAGTATTAGCCGCCCGAATCATGGTCCGCCGATTTTCTACCGCCCTCAAAGCGGATTGATAGAGAAGCTGATGCGGGGCGGATGTACGGCCAAACCAGGCGTCATTGGTTAGATTAACCAGATAGTTTGCTCCTTTTACAACCTGGTTTCTGGCCAATGCTGAAAAAAGAGACTCATAGCAGATCAATACACCTATCTGTTCGCCCTCCATGTCAATCAGTGTACCCTGTTTTCCTTCCGAATAGTCACCCACGGCTTGAGTGAGTTTGCCTAAAAAGGGAAAAAACCTTTGAAAAGGCACATACTCGCCATAAGGGACCAGATGAACCTTGTCGTAATGCCCTCTGACTTCTCCTTGCGCGTCAATCAGATAAACACGATTATAATATTTAGGGCCGCTTCCCTGATCTTCATATGCCGGAGAGCCAAAAAGTAAGGGCGTTTCAATTTTTTTAATCAGGGTTCGCAGCCATTCCGTTTCCCCTCGTTCATTGATGAAGAAAAATGGAGTCGCGGCTTCAGGCCAGATTATCATCCAGGGATTTTCCTGTGCCGCCTTTAGAGTTAGATTGCGGTAATTCTTCAGAATGCTGACCCGATGAACCGGATCCCATTTAAGCGACTGGTCAATATTACCTTGTACAACCGCTACTTCATGCTTCTCGGCGTCCGCGATCTGATCCCCCACCTGAGCGAGACGAAAATGACCGTAACCCCAAAGCCCGCACAGGGCTATTACTACCAGGGCCCCAGGAACCAGACCAGCTTTGAATTTCTTTGTCTGATACCGGAGGCCCGCTGAAAAAAAACTCAAGTTGACCATTACAACAATAAAGGTCAACCCGCCAGTACCCACTATATCCGAAAACTGAACCAAAGACAAGCGGGCCACCAAAGCGGCCCCTAACGGCTCCCATGGCAAACCGCTTAAAAAAATCCCCTTGAAATATTCCAGGCCTGTATAAAGAGCCGCTCCAACAAATATCCACAACAGACCGCTCGGAACCACCTTCAAATACCTTTCACTCAGCGCCAGACCGAGTGTAAAAAAGGCCGGGTAGAGCGCAACATAAGCCACAAGAAGATAAAAAGCAGGTAAGGCTAACCATAAATGCAGGCCGCCGTAAAAGGTCAGTACTTTAACCAGCCAGTAAAGCAGAATGCTGGAGTGGATCAAGCCCGTTAGATACCCAAGGCCAAAATGTGCTTTAGGTTCTTTACCACGACAGGCGATAAGTAAAGGAATCAGCGCGACAAAGACTAAAGGCCACAGGTTGGGCCTGGGAAAAGCCAGGGAAAGAAGAATTCCAGACAAAATGGCCAGAAAATAACTTACCGGGTTGTTTGCTCGGGTGAGCCCCCCGCCAGTGGCGTGGTTGGAGATTGGAAGACCCGGCATAGGTCAGGATTTCCCAAATTTTGTATTACCGGTTTGATCAAGGCATTTGATTTCGACCTGACTTATCTTGCGTTCGTCGGCGGAACGTATGGTCATAATTAGATTTTGAAATTCGATCTGTTCTTTCACCTTGGGAACCCGGCCAGTTAAGTCAATAATAAACCCTCCCACGGAATCATAATTACCTTCCGGGAGATCGATCATCAGGTAATCGGATAATTCCTCAAGATGCAGCCGTGCGTCGACCAGTATGGTGTCGCTACTCAGTTGAATAATCTTCTGGTCATCTGTATCGTATTCATCTTGAATTTCGCCAACGATTTCCTCGATAATATCTTCCAGCGTGACAAGGCCGGCGGTACCTCCATATTCATCTAAAACGATGGCCATATGAGTTTTTCTCGTCCTAAATTCGACGAGGAGTTCCCCTATCTTTTTAACTTCAGGAATAAAATATGGCTGCCGTATTAGATCTTTGGACAGCAGTTCATCCGAGGAAGATCCCCAATAGCCAAGTAAATCCTTGATGTGAAGGATACCAACAATGTGATCTATATCTATTTGGTATACAGGCAGGCGTGAATGGCCGTGCTTACGGGACATCTGAATGACCTCCCCCAGTGTGGCCTCCTGGGCAGTGGCCACCATATCGGTACGCGGGATCATAACCTCCCTTGCCACGGTCTCACCAAACTCAAAGATGCTTTGGATCATCTCCCCTTCGCTGAAGGTAATGACCCCCTTTTCAGCACCTTCGTCAATGAGCTCTTGAATGTCCTCCTCAAACTTGTTAGCGACACGATTCGCATCATCGCGCCTTAAAAAGGCTTTAAATTTTGAGATTAAACTTTGCGATGGGTCGTCGTCCAATCGAATCTAACCTCCCTTCCGCCGCTGAATGCGGCAATAAAATTATTATTAATTTGTAATTTGCATCACAACTGTTTGTTCAAGGGAAACACCATAACGCCGAATTCTTTCCTCCAGTTCATCTGGTTTAAGGCCAAGTATTTCAGCGGCCTGTTTTGTTTCCCCATCTGTTTTAGCCAGCGCCTTGCGGATAAGATCCTTTTCCACTTCCATAATTGATTCGGACGACCTTTCGCCTGGCTGTGTTTTAAATGTATGCGCGGCCAGACGCAGTTCCAAAGGAAGATCTTCAACCATGATATGGGACCCCTGATGAAACATTATTACCCGCTCAACTACGTTTTTTAACTCACCCGCGTTTCCAGGCCAGGTATAAGCCCGCAAACATTCGGAGACCGCCGGGTCCATTTCCGGAACGAGGTGTCCTTCAATCTTGGCCACCTCCGCAAAGAAGTATTTCGCCAGGAGGATTACATCCTCGCCCAACTCTCTCAGGGGATAGGTGGCCAGGGTAACTTCAGAAATACGGTCATGAAGATCTGCCCGGAATTTATTCTTTTCAACCATGCCTTTAAGGTCTTCAGTGCTGGAAGATATGATCCTGCAATTGATCGGTCTGGGCCGAATAGAACCCACCCGATAGACAACCCCTTCCTCAATTGTCTTAAGTAAAACAACTTGTTCCGGCAAAGGCAGCTTATTAATGTTGTGTATAAAAACAGAGCCGCCCTCGGCCTTCTCCAGAAAACCCGGCGCCTCGTCCTCATCTAAGGTCCCGCCCTCCTGCCCAAATAACTCTCGGCTGATATTGCGTGATGAAATAGAGGCACAGTTTATGTAAACAAATGGATATTTCTTACGAGGGCTCAAGGAATGAATCAGCTTGGCCAGAATTTCCTTTCCTGTTCCCGACTCGCCCTCGAGCAATATCCGGTTATCAGCCTGAGCGACCTGGGCCGCCATGGCGCGCAGAGCTTTAACCTTCTCATGTTCACCTATGAGATAGATTCTTTCTTTGACGGCCTCCTCTTCCTGAGCCGCTCGACGGTTCAAGTCATGAATCATGCGCGCGTTCGCGATAGCGGAACTTACAAGCGACCCGAGGGCGGTTAAAAAATAAAGATCTTTGTCCGTATATTCACGGGAACGGCTTTCAATATAAATCAATCCCGGCGATCCCTCCTTTGTATTAAGAGGCACAGCCAGAGCTTGCTGAGGTTTGTCTTCTAGAATGCGTTCGCCGTCCCTGAAAGTCAATTCGGTCACTACGGTCGGCCAGATGACAGATTTACCTTCCTTGAGCACACGATCAATCAAAGGCCGCGGCAGAACCATTCGCTGATCTTGAGGCTGCATCGCCAGAACGTTCAAGCGATTCCAGTCCACGCCTTCCGGCCAAAGGACCACCATCCGTTCAGCTTCGAAGAGCTTATCCAGAACGTATATCACCTGTCTGATAATTCCAAATAACTTGGAGGTTTTGGCCAGGGCTGTAGCCACCTTGAATAAAGCCGCCATAGACACCCGGTCCAATGAGTTCAGCTTCGGCTCCCCGGCCTCTTCAACGAGGCCCTCCGGGTTGTCTTCAACCCCTCCTACCAGAAGAACAACTCCTCTTTTTCCAACGGCCACATCCAGATCAGGATCGAAGAGAAAAACTTCATCTCCCAGCTTGATTTCATCATTTTTTTTAAGCGGGGTAGGTTCTTGGATTTGAATGTCGTTATGAAAAGTGCCGTTGGAGCTGTCCAGGTCTTTCAGAAAGTAGCCGGCATCGTCCTTGTAAATCTCGGAATGAAATCGGGAAACAGCGCGTCCGAAAATAATGAGATCGCATTCAGGTGATCGTCCCAACACCGCCCGTTCGTCAATCTCGAAGCGAAATCCAAGTCTATCTTCTCGAAAAGCGAAAAGAAACGGCATTTTTTAATTCAATGGTAAAATTGAAGGTATGAGCATAAACACTTAAAACTCCAATGAAACCGCGTGCCTCCCCATGTATTAAACTTGCCATAAAAGTAGCGCATTGTCAATAAGATAACTAACAACGAAAATCAGATTATTCCTTGTTGGTAAAAGGAATTGAGGATATCTGGGATTGTGAAATGAAAAAATCGACGCTGTTACGCCCATCACATCGCTTTATTCACCTCCAGAAATCCCGAGGGGCAGATATTTACCTCTCAATGTTTGGATAAAAGCATGTGGAAATTTCGTATAATTTGTGGAGTAAATCAGAAAAACAAGATATAAAACTTGACTGGTTTGGACGAGTATGGTAGCGACAAATAGCCAAATCGAAAGGGCTTAGAGGTAAAAAATATGGCTGAAATCGCCCCTTTAAAGGGTATTATATATAACACATCAAAAACAGGCAACCTTAGAGATCTGGTTGCTCCTCCTTACGACGTCGTATCACCTGAGGAGCAGGCCTCCTTCCATCAGGCTCACGCTAATAACGTAATGCATCTTACCCTAGGAGCCACACATCCTGACGATCAAGACCCGTATGATTGGCACCAACGCGCCGCTGCAAAATTCAGTCAGTGGCTTGAAGAAAAAATTCTTATCAGGCATGAGCAACCGGCTATTTATTATACGGAGATGGATTTCACCAATCCCATAACCGGCCAGCGAAAAACACGCCATGGGTTCGTAAGCCTGCTCAAGCTTGAGAATTTCGATGAAAAGGCCAGAGTCAGGCCTCATGAAAGCACTTTTTCCTCCACCAGAGCTGAACGGCTTAATCTCATGCTGAATGTCAATGCGAATTTAAGTCAGATTTTCGCCGTTTACCCGGATGAAAAGGGTGAATCCCAGAAAATCCTGAGATCTGACATCCAGAGTCAACCTCTATTTGACTTCATGGATCCTTCTGGTCGAGGTCACCGGATCTGGCCGATTACAGACCAGGCTGCTATCAAAAAATTAAGTAACTTCATGCTGGATAAAACAGTCTACATCGCTGACGGTCATCACCGGTATGAGACATCTCTAAATTATCGCCGTACGAAGCTTGAGGAAGGTGTTGAAATTGGACCGCGATCACCTCTCAACTACACCATGGTGTATCTGTGCGCCATTTCAGACCCTGGCCTTACCATCCTCCCGGCTCACCGGCTGATAAGCAACACCCTGCATCTATCAAAAAAGGAACTGGAAACCGCCTTAGAACGCTTTTTCAGCGTTCAGACATTTTCTTTCACGCGGGTGGACGAACGCACGACCAGAAGGGCCTTTTTGCGCCAGCTTGAAAAGGAAGGCCGTACCGGCAACGCACTGGGATTATATACACATCTGGGGAAAACATATTATCTCCTCAAGCCACGTAATGATGTCGGCCAGGGTACGTTTCTGGAAACATGGGCCCCGGAACTTAGAAAGCTGGATACGGTTGTATTGACGGGATTGGTCCTTCAGGAAATATTAGGGTTGACCGAAAAAGGCCTTGATGATCCCAACCGCATCACTTACACCAGCAGAGCGGGTGACGCCATCAGGCGGGTGAATGAAGGTTTGATCCAGATGGCATGCATTCTCAACCCGACCCGCATTAATCAGGTTCAAGACGTAGCGGAATCCGGCCTTATCATGCCGCGTAAATCAACTTACTTTTTCCCCAAGGTAAGTACCGGCCTGATCTTTAACCGGATCGATCCCGCTGAGGAGATCGACTCTGTACTTTAGGATCTTACTAAGGTGCCTAAGACGAACCAAACTGATTCCGATCTGACTTCTGATACCATATATCGGGGGGCGTTGACCCTGAAACAACCTAGATCAGGCTACCGCTTTGCCATCGACGCCCTCCTCCTGGCCGCGTTCACACATGTTAAACCGGATCAATTGGTAGTGGACCTTGGAACCGGGGTGGGAGTTGTGGCCTTGACAATGGCCCAGCGCATGGGCCGCGGCCGGGTGTTTGCGGTTGAAATCCAGCCTCGATTGGCTGAATGCGCTCGACAAAATACCGAGGCCAATAATCTTCAATCTCTGGTCGAAGTCCTTGAGATGGACTGGTCGAAGCTTAATCGGAAAAAAATCGGCGGACAGGCTCAACTCATTATCTGCAACCCCCCTTACCGCGGCCTGGGTACCGGCCGGGTAAGCCCTGATCAGGAAGAAGCTATGGCCCGGCATGAGTTAAAAGGCAGTTTGGAGACAGCCGCCTGGACAACAGAACGATTGCTGGCTCCGGGCGGTTCCTTTTCGGTAATTTACCCTGCTGCCAGGCTGGTTAGTCTTCTGACTATACTGCGTAAATATGATCTGGAACCAAAACGGCTGCGTCTAATTCACAGCCGTCCTAAGGAGAAAGCCCGCTTAGCGCTGGTGGAAGCCCGCCTGGGGGGCGGTGAGGAACTGGAAGTTCACCCGCCGCTTTATATCTACCAAACCGGCAAGGAATATTCAGCAGAGGTTGAGGCTATACTCTCCGGGGAAGGAAGTATCGGCCCGGCCGGACAATCTGATTCTCCCTGAGCTGCAAAACCTGCCTCACGGCTCAGGCTCAGAAAGTTATTTTTACAATGACTTCTATTAATCTTCGGATCCAGGCTTTGAAAAATCAGGTGATACAGACCCCACCTTGAATATTATTTCCTGAACAAGGGGAGCGCCGGCCGCGTTGTTAATTTTTTCGATAAACTCCGCCTTGGAGTAATTCAATCGATCGATCCAAACCGAACTCTCGACCAAAACGGTCAAGCGGCCGTCCTGAATGGAGTCCGGTTGGCTGTGGGCGGCGACAAGCGGCCCAACAGCTCCAGGCCAGATTTCAAAGACCTTACCCACCTCTTGAGCCAACCCCAGAAAACCATTCTTCAAGGAAGAAGAGATGATCTTTCCTATAGAGGTTAAGTCATTTGAAGGGCGTCTGGGCATAACTACTAAATAACCTTACATTTGATCTCAGTCAACCCTTTCCTGTCACGCATCTTCTCATAAGGCGTTTTTGACCCGATATCTGAAACAGCTCTCCCCTAAGCCAAGCTGCAGATAATTATCAAGTTAAAAACCAAGGAAAACTCATTTAGTCTTCTTCCGCAACGGACCGATTCAGCCCAAGGCATTTATCCGCGAACTCACACCACTGAGCGCAACCCTCGTTTAATTTTGGATTAGGGAACCTGTGCCCGCAGCCGGGGCACCGCCTTTGAGCGTCATCCTTCCAGAATTCTACCTGCGTATGGCAATTCGGGCAGGTGATTTCAAAGATGTCACCTGGCTTCCAGAACATCATGTTTTGACCGGGGCATTGTGTTTGAGACATCTTTGTTCTCCTTATCACTTTAAAGAAAACACGTTTCCTTTCCAGAGGGGAAAGGCCTGTTTTACAGTTTTTTAGACAGCCACCTTATTTTCGTGCCCCTCAATTTCCTGACCGCTGAAATCAATCTTGTGCGCCTCCAGAGGTATTGATTTTCCACTTTTGGCCAGGGCCTGATTTATCAAGTATATCAGACCGGAGCAGCACGGAACCGTCATATAAAGGATTGTTATGTTTTTTATGTTATTGCTTCGAAAAATTTCAGCCAGCTTCTCTTCATAAGAAGCAGCATCATCAAGTTTGGGACAAGCGATGATCAGGGCCCGATCCCTGAGATAACTCTGGTGCAGATTCGTTAAAGTAAAGCCCGTACAATCCGCGGCGATAAGAAGATCGGCTCCTTCAAAGTAAGGCGCCTTGGTTGGAACTAGATGAAGCTGAACAGGCCAGTTTCTGAGGGCGGAAGCCGGTGCTGATCCGCTTTCTCGTTTCTCGGGAGCCGGTTCCAATTCCCTGACCATGCTGCTAGGACAACCGCAAGCCATTTCCCCAAGCTGGGATATGTCTGTAACAGGCTTTTTCTCGGCTAAATGAGCCTCAACCGCGATTTCATCAAACTCATCCGCCTCTCTTTCGATTATTTCCAGGGCGCCTTCCGGGCATCCCAAACACGCCCCCAACCCGTCACAATACATATCCTTGATTAGCTTGGCTTTACCATCCACGATTTCGAGCGCGCCTTCGGCACAGCTGATTATGCACTCACCGCAGCCCGTACACTTCTCCTCATCGATGTTAATAACTTTTCTTACGCCCATTTTGTCACACCCTCCTTGATTTTGATTAAAAAATACTTGAAAAGGGGGCATAAGGCCTTGACTCAAATCAATTTTTAAAAAAATTTCTTATTAATAGATAAAATAACTGACCCGTTGATCTCACGCTAACCATATAACTATGTTAAAAAATTAAATATTTCATGTTTTACCTGTCATCGGCCCATTTTTTTTATTTTCTTTCCACCTCACATCAAACGCTCAAAAAATCCCAAAAAAAACGCTTACATTATAAAAGTAAGAAGTGGTGGCGTGAATATCTACCGATGGAGGATTAAAAACTGTTCGCCGTTTCCAGGACATGAGGAAGGGGCAGAGGGTTGCAAGAACCGCATGGTATGGAGTATTATTACCTCTATATTCGATGATCATTAAATTTACCTGTGAACTGGAATTATTAAAAAAGAAGGACCTATGTCAGACCTTTGCTACCTGGATGAACCTGAGTTAGATAAACCAGCGTTAATTATGGGTTTTTCAGGGTGGCCCAATGCCGGAGAGGTTGCCACGGGGACCCTGAATTACCTCCTGCGCCGCTTAAAATCTCGCCCCCTCGCCTTTTTGAAAACCGATGCTTATTATGATTTTGCGTCTCATCGGCCAACAGCCAGCATACAAGACGGGTTGGTAGGTGAGCTTAACCTGCCGAAAAACAAATTTTTTTATATCAAGGGCGAGGAAAAGGATCGGGACTTGATTCTTTTTCTGGGGCAGGAACCCCATCTTCATTGGGAGGCTTTTTCCGGTCTGATTTTGAGCCTGGCACAAGATTTTAATGTAAAAGGCATATATGCCCTGGGCGGGGCATACGATTATCTACCCCACTGGCTTGAACCACGCGTTTCCGTTGTCTGTTCATCTCCGGAGTTAAAGTTCGCTTTTGAGGGCCTCGACAGGCTTGAAACCTTGATTTCGGCTGAATACCAGGGCCCGGTTAGTATTCATACCATGCTTTTAAGTAAAGGCCGGGAAAAGGGCATTCCCGTTTTTGGTCTCTGGGGTCATGCTCCGGTATATATCCATACCGGCAACATCAAGGTCCACCGCCGGCTCGTGGAGTTATTGAGTCAACTAATAAATTTTTCTATTGATACGAATGATCTTGTTGAAGGCATTGAGCAGATGAATCAAAAAATCCAGATGCTTATGCAAGACAATCCGCAATTGAAGAAGTTCATCCAGGATTTGGAAAAAACACATGGGAAGCAGGGAGGTCTATCCACGCAACCCTCGATGATTGGCGCGCCCTCTACCAGGGGGAAGGTAATTTCCATAGATGACTTTCTCAAGCGTGAAAAGGAGAACGGTGGATAAAACACCTGCAAGTCCCTGGTATCGCCCGCCCCATTTCTTCTAAGAGACCTCTGCAAAACCAGTAATTTTGTTGAAATCGCGGAAGGCGAAAAATTAACCCGCAGGAATATTACCAAGTATTTCAAGGACTTAACTTTGAGCCTGACATATGCCGCTCCAGCGTCAGCGAAGCGGTGCTCAAAACCGCTGCAGCATGAGCGAAGCGGTGTTCATGAGTTCGGCTAAAGGACGAAGTTTTACAGAGGTCTCAGGTTAATAATTGACAGACAACAGCCTATTGTGCTATTCGTCAACATCCTTACCGGGTGTTAATAACAAAAAAGTTATTCTTTAGGATAATTATTATGGATGAAAAACAAAAAAATCAAAAAGATAAACCCAAACTCGGCATGAAGGACCACTTCCGCTTTGACTGTCACCCGGGAGTGGCCTGTTTTACCAAATGCTGTTCCGATATAAACATCTTCCTGGGGCCTTACGATGTTCTGCGGTTAAAAAACAGATTGGGTATCAGTTCATCTGAGTTCCTTGATAAACACACCTACCTCCTGTCAACTCAAAACCAGATCATTCCGGTGGTTGTGCTCAAGATGTCTGACGATGAAAATAAAATGTGTCATTTTGTCACCGATGAAGGCTGCCAGGTCTATGAAGACCGGCCCTGGCCCTGCCGTATGTATCCCCTGGATATGGATGAGGATGAGAAATTTTCCGTCCTCGCAGATCCTGAGACCTGCTTTGGACTCCAAGAAAATAAGGAAACGCAGGTCATCGAATGGTTGGAAGATCAGGGGATCATGGATTACCAGCGGGCCTATAATTATTTTAACGAGATAGCCAGCCATCCGAAGATAAAAGAGATGGATGTGACCAACCAGCAGATCAAAAGCATGATCATTATGGCCACATATAATCTGGATAAATTCAGGGAATTCGTTTTTGGAAGCAGCTTTCTTGATATATTTGATCTGGAGGCTGATTTTATCGAACAGCTAAGGGTGGATGATACCGAACTTCTCCGTTTCGGCCTGGACTGGATAAAATTTGGTCTTTTCGGTGAAAAAACCTTGAAGATCAAGCCTGAGGTTCTGGAGGCCAGAAGTAAACAGGGCCTTGGAGCCGGTCAAGATATATCCTGATGAAACCCCTCGACCAGGCCGACGGCCCATTTCAGCCGCTGGAGGGCGAAAGCTTTCATTTTGCCTGCCATCCGAAGATAGCCTGTTTTAATCGCTGCTGCGCCGATTTAAATCTCGTCCTAACCCCCTATGATATTCTCTGTTTAAAAAACAGGCTGGGGATGGCTTCGGACCAGTTTCTTGAAGAATATACCGACACCATGATTGAAGAAGGCCGGCCCTATCCGCGTGTCCAGCTCAAGATGTCAGACAAAAAGGACCGGCCGTGCCATTTTGTCTCACCAGCAGGCTGCACTGTTTACGAAGATCGCCCTGGAGCCTGCCGTATTTACCCTCTGGGGCGGGGCTCCGCGCACGGCGGCAAAGAGATATTTTTTCTGGTAAAGGAAGACCACTGCCAGGGGTTTAGCGAGGATCGGGAATGGACGGTGGAAACCTGGCTGGCCGATCAGGGCCTCAAAGATCACAATAGAATCAATGATCAATGGATGGAGATAATCACCTCCTCCAAACCATTGGGACCACCGGAACACCACCTAAAAAAGATGCAAATGTTCTTCATGGCGTCCTACAACCTGGATCGATTCCGGCAGTTTATATTCAAGAGCCCCTTTCTCGAACGATTTGTTTTGGAGCCGGAAATCATCGAAGCCATCAAAACCGATGACCGGTTACTATTGGAGCTCGGCTTCAAATGGCTCAGATTTTCCTTGTTTGGAGAAAAAACGATGCGTGTTCGCGGGAAAGATTAAGAAGTAAAACTTAAAAAAAGTCATCACTGCCCTGACCTGCCCAATCAAACTTACGGCCGGGCTGATTGAAAAAATCACAAAGCGCTCACCCGC
>JAFDLS010000210.1 GCA_019306365.1 Deltaproteobacteria bacterium
AAGGACAAGTTCGATCAAAGAAAATTGAGGTTATAATATAGGATCGAGCTCGTTTAGATGATACAATTACAGAAGAAAATTATAGATTCTTTGGCGGAGAGGGAAAATGAAGACAGTTTTGAAATCAGCCGGTTCAGTGATGCCGGTGGTGTGTGTGGTTGGCCCTGCTGGCAGCGGCAAAACCACTTTGATAAAAGGCTTGGTTAAGGAATGGGACTCACGTGGCCGCCGGGTAGGCGTAATCAGGCGCGTTGATCGTTTGAAATCGACGGGATCTGAGGCCCGGGAGCTTTTTGAAGCCGGAAGCAAAGGCCTGATCCGGTCCGGTCCGGAAGGCTTTTCGATTGAGATACCGGAGGAAGAGGAACTCCGGCCGGAAATCATCGCGGCCAACTATCTGCCCGGGATAGATCTGGCTTTGGTCGAAAGCCGTGAAGCTTTGAATCTGCCTTCCATTGACGTCTTTCGCCTGGATAAGGGGAAAATACCTCTGACAAGAAAGCGAAAAAATCTTCTGACCGTGACCGGAGATAAACCGCGTTCAGATAAAGAATGGCCTTACCTGAAGGAAGATGATCTCGCCGGACTGGTGGATCTGGTCGAAAAGGATGTAATTAACAAAGCGGAAGGTGAACGCGAGGTATCGCTTATGGTAGACGGCCGGCGGGTTCCCATGCTGAAGTTCGTGGAGAATATAATCGCGAATACGGTCACTGGATTAGTCAGGTCTTTAAAATCCTGTGAAGATGCTGCTAAAATTGAGCTGACTATTCACGGAGATTAATTAGGCTTTCTTAGTGCCCTTGACGGTTAATAGGAATGGAATCCATCAAAACCATGATCAGCTTCGACGAGGCTTTACGTCTGATCCTGGCAAACGTACCTCGCGTAGAGACGGAGGAAATTGGCCTGATCGAGGCAACCGGCCGGGTTCTGGCTGAGGACGCTGTTTCCAGGGTTGACAGCCCCTTTCCTGATACCGCCCTCAAGGACGGGTACGCTGTCCTTTCTTCAGACGTAGCTTCCGCCCGGCCTGGTAATGAAGTCGCGCTGAGGCTGGTTCATTTTCAGGGGGCTGGTGATTTTTCCAAATTCGTGTCACTACCGGCGCTGCGGTGCCTCCAGGCGCTGAAGCGGTATTGGCCCAGGAATTCACACGGGAGGAAGAAGGCGAAATCTTCTGTTGTAACAACGCGGAACCGGGCCGGAACATCCTGTTTCAAGGGACTGACGTCAGGTCGGGGGAGGTGTTGGTCCGTCAAGGTGAGCGGCTTTCTCCGGCTTTTATTGGTCTGATGGCTTGCGCCGGGCTGGACCGGGTCCACGTCTACGGCCTGCCTCGGGTGGCGGTAATCGCTACTGGAGATGAAGTAGTCGCGCCGGGGGGGGCTTTAAGCCCGGGACAACTCTATGCCAGCAACATGCAGGAAACCATGAGTTGGCTCAAGGCCTTCGGCTTCCAAGAGGTATTATCTCGCATTGTCAAAGACCGTCTGGGTGAAATAAAGGCCGCCATCGAAGATTTCGCTCTGGGGACGGATGTCTTCATTACCAGCGGCGGAGCCTGGCGAAGCGAGCGGGATCTTATGATTGAGGTTCTGGAGGGCTTGGGCTGGCACGGCGTATTCCGCCACGTTCGCCTCGGACCGGGAAAAGCCGTGGGGTTTGGCCTGCTTGAAAATCGGCCATTTTTTATCCTTTCCGGCGGACCGCCTTCCTACGAGACCGCCTTCCTTGAGCTGGCACTGCCAGGTCTTTTGGCCATGGCAGGTTGGCAAGGTCCAATCTTTCCCGTGATCAAGGCTCGTCTTGAAGAGTCGGTAAGGGGTGAAAAAGGATGGACCCAGGTGATACATGCCAAAGTGACTTACAGGGACGGCGGTTTGTTGGTCAAATCTTATAAAACAGCCAGCCGTCTTTCATCTATGGCCCGAAAAGACGGTCTTATCATCCTTCCTGAGAATCAGGCCGAATTTAAGGCCGGGGAGGAGGTAGAGGTTCAGATGGTATCCCTTAAACCTCTTTCCATGAGCCATACTCTGAGACCTCTGCAAAACCAGTAATTTTGTTGAAATCGCGGAAGGGAAAATTTAACCCGCAGGCATATTACTAATATTTCGAGGACTTAAATTTGGACTGACATATGCCGCTGCAGCGTCAGCGAAGCGGGGCTCAAGAGTTCAGCTAAAGGACGATGTTTTGCAGAGGTCTCACTCTTTAAATTTGTCCTCTGATCCTTGCCCAGATCAAGCCCATATATTCATATAACGCCACGTTGGTCTTAAAGATGCCTTCCGCGTTTGGGAAGTAATCTTTGAACCCGCGACCGGCAGGATCTTTTTTAAATAAATGGTCCGTTGGCGCCGGAATGGGCCGCATGTCCCGCTTTTCAAAAAGAGCCATTGAGCGGGGCATATGGGATGCTGAAGTAACAAGAAAGAACCTGTCTTTACCAATCATTTTCTTGATGCGCCGCGCCTGATCCTTGGTGTCCCTGGAATCAGGTTCAAGAACGATACTCGCCTTGTCGATTCCCAGGGCCAAGGCGAGGTCAGCCATAATCTCCGCCCCACTCACCTGGCCAGGCAAGGCCCCTTCAGACAGGATGAGTTTTGTATGAGGCAGCAGACAGTGAATCCTGACAGCCTCGACTACACGAACCAGGGTAGGCCGAACAAGCCGGGAGGTCACGGGAGTCCTCAGGTCATTTTTGTGACCGCCGCCCAGAACCACTATCCACCTGACACCTGAGTAGGCTTTAAGGTTTTCTATTTTAGGATACTTGTATTCCAGGGGCGCGAGGAGCATGTCTGCTAGCGGAGAGAAACTAAAAGCCGCCAACAAGATGACACCCAGACAGATAACCGCTTTGCCCAATTTTTTTTTCGATGTAAAGAAAAGCAGTATCAGGCCAAACAGTAGAATTTCCAGACAAAGAGGTATCGGGAAAAGGAATTTGGAAACAATTTTTTTTACCCAAAACATGGTTTCCTCATTAAAAGAAATATATTTCTGGCAACCGCTCTATATGGGACAGCTGATCGTTACAAATTGAAACGCTCTTTTATAAAAACCGCCAGACCTGCCGCGTCTTCAAGGCCGAAGCGGGGAACACCCAGGTCAACTTGGGCATCGGTGACCAGGGCAATCAGGTTCTCATCCCCCTGGCAGAGAGGGCTGGCATGGGCTTCCGGGCGATATATTTCCACCTTGGGCTTATTTTCGCGCTTATACCCTTCGGTCAGAATAATATCCATACCTTGAAAATACCCCGCGAGTTCATCAAGATTCAAGTCATGATCCGTATCCCGTATCAGTGCCAGCTTGGCCGGGGAAGAAATTATGGTTCTGAGAGACCCTGCTTGCCGGTGACGCCAACTGTCTTTGCCAGGAATATCGATATCGAAACCGTGAACATCATGCTTGATGGTGCCCACAGCCAGGGAAAGGCGGGCGAGTTCTGGTAGAAGTTTTTCGATCAATGTTGTTTTGCCGGAATTCGATTTGCCGACGATACAGACCATGGGCGGAGGAGGTGTTTGGTTTTTCATTCAGCCGCCCCGTCCCAGGTCCAAAGAACCTCACCTGTCTGCTCCACACCATACCCGCCAAGGGCCAGGACTGCCTCCTTGAATTCCTCGGAGCGAATGACTTCAAGCAGTAATTTGATTTTACGGTCTTCCCAGAATTTTTCCGGGATAACCAGGTCGTAGCGTTCAACTGTGACAGGCACAAAATCGAGCCCCAGAGCACGCGCCGAGGCAAAAATACCCACACCCGCGTCAGCCCTTCCGGAGAGCACGTCCACCGCCACAGCCATATGCGTGAATTCTTCTCGCTCGTAGCCATTTATTTGAGCCGGATCAATATTTTTCTGCTGGAGGTGATAGTCAATGAGAATGCGGGTTCCGGAGCCCGGCTGACGGTTAACCAGAACCACGTCTTCCCGGGTCAGATCTTCAAAACTTTTTACCTGTTTCGGGTTACCCCGGGGCACGATAAAGCCCTGTTCACGGGTAACCAGGTTGACAAGACGCAGTGCCTGGCCGGCGAGGTGTTTTTTAATATAGGAGACATTATATGCACCGGTTTCCGTGTCCAGCAGGTGAGTCCCTGCCAGGTGACAGAAGCCTTTTTTTAGCGTCAGGAGACCGCCCAGGCTGCCCACGTTTCCTGAAGACAGGGCGATGGAAAAGTCTCGCCGTTTAAGAAAATCAGCCAGAACATCCAATGTGTTGTCGTGGCTGCCGATAATGACCAGGGTTCCTTCGATCTCCTCAAGCGGCCTCAGAAGTTCCGCTTTGACGGTCTCTTCAGTCCCGACACCCTCACTATCGGCTGGAATGCGTATGATGCCGTCTGCCCGGGTCAGAGTGGTAATGGAACCGGCTCCCCGGGGAAGCGGCACAGCCACGATTCGCTCCCCGATCCGGCCTAATTTTACCCTTAAGAACTCTTCCAGTCCCAGCCTGGATGGGAAGGCCTGGGAAGGCGTGACTTCTATTTGAGGGCGCTGGGGACTCATAACACCCGACATTGCAGCCAGAATCGGTTCGGCAAATTGTTCAAAGGAGATGACCGCTGAGACGGGATAACCGGGATTGCCGATGACGGGTTTATCATTAACGGCTCCCAAAATTGTGGGCTTGCCCGGCATGATTGTCACCCCGTGAACCAGGATTTCCCCCAGTTCCGACAGTGCGGTGGCGGTATAATCCTCACTGCCCGCGGAAGACCCGGCATTGATGATCACGAGATCGCTATCTCCCTCAACCGCTTCACGAAGTTCGTTCAGTATGGTTTCATAGTCGTCCCGGATGATATCATGGACCACCGGCTCCCCCCCGGCTCGCTCCACCAGCGTTTTTAATAAAACGGAGTTATATTCCACCATCTGACCGGGTTTCGGTTCTTCAGTAAGCTTGCTGATGGGGAGGAGTTCTGAACCGGTCGGGATTATATGAACCCGAGGCCGTTTTTTGACTGAAACTTGCTGATGGCCCGCCGCCACAACGGCCCCCAGTTCATAGGGCCCGAGGCGGGTGTTTTGAGGCAGGATCATTTCCGTGGCCACGATATCCTCACCCACCTTGCGTACATGTTGCCAGGGATAAGCCGCGGCTTCGATCTGGATGTTGCCATCATCCAGGTCCTCGATTTGTTCAATCATGATGACCGCGTTTGCGCCTTCCGGTATCAAGTGGCCGGTATTGAGGTAAACAGCCTGCTTGCCTACAGCCAGCGTCATGGGCCGGTCCGGAGAAGCCCCAAAGGTATCTTCCGCCCTGACGGCGACTCCATCCATGGCCGCGGCGTGAAAACTGGGGGAGGAGAAGCGGGCGAAGACAGGGCTGGCTGTTATTCGGTTCAATGCCTGGTCAGTTGGAACATTTTCAGCCTGAAGCCGTGA
>JAFDLS010000211.1 GCA_019306365.1 Deltaproteobacteria bacterium
GGGTTCCGGCCCTGAAAATACCCAGAGCGTTTAACTTGTTGAGAATTTCATTGATAAGAACATGGTCAGTGTCATCGTCGATCTTGTCTCGAATCGGCATAATCTCCTGATCAACGAACCTGCGAATCACCTGAGCGATCATTTTGTCCTGATCAGTCACAATAAGTGGAAAGTAGTCCATTTTAACTTCCTCCCTTCTATCATGCCATAGGTATAGAAAAATGCGATGTCTTGAAAACGGTCGTTACAATTCTGCGCGGATTTCGATGTATCATATCACACTCTTGACTGATTTTGCTATTTAAGTTTTCCCTATTTGAGACCTCTGCAAAACCAGTAATTTTGTTGAAATCGCGGAAGGCGAAAATTTAACCCGCAGAACCCGCAGAAATATTACTAATATTTCGAGGACTTAAATTTGAGCCTGACAATGAGTTCGGCTAAAGGACGAAGTTTTGCAGAGGTCTCAATTTAACTTGACATAAACATTCAGAATAGTTATTACAGATTTACGGAATCATCCTTTTACTTTTAATATTTCCATTCAAATCAATTTTACTGGTATCCAGGTTTGTTTCAGTTTTTATCCATTTACGCTCGAAACAGGGACTTTACAAAGGGCGAGGCCGAACGGCAACACAGCTTTGGGAAAATTGAAAAAAGGGGGTATTACTATGCGTGCCTTGGAAGAGCTGACAGAGGTTTCAGAAAACCTCGAGAATAAATATGTCAGCGACTGGAGGAACCAGGGGAAAAAGGTGGTTGGGTACGTCTGCTCTTACCTGCCTGAGGAAATTCTATACGCGGCGGATATCCTTCCTTACAGGATAACCGGAAAAGGGGTTAAGGACACTTCTCAGGCCGATTCTTACCTGACCAGGGTGAATTGCACCTTTTCTCGATGCTGTCTGGAATTGGGTTTCAGCGGAGGATTCGATTTTCTTGACGGCGCGGTGTTCATTAACGGCTGTGACCATATCCGCCGGGCCTATGACAACTGGAAAGCGCATCAAAGCGCCCTGCCGTTTATGTACCTGCTCCCGGTCCCTCACCTTATAAATCCTGAAGGAAGACAATGGTATTTAGAGGAGGTTGTCAAGTTCAAGGAGGCGATTGAGGCTTACTTCGAGGTTGAAGTGATCGATGAGAAACTTTCCGAGGCGGCGGCCGTTTATAACGAAACCAGAAGGCTGTTTAAAAAGCTTTACGATTTAAGAGCGAAAGATGAGCCTCCGTTATCAGGAACCGAGGTGGTCTCGATTTTGTCGGCGGCCGCGGCCATGCCCAAGAAGGAATTCAATCAAATATTAAGCGAGCTGATTGAGGAGACTGAAGCCAGTTCGAGTAAGGCAACCGGCAAGGTTCGATTGCTTGTGGCTGGCAGTTTAATGGACGATCCTGAATTCCTCCGGAATGTGGAAGATCTCGGCGCTGTGGTCGTGGCGGACGCCCTTTGCTTCGGCGCAAAGAATTTTTGGGATCTGACCGATGAGAGCGGCGATGTTTTGGAAGCGCTGGTTGATCGTTATTACAACCATGTGCCTTGTCCGCGCATGGCCGGGGAATACTCGAGGAGATTTGATTTTGTAAAGGAACAGGCCGAAAGAGCTCATGTTGATGGCGTAATCCTGGAGCATATAAAGTTTTGCGATACACATGGCGCCGATAACGCCCTGTTAAAAAAGGATTTTGAAGCGGCGGGCATTCCCGCCATAGAATTGGAGAGGCAGTACGGACCCCTGGCCGACGCCGGCCGCCTCCGTACCAGAGCTCAGGCTTTCCTTGAAAGAATCAGGAGATGAAAAATGGGTACTGAAAACAACAGCGCGCTCGAGAGAATTGTAACAAATTTCGAGATGGCCTCCAGCCTGCCGTCGGACCTGGATTTGGAATCTCCCGCGATGAAGGCTGTTATTGACGCGATGCCCGAAGCCAGGCGAGGCACCTTCCTGGCCATGTATCAAGATCCGGACGTTAGAGAAACATCCGTGGTATTCAATCGCAGCTCTGGAAACTACTGGAGGAGCCTGTTGACGGCTAGGGATGAAGGGAAGAAAATCGTGTTTGTCCCCTTTAATTTCGCTCCGGAAATTTTTCACGCCTTGAACATGGTTCCGGTCTGCGTGGAAGTTTTGACCACAATGGCCCAGAACCTAGAAGAGGGCGTCGCGGAGTACCTGGATCTGGCGGTTGAACGCGGATTGCCTGACACCATGTGTTCCACGCAAAGGGGGGTCATCGGCCTGTTCGAGGCCGGGATCCTGGAAAAGCCCGATCTCCTTATCAATGGAGCGCTTGGGTCCTGTGACCCCAATTCCAAGGCTTTTGAGTATATGGCTGAGAAATTCGATATTCCGGCGCTCTATCTGGACATCCCATACTACCATGATAAACGGGCTCTGGATTACTATGCCAGGGGTTTCAAAAACGCCATCAAAGCTATTGAGGAGATGACGGGCCATAAACTCGACCCGGACCGCCTCCGTGAAGTGGTTGATTATACGAACAGGGCTACTGAGCTTTTTTTCGAGATCAACGAGCTTAAGAGGAATGTGCCTAATCCCGTGCCCAACTATTACAACATGCAGCACATCGGCACGAAGTTCATGATGGTTGGCAAGCCCGAAGCCGTGGAATTCTATGAAAAGGCCCTTGAGGTATCCAAGGATCGCTTGAAAAAGGGAAAACATGTATTGCCAGAAGAAAAAATTCGCGTCCTTTTTATTTATACCTTTTTCTATTTTGACACCTCCATCTATTCCTGGTTTCAGGAGGAAATGGGTGTTTCATATCTTATGGACGTGTTGTCAGCCTTTGATTTCAATCCGCATATCGACACCTCGAGCGTGGACACCATGCTTTACGGGCTGGCGGAAGAGATGTTCAATCTGCCGATGACCCGTCAACTGGCTGGCAGCTGGGACATGGATTCGAACTGGCTCTGGGACTCCCTTTATTACGCTAAAACCTACAAGGCAGACTGTTGCGTGTTTTCCGGCCATCTCGCCTGTAAACAGGCATGGGGAGTATACAGGCTTGTTAGTGACAGCATTAAAAAAGAACTGGGGATCCCTTGTCTCAGACTGGAAGGGGATGGCTGGGACTCGCGAATTACTCCTTTGGCCGTTATCAGGGAGCAACTCGAAGAATTTTTTGAAACCGTAGTTTGAGGCGATTGAAGATGATTGTAGCTGGATGTGATGTTGGTTCATTGACCGCCGAAGCCGTGGTCATGGATAATGGCAATATCCTGGGTTCTGAGATAATTCGTGTTAGACCAAAGCCGGAGCAGTCAGCCCGGGATGTCATGGAGAAACTGCTTGAGAAACTGGATCTTGTTTATGACGATATTAATTACTGCGTCAGCACCGGGTACGGACGTGAAACCATCTCATTTGCCGACAGCAACTTGAGCGAAATATCCTGTCACGGGCGAGGGGCTCATTGGCTTGACCCATCTGTTAGAACCGTGATTGACGTTGGCGGGCAGGACTGCAAGGCGATCAAGGTTGATGGAGATGGCCTTCTGGAAGATTTCGTCATGAACGATAAATGCGCCGCCGGAACTGGCAGATCGCTGGAACTCATGTCCGAAGCCCTGGGTGTGGATGTCTCTCAGCTCGGCCCGCTGTCTCTGGATTCCTCGGAGGTTATAACCATAACCAACCAGTGCAGTATTTTCGCTGAGATGGAGATCATGCATTATCTTTGTGAGGATAGAAACATAGCAGACATCGCCGCCGGGATCAATGACGCCATGGCACGCCGCGTCAAGCTGCTGGTCGGCAAAGTTGGGATTAAAGATAGGATCGGTATAACCGGCGGTGTGTCTAAGAATATCGGCGTGGTGAAAAACCTCGAACAGATGCTGGGCAAGGAGTTCGTTGAGTTTCAGGAAGATCCCCAGATTATCGGGGCTCTTGGAGCGGCTGTTTTCGCGGCTGAAAGGGTGAAGGATTTACCGCAGCGTCAGGCATCAAGATAAAAGGAGTGATGGGAATTGATATACGCGGGCTGTGATTTAGGTACGGTTGCGGTAAAGATGGTTCTTCTGGAAGACAATGATATTTGCGCCTCTGAGACGCTTGCCTATAAAAAAATTCCAAAGCAGGCGGCGCTTGAAGTCATGGAAACACTTCTTTCAAAGGCCGGCCTTACATCGGATCAGATTGACTACTCGATTGCCACGGGGTTTGGGAGAAAGGCGATCCCCTTTACTGACGGCGACGCCCTTGAGGTCGTTTGCCTCAACCGCGCCATTCAATGGATAAATCCTAAAATCCATACGGTTATCAACGCGGGTGGTCAGAGTATTCGGGCCTTCACAATCGGCGATGACGGCAAGATAATGGAGTCCACAAACAATGAGAAATGCGCCGCCGGAACCGGTAAATTCATTGAGGTTATGGCCAGGGCCCTTGAACTGGACCTCGACCAAATGAGCCGGCTTCCCTTCGATTCAAAAGCCCCTGTTTCAATCACCAGCCAGTGCGGGGTGTTTGCCGAGAGCGAGGTGATTACCTATGTCAACGAAGGGCAGGCCAGAGCGGACATCGCCGCCGGGATCAGCCGTTCGGTAGCCAGCAAGGTCTCATCCCTGGCAAGAAGAATCGGCCTGACGGAACAGGTGGCTTTTATCGGCGGAGTGGCCAAAAACAGCGGTGTGGTTAACGATGTTGAAACAGAACTGGGGCTAAAACTGGCTGAAATGAATATCGACCCTCAGATCATCGGAGCCCTCGGCGCCGCGCTTATCGCCCGGGAAAAGCACACGGCCGCGAAATGAATTTGTGTTTTTTTGGGTTCAACGGGTAAATGTAATTTTCAGGTACTATGTAGCTCCATATAATTCTAAAATTAAACAAAAAGTAAATTCCATATAATTCTAAAATTAAACAAAAAGTAAATTTAAATAAATCATGCCATATGTATGTATATCAGGATATCATGTATTTTTACACCGATCACTTTATTCGAGAATCATGAAAGATACATTGCATCATAAGCCTGCTCAATATCGAGTCGCAAGTGTTATCGCTGGTACTAAAGAATCAATAGAAACCAAGAAGCTTATGCTTGACTGGCTAAGAGAAAAGTATAGGGAAAACCAAAAGACATTTAATGAGCTGTACGTCAGGTTCTGTATTGTCGATGAGGATGCAAAAGTAGATGTTTCTGATCTTTTATATGATTGGTGTCATTTCTCTAAATTAGGGAAATTGGTAGACAAGAGAGATTTTGTGGAAAAAGTGCTCTTAGACTATGCAGGGGAAAGTTTAGACTATCCTGTAGGAAAGTCGTTTTATCTTTTAATAAACACATGTTCATCTCAAAATGTACTGAGCAAATTATTTTCTAAACCAAGATTCTTGTCCATATTGATTGATACTCAGGACGTCACTAAACTTGAAGGTACTTTTGAGGACTTTAAAATCTACATGGGACAGTTGACTTTATCCTTCAGCAGAAAAAGTATTCATGTCCAACTCTGTCCCTAAAGAGAACTTCAACGCTGCCGGTTATGTCAGCTTTGCGAGGATTTGTTTGGCGGCTATGGCTGCGGGTGAATCGTCCGGGAGCTGAAGTAAAGGCCTGGCCTGCATGTCAAAGTTCGAGATGTTTTCA
>JAFDLS010000212.1 GCA_019306365.1 Deltaproteobacteria bacterium
AAAGGCAACAGGCTTTTCACCGGTGAAGCTTATTCACAAATTCCTAAAATAAGATACTACGGCAACGCCTTTCTCTCTTTATTGACAAAGATTTCGTCCGGGTACTGGCACGTGGCGGATTCCCAGTCAGGATACACGGCCATCAATAACAAGGCGCTTCATACGATTGCCTGGGACAAGATGTATAAGCGCTACGGCCAGCCCAACGATCTTCTGATAAGATTGAATCAATACGATTTCAGGGTAAGAGACGTGCAGACGAAGCCCGTCTATAACGTGGGGGAAACTTCAGGTATCAAGCTGTGGAGCGTTATTCCGAAAATCGTGTGGATTCTGTTTCGAGGTTTTTGGCAGAGATTCTTTTTCAAATACGTGATCCGGGATTTTCATCCCCTGATTTTCTTTTATCTGCTTTCCTTTTGTTTGCTAACCTTGAGTCTCCCGCTGACTGTCAGACTGTTTTATGTATGGGTGGTCAGCGGAGATATCCCCGATATCAACGCCATGGTTCTGGCCTTCACCATTATCAGCGGTTTGCAGACCCTTTTCTTTGGCATGTGGTTCGATATGGACTACAATCGACACCTCAGGTGACTTGGGGGTCTGTATCAGCCGCTTTCTCGCCGCCGTAAACCATGAAGAATTACAACTCCTGCCACCGCCAAAGATAAATCAGCGGCGGTCTGGGCCAGCCGCATCAAAATAGCGATAATCCCGGCAGTCCCGGCTCCGGTGACCGGTGTTAACAGCAGAAGTAAAATACCTTCATATACGCCTATACCGGCGGGCGCGAAGATGGCCAGGAACCCGGCCACACTGGCCAAACAGGACACACCGATGATGGCCGGTAACGTGGAAAAAGGAATTTCCACGATTCCCAGAACCATTATGGCCGCGCCGCTGATATACAGCCCGAGCTGGATTATAAATCCGAAAAAAAGCCGTACCATCTTTGACAGGTCAAGATTTACCTCGAGCGGAGGCTGTTTTACGAGACGCAGCCCCAGGTTCACGACGCGCCAGTAGATACCGGGATGCAGCAGCAAAAGCATGAGCGCCAACAGCGCCGCGACCGGAAGGCCAAATTGAAGGAATTGCTCACCCAGCCGGTTATGAGCCTGAGTCAGCAGCAGGGCCAGCCCGAGAAGCGTGGCGCCGGACAAACCAAGGCCCATAATCAGTATGATGGCTGAACCGCTGACCTTGATTAGAATATTGAATGATCTGGCCAGAGCGGCATGGCCCGCCATGGAAAGGACCTTGCCTGGCAGGTATTTGCCGAGCGGAGGCACGGCGAGCAGGACAAAGGCCTGGGCCCACGAAAGGTTTGAACCAAGCCCGCTGTAAAGGGATCGATATATCCAAGAACCGGCCAGGCTCGCGGTAATGATAATCACCGCGCCAAAAATTATCAGGCCGGGCCGGATAGCCATGATAGACCAGTCCACCTGCTGGATTGATCTGTAAAGCAGGCTCCCCACGAACCAGAAAACGACAAGTAAAAGAACGGCTTTAATTCCAAAAGCGATCCAATTTCGAGAACCTTTTTCGTTTACTGAGTGTTGTGTCATCAATTTGCCGTCATTTCTTAATTTCTCTTTGGCTTAATCTTAACCGGCGTTATCAGCCGCCATATTATTGAACAGGTTTCTTAAGGCCAGAAAGTAAATTGAATAATGTCTGCCCGGATGTTCCCCCTCTTTCTGACTTTTTTCGGGATGAGGCTAAATATCAGTGTTTCTTGAGCAGCCAGATGTAAGTGGGGCAAAGCCAGAAGGCGTAATTTACCACGGCCCTGGCCGCAATTCCTTGCAATGTGCCGGGTTTTACCATGTATTGGGCGTGATACCGTTCGGGGGCCGTGATTATTTTTTTCGTGAAATCAATTATCTCAAAATCGCGAACAAGCTTTTTCAACCCCCAGTAGCTGAGATGCTTCTCATAGTAGAATTTCCCCTTGCCAGCCAATCTTATGTATACATGCGCCAGGGGCCTTGGAATCACGGAAAGAAACGGAAGATCGTAGTGGGCTTCACGAATGTTGAAGCGGTTGCCCGCGGCGAAATAGCAAACACCTCCTGGGTTCAATACCCTGTGAATTTCCGCTAACAGCTTTTTTGCGTCAGGGACATGCTCATACACGTGCGTGCAGATAACAACATTGAAGGTTTGATTTGGGAAATCCAAGTTCACGGCGTCGCCCAGACGGAATGCCAGGTTATTTTTGGCGAAGGTTTTCGCGGCAAACTCGACCGCTTCCTCGTCAATATCTATGCCGGTTACGCTCCCGAAAAACTCGGAAAGATAGTTACCGACAATGCCTGTTGATGAACCCACGTCCAGGACAGAAAGGCTGTGAAGATCGTCAGGAAAAAAATCACTGAGAACCGCCATCATGGTCATGGCCTTTCTCTCCCTGCCTTCCCGGTCATACAATTTATCATGGTGAATTTTTGAAAGGTTGTATTGATATCCCCTTTCCATGTGTTACCTCACAAGACTCTGGTTCAATAACCGGTTCAATATAATGAGCATTTTTAAAACCGGATATTCATACTTTTTAGTTGCATCGGCATGGAATTCGCCGGGTGATATTATGTTTAGCGCGTAACTTCGTCAATTAACCGTTTTTATTTCTTGCAAACGGCCACATAGCCAATGCCGCCAAACGGAATGTTCAATCGGTCAAGTCCAAGTACATACGGATAAAGACTGGTAAGATATGTCACTTGCTTTTTCGGCTCCCGAGAAGAGGATGAAAAATAATTAATCAATAACCTGTCCAGGAACATTTTACGAACCAATGAATAAAGAAAAAGCACGGGAAACCCATAGCTTTTTACCCGAATGTCCTTTAACCCAGCCCCTGAGAGCAGTTTTACAAAGTCATTACACAGATAACGGCGGTAGTGCCCTGAAATCCTGTCCGCTTCGGAAAAGAGAAAAGGACGGGCAGGCACGCTGATAACAAGCGCCCCACCCTGTCTCAGCAACGAATAACATTTTTGGATGGCGGACTGGTCATCAGACAGATGCTCAAAAACCTCAATGCTGATGATGTTGTCAAATTCGATATTCGAATGAAACCCGTCAAACGTATTTTCCTGAACGGTAATGCCCAGTTCCCGGCCGCCCTTTTCCATAAGCCCTTTTAAGGCAAAAGAGGAAGGATCAAAGGCAGTTACCTCATGACCGCGTTTGGCCAGGAAGATCGAGTATTCGCCTGTGCCGCAGCCCGCGTCCAGTGTTTTCCCTGGCTCAAGTTTAGCGAGTTCCTTGAATACCATAAGGTTGCGAACATATTTTATCGGGGAACCGGCGGAGTGGGCCCGGGCCCATAATTCATGCAGCTCATCATAGTCCTTCATATTATCCTCACGACCGGATAACGACGGGAAGCGTCACTTCCACATATCATATGACAATAATTAAAGCCAGACGCCGGGGCCTTAAAAAAATATTTTCGGTCAGGATTCTATCACGCGTTTAAAAAGTTCGATATATTTGCTAGCCGTATAATCCCAGGAAAAACCCTGGTCCAATACCCATTGTCTGGCGGATCGGCCCATTCTGATAAGAAGTTCGGGATTTTCAACCAGACGCTCTATGGCCTCTGACAAGACCTTGATATCGCCCTTGGGGAAAAGGAGTCCTGTTTCCGTGTGTTTCACCAGTTCCCGGATACCTTCAATGTCGGTCCCGATAACCGGTCTGCCCGCGGCCATGGCCTCCAAAACCACATTGGGCCTGCCTTCATGGTGACTGGGCAGCACCAGAAAATGAGCCCTGGACATCATTTCCGCCATGTGTGAACCCGGAGAAATCTGACCTTGAAAGGTCACTAAATGCTCAATCTTCAGACTTTTTGCCAGGTTTCTCAGTTCCTGATCCGAAGGTCCCTGGCCGGCGATTAGCAAACGCAGGCTTAGATGCTTCAGCCTGTCAACGGCCTTCAGCAAAATATCCACATCTTTATCAGGGACGAGTGACCCCGCGAAGATGATATTTATCACGTCTTCAGGCGCCGGGGGGGGCACCTGAAAGAATTGCTCGTGAATACCATTTGGTATGTGGCGCACTTTCTCCGGAGATCCGGTGATGGTTTTAACCGCTTTCCCCAAATCCTCTCCCACGCATACAACCGCCTTGGAACCCCTGATCGCGGCCAGAAGCTGGAACGATTTGGAAGCAAGTTCCCCTTCCTTTATGACGGCGTCAGAACCGCGCAGAACGGTTACAACCGGTTTGTGGTGAAAAGGGGAAAGGAACCAGGCCAGAGCGCCGCTCACGGCCCAGTTGGCCCATATAAGGTCAGCCTTTCTGGCCATCATCAAAATGTGCCAGGCATAAGAAATTAAAAACGGAACAAGAAGCAGGTAGTTAATACGGTTTGATTTCAAGGCCGC
>JAFDLS010000213.1 GCA_019306365.1 Deltaproteobacteria bacterium
TCGCTTTGTGTTCAATTATTAGATAGAGCCCGTCCACAAATGGTCAATTTTCGCAATCTCTGCGTCAGGCTCAGATTTTAATCCTCGAAATACTTCAATGTATTCCTGTGGTTAAAATTTTCGCCTTACTTGGCCTTGTACAAATTTTATGGATGAACACTAACTAACTTTTTAAATTAAGAGCGCAACTTCCTGTTGCATTTTTAACAACTTTTAGCTAATAGCTCGATTCCTGTCAAGAGGAATCTTTCACGCTTTTCACGTTTGGCCTGCGCAGATGATCAGGTGCACTCATTTCTTTTATCACCTCTACCGTTTGATCCCCCTGGTAGGGCAGGTGCTCAGGGTTCAGAGAACATGCAGATGAGCCCGTGTCGTAAGCCTCTAATCCGCCGCCAACAAAATGTGCTGGCCAAACAACTCCATCTTCTTTTTCACTAAGTGTGAAGCAGTAGTGAGGACAATAAGATTTGAGGTTACATAGATCCTTTTTATGTTTTATGTCAGTTCAAAAACGATGGTGATCTGCAGAGGCAAAGGCGCCTTAGATTCTCTTACTGCATTAAGCGCGGCTTCATCCAATATTCTTTTCCCGGCGCTTTTTACAACCCTTATTGCGATCAGCCTGCCATCCTGCCCAATGACAAAACCCACTGTTACCCGCCCCTCAATCTGCCTTTTCCGGGCTGAGTCAGGATACTTTTTGTGGCTCTCGATCCTGAATCTTACCAAGCCGAGATAGGAACGGGGCGTGTCGCAATCCTTATAGGTGCTACTCGTGCTCTCCCGGCTACCGGTATCCCCATTGGCAATCTTCGGCTCCCTATCGACCCTGACTCCCGGGGTCCATTTTTGGACCTTCGGTGCGTCAACAGCGTTCAATGCGGGTATAATTGCACGTTCCGGCGGAAGATAATCCGTCACGCTTTTGACGTCAGCGGGCTTGATCGGTCTGAGGGGTGGAATAGTTATCTTTTGTATCCTGATTCTCTGCAGATGCTCGGGTTTGGAGGCATCAACATGAACGTGTCTTGGCCTTGGAATGCTCCTTGATGAATGTTTGGAAATCTCTTTCAATGTCAACTCAATGTAACTCAAAGCGCTACACTGATATACTCCGGCGATGTGCATAAATATGACCAGATGAATCCCAACGGAAACTGCGATCAGTATTCGAAACAACCAGTTGGGCTTTTTTTTCTGTTCAAGGGCAAATTCCATTTGTTCCACTGTCAAACCGGGCAACAGGTTCAACCTCCACTAGAATTCCTTTTCAGTGGCTAGGCAGAGTCTTGCGGCCCCGGCCGCTTTGGCCAGATCCATCACTTTCACCACCTTGTTCAGGACCGCACGCCGATCCGCCCTGATCACCACCAGTCTGTCTTTCCCATTCCCGATCTTCTCTCTAAGTCTTCTGAACAGTTTTCCGAGGGAAATCTCACTGTGGTCCAGAAACGCCTTTCCTTCCCGGTCCACGTACACCGTAATCTCTTCTTCCGTCTGGGGCGCCGCGGCCCTGGCTTGGGGCAGTTTGACCTTGATACCCTCGTTCACCATGAAGTTCGTGGTCAAGAGGAAATAGACCAGGAGTAAGAACACGATATCGATAAGGGATGCAATAGGAATGTTCACATGATAGCGCGGCCTTTTTCGGTAATGGACAAGCATAGATAATCTCCTTTCACGGCCTTTTTTGCAGGGCCTTCAAAAAGGTCACCGCACCATCCTGCAGCCTGGCCTCAAACCTGTCCACACGTGAAATCAGGTAGCTGTGGGCCACCATTGTCGGAAGGGCCACGGCAAGGCCAAGGGCCGTGGTCAACATCGCCTCCCATATCCCTCCGGCAAGAACCGCCGCGTTTACCTTTCCGCCCATCTGCTGGATGACCATGAACGCCTTTATCATGCCCAGGACCGTCCCTAGGAGCCCCAATAACGGGGCGATATTCCCGATTGTGGCAAGGGCCTGGAGATACCGGGACAACAACCTTATCTCCTCTCCCGTGGAATGGACTATCACCGTTTCCAGGGTCTCCCGGTCCTGGTCCTTGACCTCAATTGCGTGGGTGAGTATCCGTCCAATGGGTGTAGCGCTTGAACTTGCAAGCTCATAGGCCTGGTGATCTTCACCGTTTTTCATGTGCGTTGCCACCTTTTGCGGCACCCCGTTTCCGTCCACGCAAACCAGGGCAAAACGGATCAGCCTCTCCAGGAAAATAGCAAGGGCTATCACAGAACAAAGCAGGATAGGACCCACGAGGACCCCACCTTTTGAAAGAAAAGCAATCATCTTCCTTACCTCCTCACCTGTTCGCCTACTTTTTCCTCCAAATCCGGTTTGCCGTCAAAGTCCAGGTCCCTTGAACGTTTAACCAAGGCCTCTGATCTATCATACTCTTCCCACAGGTCCGGTTTCCCGTCATGGTTCGTGTCTTCCTCAACACCTCTCAGCACCCCTTTCTTATAATAATACCAGGTGTCCACCCTGCCATCACCATTGCTGTCCTTCTCCGCTTTCACGGCTTCCTGTTTCTTGTCATAAAACCAGGTGATATTCAGGCGGCCCGTGTTCCCGTCGTCTTCCCGGCTTTTTATAAGCTTTCCCTTCACATCGTAGAACTCTTTCAGATCCGGCTTGCCGTCACCGTTTTCATCCAGTTCTTTAAGCCTTAATACACCTCCCTGGTAACAAAAACGGGCATCTATGATCCCGTCCCCATCCTGGTCAAGCCCCGTCATCATGGACCATTGAGGTCGATCAAACCACCGTGTTATTTCGAAGCGCCCGTCATGATCACGGTCTTCCAGGACCCTCGACTTTTCCCCTTTCTTATAAAAGACCGTCAAGTCTATATTCCCGTCTCCGGATCGATCCCTTTCTAGCTTCACAATCCGGCCTCCCCTGTAATATTCCCACGTATCCATCCTGCCATCCAGGTCTGTATCACTCTCCGTCCTTTCTCTTTGCCCTTTTCTGCCAAAAAAAATTCTGATGTCCGGTTTTCCATCTCCGTTCTGATCCCGGGTTTGGAGGGACATGCTGGCGTGCCTGAAATACGTTATGGTGTCCATGCGGCCGTCCCCGGTCGTGTCAAGCTTCACCTTTGCAGGCTGACCCTTGCTGTAAATCCTGATGGTGTCAATCCTGCCGGTATGCCTGGTATCCTCTTCAACCCTTTCAAGCCTGCCACGGGGATCAAAATGGCAGAAAAAATCCATCTTGCCATCGAGATTGGTATCCTTTTGCTGGTATATCGGCTTCCCGTTGCTGAACCGTGTCATCACGTCAAACCGCCTGTCCCCATTGGAGTCTCTCTTCTGTTCAACCGGCTCCCCGTCCCGGAATTCGGTTACGACCTCGAACCAGCCGTCATGGTACTGATTCCTTTTTTCGATATGGAGTTTTCCGCCCTTGTAGAAACGGAAGACATCCATCTTCCCATCCCCGTCCAGGTCCTGCCGGACTTCTCTGGAAAAACCCTCCTGATCGTAGATTATGACCTTGTCAATGCGGCCGTCCCCGTCATCATCAACCGCCCTTTCCTCGGGACGCCCTTTTTTGTACTTCTGCCATATATCCGGTTTTCCGTCCCCGTTCGTATCTGTTGCGGAGGTTAAAAGCTCTCCTCCATTGAAGCGGTAAACGGTATCGAGCCGCCCGTCACCTGTGCTGTCCTTTTCGATCTCGAGGGTTTGTCCCTCCTTGTCAAAATGAGTCACCTGATCGATCTTCCCGGTCTTCACCGATATGCTTTCATGCTTGACCCTTTTCCCTCCATCGAAATAGTCTCGTCTATCGATTTTCCCGTCATGATCCGAGTCACTCTCCACTCTCACTACCCGGCCGTGCACGTAGAATTGGAACCGATCCATTCGACCGTCCCCATTGCTGTCAATATCAAGCTTCCTGATAGTTCCGTCCTTGTCAAAGTGAGCGATCTGGTCTATGTTTCCATCTTTGGTGGTATCTTTCTTGATAGGATTCTGGTATGCTTGTGTAAGAGCTGCCATCAATAAGCCAATCGTACCTACAAAAAGGAATAGAAAGAAAAAAAGAATTCGCCTGAAAAGATTTTTCATGAACAATTTAAATCCATTTTGAAATTCAAACCAACATGGCCCAAAAAAAGCCACGCCGACATTACAGGATTCCTTCCTGTTTGCCTTCGTGGCTTTTACTTAGTTTAAGTCTTATTGTGATATTGAAGAATTCTTACGAACTCATCAATGCCAAGCTACTATAGCCTTACGGCACCTTCACGATGCGCTTTTCCGGCTACTCTATAGCACAAAGATAATCATGTCAAGGTAGTGTCGTCATGCTTTCACAGTACGACGAAATATCGTGAACTGGTGGAAAACGCCAACAGTATCATCCTCCGGGTGGACCGGGAAGGCAGGGTGACCTTTTTCAATGAATTTGCCCAGCGTTTTTTAGTTATAACGAAAATGAAATCTCGGGAAAGAGTGTGATCTCCAGCGTGTTGCCAGATACGAAAAAGGTAAGAGAGGGCGTCCATCGCCTGTTGAAAAATATCAGGGCCGAGCCAGAAAAGAGATGGACCACGGAAAGCAAGACTACTCGCAAGGATGGCGGTGTAGTGTGGATAGCCTGGACCTTCCGGCCTATCTTGGACAATGGAGGCGTGATACAGGAAATTCTCTGTATCGGCAATGACATCACCGCTCTGAAGGCGGCCGAAAAGAAGCGCCATGAACTGGAGATGCGCCTGCAGAGGGCGCGGAAGATGGAGGCCATCGGTACCCTGGCGGGCGGAGTGGCCCATGATCTCAAC
>JAFDLS010000214.1 GCA_019306365.1 Deltaproteobacteria bacterium
TTTTTCACTTGTTTCTGATGCACCGACTTCGTCCAGATTCGGGAGTTTCAGACTCTCACCTGTTGTCAAAATGACTGCTCTTTCAATAACGTGTTGGAGCTCGCGAACATTCCCCGGCCATGAGTAATCTGTTAAGCGTTTTATATTATATTTCGATAGTCCTTTGATCCCCTTTCGCATTTTCGTGCTGTACATTTCAAGGAAGTGAGAGGCCAGTAAAGCTATATCATCTTTTCTTTCTCTGAGTGGAGGGATATGAATTGGAAATACATTAATGCGATAATAAAGGTCCGAACGAAAAATATGCTTTTTTATCATCTCCTCAAGATCCTGGTTAGTTGCGGCAATCAGTCTAAAATCCGACTTTATGGTTTTCGTCCCCCCAACCCGTTCAAATACCCTCTCCTGCAGAATCCTCAGAAGCTTTATCTGAGCATCGGAGGATAGATTTTCTATGTCATCAAGGAAAAGTGTTCCATTGTGGGCCAATTCAAAACGCCCGCG
This sequence comes from Deltaproteobacteria bacterium, assembly GCA_019306365.1. GTDB lineage: Bacteria > Desulfobacterota > Desulfarculia > Adiutricales > JAFDHD01 > JAFDHD01. The sequence goes on from JAFDLS010000214.1 coordinate 505, forward strand.
TCTTACCTGGGAAGCGCCTGTAAATGCACCTTTCTCATGCCCGAACAACTCGCTTTCGATAAGGCTCTCTGAAAGAGATGCAATATTCACCGGTATAAATGGTCCTTCAGAGCGAGCACTGAGACCGTGTATTGCTCGAGCCACTAATTCCTTGCCAACTCCCGTCTTCCCGGAGATTAAGACGGTCGAATCCGTGGAAGCAACCTGTTTAATTTGATTTTGAACGAACCGAATACCGTCAGAACGCCCTACTATCTGATCAAGCTGAGGTGGCAATTCAAGTTCCATCCTGTAAAAACGAGTCTCTTCCTTCAGCCGGTCTTTGAGTTCAGCAATTTCTTGATATGCATGTACGTTATCCAGGGCAATGGCAACCTGATTGCCGATGGCTGTAAGTAAAGGAAGATCTTTATCGGCTAAATGCCTCCTGATTATACTGCTATCCAAATAAAGCACCCCTAAAACTCGATCTTGAAGAATGACTGGACTAAAAATTTTAAAACCCGATTTTTGTACATTATTGCTTGTGATGCTTGGCCCCGATGAACCTTTGTCTATGATTCCCTTTCCCGATTTGGCTACATCATGAATAATGCGATAATTTGATTTGAACCACTCGGCGTTAACCATAGCGAGATCAAGATTACGGCTGGCCACTAAATCAAGCTGCCCTTTTTCATTTAGCAGGAAGAAGCCGCCTCGTTCAGCCGTGGTAAACCGCATGGTCAGGTTTATTATGCGCTCCAATAACTTTTTCTCATTTCTTACTATGCCTAATGTATTACCTACTTCAACAATTGTTCTAATAAGCAGTTCCTCCTGATCCTCCTCGGCAATATATTGTTTTAGATCTGCTGGAAAAAGATCTTCATTGACATTGGATATCACATCCCAGGCATCCTTTAAGAGTTTTTGCGCGTTTTGAGGGTCATTATCCTCTAATAGAAGTCGTGCCATAAGCATCTGTGTTCGAGACAATTCCAATTTTGCCCCTGCTCGGATAAGAAAATCCGAGCTCAAACCGAGATCCTTATATATCTGTTTTCTTGGGCGGTTATTTTTAAGGTATCTTTGAGCCTTGTAGCGATAAGCAACGCCTTTCATATAAATATCCGGCCAATTTAAAATACGCCGTAGTTCCGATTCATAATTCATTTCTGGGTGAACCATGCCAGCGTCTTCAAGCGCATCAATATATTCGAAATTCCAGGGCCCTCTGTGGTGTGGCCATCCGATTTTTTTTGAATTTTCATGCGCTCGATTCTGAAATTTGAAACATGTTTTTAAATCGCCGTAATGAAAGCGGACATAGGCCATCATTGCATTGACAGCCCAGGTTTAGGTAGGCTTCCGCCTCTGAAACCCGACGGGCATCCAGCAATGTTAAGGAGGTCATAAGATCGGCGTAGATTTTTACTTCGCTCAAACTTGATTCCTCTGCTTTCATCCTTACCGCCTCAATAAGCCCGATGCCCCTGGCGGTTTGGCCGCATATCCCGTAACACCATCCTAAAGCGGCGCAAGCTTGTAATGTGGTTTCATCGGAAGAAAATTCTTCAAGATTCCCAATGACCTGTTCATAACGCTTTACAGCTTCGGCCACTCTACCCTGCCAGAAAAGGAAATCAGTTGTTGAGAGTGCAGCCTTTTTCAAAAGGTCTTCCAAGAATGCTGCCTTTTTGTAATTTCCACCGGTCTTCCATATCTGAGCATATGCCAGGTTAAGCCTTGCGAGTCTCTCCTTGTCTTTCAACTCCTCTGCGAAACGCAACGACCGTTTTAAAAGTGCCTTTTGCTGGGAAAGGGGAATCAGATGACCATGCGCCGTTATCATACCCAGCGTGGCGTCAACGCAAACCTCCTTTTCATCTAAAGATTTCCTGCGCACACTTAAATTATCCAGGACTATTCGATAGTATCCGGCCGCATCGTCCTTCAAATCTAAAGACAGGCAATATTCTGCCGAGCTTAGAATCCTTCCAAAATCTTTGGGCTTCAATGCTGATATCTGATAAAAATGGGTCATCATGAGGCATTTTTTGAGCCCCTCTTCCAGATGCCCATCAAAAAAAGAAATTAACTTCTTGGCCTCAACCTGTTTTCTCTTATCAGAGATCTGCTGAAGCACAAATTCCGAAAGCTTCGGGTGCCTGAAATTGTAATAACCATTGCCAAGTGAATCATAAACGGAGATAGCCTTTCTCTTCTTCAAATTTTCTATGAGCCTCAACACCTTTACAGCGCTTATGGATGTAAGGTCTATCAGGTTGTCCAGTGATACAGGAGGTGGGATCATGGATATCAGAATCAGGATTTGCTTTTCTTCCTGGTCCAGGTTATTCCACCAATCTGGTTTTTGCATTGCGACACCTCCTTTTTCCTCAACATGCCGTGAGGGTGATTCAAGCCCATTGCTGGATCATATATGTATGAATTCCAAGCTATTTACTGTTCAATAAGCAATCTTCTAATATTTGAATTTGACGCCATTTTATATAAAAATACCTGCCGGAGGCATGGAAAGTGCTCTGCGTGTCAAATTGAATAATTCTACCATAAAAAACAAATTTACGAAATAGCATAATTCGACAATGATGCAATTTCAACATCAATTTCAAAAACAATATTGATATCAAAGATTTATCAAGACATAAAAATACGGCATTAAAGTTGCAAGAAATTATTAATTGATCAACCCATTATGGGTTCGTTCTTAGGCATATTTTGTTTTTGGTTGAGGGCTGTGAACACTACGCTAAACCAAAGGGTATGTAACTGCCGGCCATGACACTTTTGTCACAGATTATCCAATACGCAATTTCAGGAATAACGAGCGGGAGCATTTATGCCATTGTAGGGATATGCTGGAGCACCGTATTTCTCATCAGCGGTGTTATGAATTTCGCTACGGGCGAATTCGTCATGTTAGGCGGCATGCTTACCTGGGTATTTTTTGACGCAGGATTAGGATTGGCTTATGCGGTCATTCTGGCAATAACATGCACAGTCCTGATAGCTATCCTGCTGGAGCGTATAGTGATACGTCCCGTCAGATACCCCACGGAAATGACTTACATGCTGATAACCATCGCCTCTGCGTCGGTAATTAAAGGAATTATTCTTATCACGTGCGGTTCCGAAACGCGTACCGTGAAACCCTTCATTGAAATCGAGCCTATCAATATTTTAGGGGCTACGCTTATACCGCAAGCCATCGTTGTGACAGGTGTTTTGGTCATTGTGACCTTGGGGCTTTTATGGTTTTTCAACTACACGCTTTTTGGAAAAGCCTTGAGAGCGTCTTCCATTAATCAAATTGCCGCCAGTTTGATAGGAGTTGATGTCAGCAAATTCAGACTTTTTTGTTTTGGTCTTGCCGGAGCTTTAGGGGCTCTGGCAGGCATTGTGATCACCCCGATTGCATTTACCGGCTATAATATAGGCCTCATGGCCGCCTTGAAAGGGCTTGTGGTTGCTATAGTCGGTGGGTGGAGTATAGGCGGTACAGTTCTGGCTGGACTGGCACTGGGTTTAGTGGAAGGATTCGTCGCTGGATTTATTTCGACGGGTTGGAAGGATGCTCTCGCTCTTTCCATTATGGTCCTATTCTTGATATTTCAAACAATCGATTTTTCCCGCCGGAGAAGGAAAATATTCCCATGAAAGAGGACGGCAGGTTCAAAACAAATATTCCCTGGCTGATTTTTCTGACCGCGATTATTGTCCTGCCAATCATTGTTCGGAGCAACTACATTGTGAGCGTCATGTTTTTTGTGGCCATATATGGCATGTTATCTATCGGGATGGGGCTATTAATGGGCCAGGCTGGTCTATTCTCTCTGGCCCATCCCACCTGGTTTGGCTTAGGGGCTTACATTCCAGGTATATTATCGGCCAGAGGAATTATACCCCCCTTGCCAGGTATATTTGTCGGCGCCATTTGTGTGGCTTTGATTGCCTACATCGTGGGCGCTCCCGTGTTGAGGTTACGAGGTTTCTACCTTGCCTGCGCCACATTTGCCATTATTCTCATTGCACAAGTTGTTGCAGCCCAGCTTACTAATCTTACTGGCGGCCCTGAAGGCTTGGTAGGGATACCGGCTCTTTCTTTGGGCGGTTTTGTGTTCAAGACTGATCTCCATTTCTATTATTTGTCCTGGGCTTTCTGTCTGGGCTGCTACTGGTTTTGCTCTAACCTTATTAACTCCCGTATTGGCTGTGCCATGAAGTCATTCCATGATAGCGAGGTCGCCAGTCAGAGTATTGGTGTCAACGTGGCTAAGTATAAACTTCAGATTTTTATACTGACTGCTGTTATGGCCAGCTTTGCAGGGAGTATTTTTTGCTTCTACCTTCGCTTTGCAGTGCCTGATTCCTTTGGTTTCCCTTTACTCGTTGAACTTCTAATGATGATCATCATCGGTGGTGTAGGACATCTCAGGGGTCCTTTAACCGGGACCTTCGTGGTCTTGTGGCTGACCGAACTGATACACGGTTACCTCGGGAAAATATTTCCGGTTATGACCAGTGAGGTTGATGCTATCTTCTTTGGAATATTGATAATCATTGTGCTCATATTTATGCCTCGAGGACTAACCGGATGGATAGACCAGTTAATCAATCTCGGAAGAAAACTTTATGATCGCTTCAGGGGATCCACGACATAAATCTGGGCAGTCCAGTAGCAAAGTTGGTGTGGGCTCTTCGCTATTTGAGGTCATTCAGTTGGAGAAGAGTTTCGGCGGAATTCGGGCTCTTTGTGGGGTGAGCCTTAGATTGGAAAAAGAGGGTATTGTCTCAATAATCGGGCCCAATGGTGCGGGAAAAACAACTTTTATCAACGTGACCACGGGGATGTACTTTCCCGATGAAGGCGATGTGTATTTCCAGGGGCAGAATATTACCGGTCTCCCGGCACACATGGTCGCTCACCTGGGGATTAGCCGAACCTTTCAACTGGAGGAGCTCTTTTCCAGCATGACGGTGCTTGAGAATGCAATGGTCGGCTGTCATACGGGAAGTCGAACGGGAATGTTCGCCGCAGGATTTCGACTGAGATCGGCGCGGGAGGAGGAAAATCGCACTCGGGGTGAAGCGCTGGAGAACTTGAGGATGGTTGGCTTGGAACATAGAGCAGCCGATGATGTCAATAGTCTTCCCTTGGGTGAGAGGAAAATGCTGGGTATAGCTCGTTCGCTCGGTGTGAAGCCTAATCTAATTATGCTGGACGAGCCAGCGTCCGGACTGGCCGCTCACGAAATTGCCAAGCTTGGCGACCTTGTCCAGAAACTCGTAGAAAATAGATTGGCGGTCATTATTGTTGAACACAACATGCCTTTTGTCATGTCTATTTCTAAGCGCGTGATTGTCCTGGATTATGGTAGAAAAATTGCGGATGGTTCACCCGATGATGTCAGGGCAGATCCAGGGGTTATAAAGGCGTACCTCGGAGAAGAGGATTAGCAATGACCGATTCTCAAGAGTCCGAACCAAAGAAAGTTGCAAGACAATCAGGCAAGTCTTTATTGGTTGTCGAGGATGTTTCCGCTTTTTATGGAGACGCCCAGGCGTTAAAGAATGTCTGTCTTACTGTTAACAGCAATGAAATTGTTGCTGTGCTGGGAAGTAACGGCGCAGGTAAAACGACGTTATTAAAAACGCTAACCGGGCTGCTCGGCATTCGCAGTGGGAAAATCACATTTAATAATGAATCCATAACGGATATGCCCCCGGATAAGATAATCAGAAAAGGAGTCGCCAGCGTGCCTGAGGGCAGGCAGCTGTTCGGTACGATGAGTGTCTCGGACAATCTGCTGCTGGGGACGTATTCTCTCACCAAGAGTGAAAGGAAGGACATGCTGGAGGCAAGGTCGGAAATGATTTTCAAGCTTTTCCCTGTCCTTAA
>JAFDLS010000215.1 GCA_019306365.1 Deltaproteobacteria bacterium
TGTTGGGGAAACGAAGCTTGTATGAGGTGATCGGGGGGACGATCTTGCAGCACGCCGGAAATCATCTGGGAGAAATATGGTATATCAAGGGACTTCAGGGTTTGAAAGGAAGCCATATTTAATGCGATTCATGGTTTCTGATTTTTAAATGTGACATTACGGACGTGGGAAGGCTCACAGGAGACGGATGGATGCCCAACCGTCTCCTGTTTTATTCCCCGATAACTCCATTAAACAAGGCCGGGCGACAGGTTCTAAAGTTAATAACTAAATATCAAGGTCGTTTTAATTCGACGATATACGACCTTTTATTTCCCGTCTCATAAATCAATTCAAAGAGGGATATTCTCTCTTCCCTGGACTCAGGAAGCGAACCAAGTTTAACAAAAAGCGCCAATCCCGATTCAAAGATCAAGGTGGGTACTCCGAAGACCTCGTATTTCTGTCTGGATTCCAGATGATCTTTTCCCACGGCCCGCCAGGTTTCTGCTTGAGTCAAGTCATGCTCAAACCTTGCCAAATCAAGACCCGCGCCTTGGGCGATTTCTTGAAGCAGTTTCCGGTCAGCAATGTCCTTCCCTTTGTCGTGCCTGGCCTCAAAAACAGCCAGGTGAAATTTAAGAAAGAACGAATCACCCTGGTTTTTGGCTGCCTTGGCTGCCGCGAGGGCCGGAACGCCTTTGCCGTGATATTCCGGGTGTTCCCAGATCATAAAATCCGGACCATCCTTGCTGTTTTGTTGTTCCAGTGAGAAGGCCTTCCATTGAATGGAGAGACTTCCCGCGACCTCTGTCTTGATACTCTCTAACCAGGTGGCCACCCGGTAGGCGTAAGGTCATAAATAATCATAAAAGACTGTTAAATTCATGCCCATTTTCTTCCCCTTGATTTTTTTTCAGGTGTTGCTCATCTCAGGAAATTTCTGGCGATAATGAGCCGCTGAATTTCACTGGTTCCCTCGTAAATGCTCGTTACGCGCACGTCCCGATAGAAACGCTCTATGGGATAATCCTGGGTATATCCATATCCGCCCAAAATCTGCATGGCGTCGTAACAGGCCTTGTTTGCCGCCTCCGTGGCAAAGAGCTTGGCCATTGAGGCTTCCTTGCCAAAATATTTATTTTGGTCTTTTAAATACGCGGCCTGAAGCAGCAGCAGCCTGGCCGCCTCTAAACGGGTGTAATTATCCGCGATCATCCATTGAATGGCCTGGTTGGAGGCGATGGGCGCATCGAACTGAATCCTTTCCTTGGCGTAGTTGGTGGCATAATCCATGGCGGCCAGCCCAATCCCCAGGGCTTTGGATCCAACGCCAATTCGGCCTCCGGCAAGTTCTGAAACGGCGATACGGAAGCCGTCATTTTTTATTCCAAGCAGGTTCTGTCTGGGAACCTGGCAGTTTTCAAAAATAAGTTCGTTGGTGGACGCGCCGTGCTGGCCCATCTTTTTTTCGTCTTTTCCAATCACGAATCCGGGGAAATCCGGTTCCACCAGGAAAGCGCTGATGCCTTTTCCTTTAGGGGCTTCCTTGTCTGTGACCGCCCAGGTAACAAACACTCCGGCGTATTCAGCGCTGGTGATAAACATCTTGTGTCCGTTGAGAATCCAATGATCCCCATCCAGGACGGCGGAGGTTTTCATTCCCGCCGGATCTGAACCGGCGGTGTTTTCAGTCAGGGCGAAACTCCCGGCCGGATACTCTCCATTTACAAGCGGAGGGATGTATTTTTGCTTTTGATCATCGGTTCCTATAGATTGAATAACCTCGGCTACCATATTGGTAACAGCCGCGGTACCAGTCGTGGCGGCGCAGGCTCGACCCAGTTCAGTGATGGCCAAAGAGAAAGCCACAGCTCCCGCCTCAATACCCCCATAGCCGAAATCAATGCAAAAACCCATAAAGCCCAGTTCAGCCAGCTTTTTTAAATTGTTTTTAAGTATGTCCCGGTTCTTGGTCTGATCCAGTTCGGCTGCTACCGGTTCAAGCTCGCGTTTGGCGAATCTGACGGCTGTTTCTTGAATCGACTTCTGCTCTTCGGTTAAATCAAAATTCATGGACTCTCCTTATTCACTTCAGGTTCGTTTCACCACCATGGCCACCGCTTCCCCGCCTCCGAGGCAAAGAGAAGCCAGGCCGTTTTTTTTATTTCCACGAATCATCTCATAAAGCAGGGTGACCAGAACCCGGCAGCCGCTTGCTCCGATGGGGTGACCCAGAGCGACGCTTCCGCCATTGACGTTCACTTTTGCGGGGTCAATTTCTAACTCCCTCATGACCGCGACCGTTGACCCGCTAAAGGCCTCGTTTATTTCAAAGAGGTCTATGTCTTTAAGTGTCAGCCCTTCCTTCTGAAGACATTTGGGCACCGCCAGAATGGGCGCAACCAGAACGTACTTCATGTCAAGACCTACCGACGCTTGAGCGCCGATAGAGGCCATAATCGAACATCCCAATCTTTCGGCCTTTTCCCGGGCCATAACGACCACCGCCGCGGCCCCGTCGGATATGACCGACGCGTTGCCAGCGGTAGTCAGTCCTTTCTCTTTGAAGGCCGGTTTCATTTTGGAAAGCGCTTCCAGCGTTGTTTCTCGCGGGCATTCGTCCTGGCTGAAAAAAATGGGATCTCCTCTTCTCTGCGGCACCTGAACCGGGAGGATTTCGTCCTTGAATTTATCTGTCTTTATAGCTTCCAGGCTTCGCCGGTATGATTCCTCAGCGTACCTGTCCTGGTCTAAACGGCTCACATTATATTTTTCTGACACGAGTTCATTGGAAATACCCATGTGAAAGTCGTTTACGACATCCCACAAGCCATCATGAACCATGGAGTCAATCAAGGCGTCATGTCCCATTCTGTAACCGAAACGAGCCTTGTCAAGGTAAAAGGGGGCCAGGCTCATGTTTTCCATACCGCCTGCCACAACCACGTCCGCGTCGCCAAGTTGAATCGCCTGGGCGGCCAGCATTACGGCTTTCAACCCTGAGCCGCAAACCTTATTTAAGGTCAGACATTCCGCCTCCCAAGGCAGCCCTGCCAGCACAGCCGCCTGCTTGGCCGGGTTTTGTCCATACCCGCAAGGCAGAACCTGGCCCATGTTTACTTCATTCACTTCACTTTTTTCGATTCCGGCACGGCGAATAGCTTCTTCGATAACAATGGCGCCCAGCTTTGTAGCGCCAATGTTACCCAGTGAACCATTGAAACTGCCCAACGGTGTTCGGACCGCGCTTACAATCACGGCTTCTCTCATTTCATCACCTTGATTTCTAATTTAAATCGCCGAACGATTCTTATTTTATTTTTGTCGTGATTATTTGACTCTTTTACTAATTTATCCTATATTTGTTTCCAATTAAAAAGAGTTTTATTTTGAAATTTCGGTAGTGACAAGTGTCTTGAATGATAATTATAACCATGTTTCTTGTCAAGACGCTACTACCGAAGCGGTTTTAATATTGAAAAAACAATGAAACTGGAGGTCCCATGGACGATCAAGAAATCCAATGCAGTTACTGCGCTCGTAAGCGATGTTTTATAGGTGATCTCAGTCAGGCCCCGGACTTTTGTCCCTCGCTGACCCAAATTGAATTAATCGATCAGGCTAAAACCAAACTCATGGAACCGGAAAATAAGCGGATGGCTCAGGATGTAGCTAGGACCTGGAAGGATTACGGCAGGCTCACCCGGGTAGAGGAAACGATCCTTTACGCGAAACTTCGGGGGTGTAAAAAGCTGGGTCTGGCCTTTTGCGTGGGCCTGTCAGAGGAGGCGGAACTTTTTAGCAATTTGCTTTTAAATGAGGGCTTTGAGGTGGTTTCGGTTTCCTGCATGTGCGGGGCGTTGAGTTCAGATGATGTGGACCTGCCCGAAGAGGATAAAATTGTCTCCGGGTCACGTCAGCCTATGTGTAATCCTATCGGTCAGGCCGCCGTGCTGGACGCTCAAGGATGTGAACTCAATATCCTGCTCGGGCTGTGCGTGGGTGATGATACGTTATTCATTAAACATTCCAAGACCCCGGTGACGGTACTGGCGGTCAAGGATCGAGTGCTGGCGCATAATCCCCTGGGGGCGCTGTATACTTCCCGGCAATTCTATACCCGCTTAAACACCAGGCGGCCAAAGAAAGCTGATAAATAGAGACCTTTCAGCGTCGCGCCTGATCCTCTGCGTCGATCTCTCATTATAAGGCGGTTAACTCGCCGCCGCGTTTCTGTTTAGTTATATATGGGGTATCGTTTTCCAGGAGTTTGCCGGCCAGTAATACCAGGGATAAAAAACAATGATTATTTACAGCTGCGGGTAGTCTGATTTTTTTATCCCTGGTTGGCAATTCTTTTCCATTTGAAACTTCAGAATTTATTCCTTAGATAAATTTAAT
>JAFDLS010000021.1 GCA_019306365.1 Deltaproteobacteria bacterium
AATACGGGCAGACGCCGGTTACCTCGCGGTGTAATAAGATGCGGGTATCCGGGGCCACAACCCTTAACAGTTTCGCCATGGCAACATCGTAGGATATTCCTCAGAAGAAGTCAATAAATTGGTATGGTGTCCCCAGATTTAGTGAGCGAACTATCGGCAGCAACACAAGCAGAATCCTCATAGCTCGACACTGGCAAATCAGCGGCTTAAAGAACAAGGCCTGGTATCTGTCAAAGAACGGTGGGTGAACATTCATTACCCGGCTACGGCCCGGTCGCCTCTGTGAACCGCCTAGTGCGGACCCGCATGCTAGGTGGTGTGGGGAGGGGGAGTTAAAATCTCCCCTTTACCCGATTAGGCGATCTATTCTACGTCGCCAGAACCAACAATGAGAAACGGCCAAGTATTCTTACAGCCAAATCATGATGAAGTGAAAAGCAAAGACTTCTAGACAGCTTCATCAGATTGATTTTCCAACCGCGATATCTCGGAAGTTTTAAAAAGGCCCTCGTATAAAAATAATCTACCACTTCGTATCCTGTGTCTTTCAAAGTTGCTAAAGCAGTTTCTTTTGTAAAGTAGTGAATATGCCCAAATGATTGTCTGCCTTTTAATATAGGCGTGCTACGTAAAACCGTTAGCACAGACAAATCCAGGGGGATATGGAATATTTTGTATGTCCCTTTTTTCTTTAGTTTGCGCAGAAACCCAAAGTAATCCTCGACGTGTTCGAACACATCAATAGCCATCACCACGTCGAATGAAATTGCCTCTTCGTCAAGCAGGTCTTTCAAAAAGAAGTGAAGGTTCTGTTTCTCCTTCTTTCTGCAAATCTCGAATGCTTGCGGGGAAATGTCATACCCGGAAAATACAACATCATCACCATATTCATTTGCCAAGCAATTCAATATCTCGCCTGCTCCACATCCAATTTCACATATTCTTGACGGGATAATGTTGTTGCTCTTTAGCATTTTCGCTATTTGTTTAGCCTTCCATGGCGAGTCTTCTTCATGCCATGTCGGGTTTTTCTTAAGGTAGTTCCCGTCTTCATAAATGGTGTCTTGGCTCATCGTTGTTTCCTCGGTAGTTTCTGACGCCTAACGAAGTGTATTAAGCAGACAAAGTTCTGCATATTAACGCTATATATTTTCTGTATCATATTGTATTACATCAGGAAATACTGCTTCCCATATTTTGCCATTTACAATCCTCAACCATTCAAATCAGAAGGCAAAATCAAACTAAAATTGAATCTGGGGACACTATACTTATTTAATAGATTGTTTTTTCCCCGGTAATGAACCCGCCAAAAAAATAATTGTCACGCGCCCTCTTCTTTTTTCCTTTGAGATTCGCGACGCGCGCGGAAGTTCTTTTTTGTATGGATGGGTGAAAATTTCGTTTCAGGTTCTTTTCGAGGTGCTTCCGGTTTTATTATTAGCAGTTTCCCGTTTCAGACGGAGAAAAGAAGTATTCAACCTCAGGCTCACACCCGTCATCGTCGGACCCATACAGGGCAGGTATTACCTTTACCCTTCCGAAGCTCGGCGCGATACCCCCCATGATTTTTTTCATCTCATCCTTGCGGATTTTCATGTCTTTGGGTAAGTCCCTGATCTTGATTCTCGCCATGGCCCAACCCTCCTTTTCGACCAATTTGTTGTCATTTAAGATAGATTTTGACCCCTTAAAGCCCGGTCGATAAATCCCTGGCGCTTCCCTTCATGGCCTCATAAACGCTCTATTAACGGATATACCTCGCCTTTACACGTGATCAAATCCATGGAAACATTCGCGCTGTCTATTTTGATTATATTGATTAATGTATGCCGCTTTGTGCTCAAAAGTCAAGCTTTATCGTACCGGTTTCATCAGGGCTGTTCCGCGCCCGGAACACAGCTTCCAAAGCCCTTGACCGGTCAGGCGATTTACAGCATAATAGTTGAAAAACCCCCAATTTAATTAAATCGGAGGCGCTATATGAAAACAGTGAGCCTTGGTAAAACCGGCCTAGTTGTGACTGAACTGGGATTTGGCGGCATACCCATCATTCCCCTGGGCTTTGAGGACGGTGTCAAGGTGGTGAAGCACTGCTTTGATCGGGGCATCACCTTTTTTGATACGGCCAACGTCTATGGCGACAGCGAAAAAAAGATCGGTCAGGCCCTGGAATCAGTCAGGGACAGGGTCGTCCTGGCCACGAAAACACAAAAAAGAGACGCAGAAAGCGCGGCTAAACACATCAAATACAGCCTCGAAAACCTCAGAACCGATTACATAGACATCTACCAGTTTCACAATATCCCGAACGAGGATACGCTCGAACAGGTGCTGGCGCCCGGCGGCGCTTATGAAGCCGTGCGGCAGTCGCGCGACCGGGGGGAGGTCAAGTTCATCGGGTTCAGCTCACATGACATTGCCACGGCCATCAAGGCCTGCCTCACCAACCTCTTCGCCACCATCCAGTTCCCATTCAATTTTATCGAAAAGGAACCGGCGGACGAACTCTTCAAGGCGGCTCAGGAGCATGACATGGGCATTATCGGCATGAAGCCGCTGGGGGGAGGTCTTCTGGAACGGGCGGATCTCTGCTTCAAGTTCCTTCAGCAGCACCCGTACGTTGTGCCCATTCCCGGCTTTTCGACGACCGGCGAGGTGGATGAGGTCGTGGGGCTTTACCGCTCGCGAGAACCTCTGACAGACGCTGATCTTCGGGATATCGAGAAGATAAGGTCCGAACTTGGCACGAGGTTTTGCCATCGCTGCGGATACTGTATCCCCTGCGAGCAGGGGGTCATGATCCCGAATGTAATGAGTTTCAGGTCATCCGCCCGAAGGCTCGCGCCGGTTGTGGCCGTTCAGATGGTTAAAGCCGCCATGGAAAGCGTTGAGAACTGCACCGAGTGTGAAGAATGCCTTGAAAAATGTCCTTACAACCTCCAGATTCCGGGACTGCTCAAGGAGAATCTGGCCTTCTACAAGGAAGTTACAAACCAAAGCGGCTAGAGCGTTTGTCATAAATAAGTTCCGTTTGAGTTTGGAGCAGGAGGAGGTATAGTTTTGGCTATTCTCCTGAGCGCTTTACGACAAACGCCAAAACATCATGTAATTGCCATTTGTTATATCATGGCAGCCGCTGTTAGAGTCTTGATTTACCTTGGTAATCAAACGGAAGGTAATTTTGGCAATTACTATAAATTGAGAGGTCTTAAAATATGAAAATCATTGTTTCCGGTTCACTGGCCTATGACAGGACCATGGATTTCCCGAGCCGCTTTTCGGAGCATATCCTCCCCGAGAAGGTAAATAACCTGAACGTCTGCTTCCAGGTGAACGGTATAAAAGAGAATTTCGGGGGTACGGCGGGTAATATAGCCTACGCGCTTACCCTGATGGGCGAAAAACCGATAATATCCGCCACAATCGGTCAAGATTATCATAATTACTTCGAATGGCTGAAGAAAAACGGAATATCCACCGAATACATCAAAGTCATAGAGAACGAATTTACCGCCGGCGCTTACATAACCACGGACCAGGCAAACAACCAGATCACCGTGTTCAACCCCGGGGCCATGAATTATTCTTCCTCGCTAGATTTTGACAAACTCGATCCAAAGGAGACTGTTGTTATCGTTTCTCCCGGCAACCTTGAGGACATGGTGAACTACCCGCGCCTCTGCAAGGCCAAAGGGATCGACTATATCTTTGATCCCGGTCAATCACTGCCCATGCTGCACGGGAAAGACCTGGTTCAGTCCATAGAGGGGTGCCGGATTTTGATCTCAAACGGTTACGAGCTTGACCTGATTATCAGCAAGACCGGCTTAAGCAAGGAAGACCTGCTTGGATGCGCCGGGGCCATAATTGTGACCATGGGAGAGCGGGGTTCACAGGTCTGCACGCTTGACGGCGAAATAAGTATCCCCGCGGGCAAGCCAAAGGCGGTGCTGGACCCGACAGGCGCCGGCGATTCATACAGAGGCGGGCTGATCAGCGGCCTGATCCAGGGCAAAAACATCGAGCAGTGCGCCAGAATCGGCAGCGCGTGCGCTTCCATGTCCGTGGAGTGTCACGGCACACAGGGATACGCGTTCAGCCTCGAGGAATTCAACGCAAGGCTTAACGAGTGCTACTGATACTGTTCCGGGACCACTGCAAAACTTCGTCCTTTTGCCGACCTCTTTGTCAGGCTCAAATTTAAGTCCTCGAAATATTAGTAATATTCCTGCGGGTTAAATTTTCGCCTTCCGCGATTTCAACAAAATTACTGGTTTTGCAGGGTCCTCGTTCCGGGCAACGCAGAAAAAAAATCCGGATGAATGCCTGCGGTATGGCTGCCTCAGCCAATAGTTTTTAGAAAAATCAAATCGTTTCGCCCGCCGCTCTAAGCCGTTTTCTTGGAAAGGGTTTCTTTCATCAAAAAGGCCATAATCAGTGAAACCACTGAGGCCGCCAGCAGAATCAATAATAAGGCGGTGTAGGCCTCCATCGAGTACACCCCCTGGGCTGATTTGGGGAATGTATCGATGACCCGCCCCAGGCCCGGCATGAAGACAGCGCCGCCGAGAAACGGAAAAAAATTCACCATGCCAACGGAGGTCCCGGCGATTTCAACCGGAAACAGCTCCTTGGTGGTTGTAAATCCAATGATTACAATAGCGGAGGATGCTACCGAGAACACAAAAAAAACCGCGTACAGTGCTGCGCGCGGCAGGTCGTTCGGAAAGATATTTAAAAATAAGAGGTCCGCCAGCAGAAGGCCGTTGCAGATGATAATGGTTTTCTTGCGGCTTTTCAAAATTTTATCCGACAGCAGACCCAGCAGGGGGCTGCCCACGATCATACCCCAGGCGATCATGGAGAGAATCGCGCCTGCTTCAGACCTGGTCATCCCATAGACGTGCATGAGGTACGGTCCGCCCCACAGGCCGCCAAAACCGAAAAACACTCCGCAATCAAAGAAAAACCAGAGCCCCAGCGGCCAGAAGTACTTTTCTCTGATAACCCTTTTCAGACCCTCCCGAAGGGAAATCTGCTGAGGCGCGGTTTCAGCGCTTTGAGCCTCAAGCGCCTTGACGGGAAGCCAGCCCTTGTCCTCGGGCCGGTCCCGAACCGCCAGCCATGTCAGAACGACCACGCCGAAGGTGCACGCCCCGATCAGTTCAAAGGATACACGCCACCCCATCAGGCCGGTCATCCACGCCAGGAGCCAGGTGGCCGCCAGCACCCCGATACCGCCGATGGCGTTGAGTATGCCGGTCATGAGGGCGAACTCACCCTTGAGAAACCACTGGGATAAAATCTTCATGGTTGGGATGAAGACCATGGACACCCCCAGCCCCACCATAACCCTTCCTAAAAACGCGATCCCCAGGTTGGGGGCCAGGCCGAAGATGACACTTCCCAGGGAGGCGACGAGCAGGGAAAAGGTGACGGTTTTCCTGGGTCCTATCGAGTCTGAAAGGAGCCCCGCCGGAATCTGCATCAGGGCGTAACAGTAAAAATAAATGGATCCCAGCAGCCCCATGGCGCTGGCTGTCGCCTCAAAGGTCTTGACCAGGTCATTGGCCACCACGGACAGAGACAGCCGGTGAAAGTATACGATCAAGTAGGCTAGGGCCAGAATCAGGAAGATTATCCACCTGTAGCGCCAGAACGTCGCGGCTTGATTATTTTTCATGAATGCTCCCGCCTTTTCGGTTTAAAGCGATTAGATTTTAAACTGACTGTTTGACGAATTTCCGCCCCGGTTAAAGCGCCGATCTTATTTACCATCCAGGTACGGCCT
Source organism: Deltaproteobacteria bacterium (assembly GCA_019306365.1). Taxonomy (GTDB): domain Bacteria; phylum Desulfobacterota; class Desulfarculia; order Adiutricales; family JAFDHD01; genus JAFDHD01. The sequence goes on from JAFDLS010000021.1 coordinate 5,795, forward strand.
CAAGGAACGCTGGCTTGAAAAGGCTTCCTGTCTCGATGACACAAAATCTGAACCACGTGACGGCCTGAAATAATAACCGGAGGCACACCGCCGCCTGGCATGATCCACTGACCGGCCATATAAAAATTCGAAAGCCCGGGCAGAGTCCGTGGGATGGCCGTGTTGATGACCCTGGGGGTCGGCAGCCATCCCTCATACGCCCCCCTGTAATTGAGCGTATAGCGCCAGGTAGTATAGGGTGTGGCCACGTCAGTCACTTCCACCAGGGCGTAAATCCCCGGATATCGAGCCTCCAGCCTGCTGAGGACTTCCGTGGCGACCCGCTGTTTTTCATCGTCATATCTCGGGCGATCCTTTTGCAGTTCATTCCAAAAATCCCATTCCGATTCAAATAAAACCTGGACCACGGTCTTGCCCGGCGGGGCGAACTCCTGGCTGTAATTGAAAATGCGCACTATGATTTCATTGATCTCCCCCTGCCCCAGCTTTATCGGCTGTTTCAGTTTGATGACGCTCAGCCACGGCTCATCGTTAAATTCACGAGCCACCCCGAAGCTGACCATCACCACAGGCCTTATGAGTTCCCATTTTGAAAACCTGTCCCTGATCTTATCGTTCAGGTAGCGGCCTTTAAGCATCTTAAAGATGGTCCCGTAACCGTCCGCGGCGGAAACCACCACGTCAGCCCGGTGTTCGCTGCCATCGGCCAGCCGCACCCCCACGGCCCGGTCGTTTTCGACCAGGATTTCTTCCACCGTGGCCCTGTAGGTCACCTGTCCTCCCAGTTCCAGGTAACGTTTTTCAATGGGCCGGACAAACCCGGCTGAACCGCCTTTAAGCAGGCCAAGCTGCCGGTCGGCCAGCAAACCCCAGATCATGAGAACGAACCAGACCGGCACCTCGGGCATAAACATATTCCCTAAAACCCATCGCAGCCACGGGTCTTGAACCTCTTGAACAAACTCACCCATGGACCGGGCGTATTTCCCCCTGTAGTATTTGAGCAGACCGCGCAGGTCCCACACGAACTTCAACCGGTCCCAGACACGGGTCAGTTCCGGAGGCTTGTTCAAAGCCATTCCGGTCAGATCACGGCCCTGCATGACACGGACTCCGGCGACCAGGCCGGAAACGAGGGCGGTATCGTTTTCGGAAACCCCTTTTAAGTCATCGGCCAGCCGGTCAAGGCCCGTTGTAACGTCCAGGTACCGCCCACTGGACTCGTCTATGAACCGGCCATAGGTGGTAATATCAGGGAAGGTGTTGACCTGGGCGGTCCCCAGTTCGCGGTAAAGTTCGTAAGCCGACTGGCCCGGCCTGTGGCCCATCAGGAAGTGGATCCCGCCCTCAATAACGTAGCCTTGACGCTTCCAGGTCGCGGCCACGCCTCCGGGCTTGCTGTGGTGCTCGAAGATACGCGAGCGATACCCGTTCATTTGAGCGTAGGACCCGGTTGATAGACCGGCCAGCCCGGCGCCAATGATAATCAGGGATTCACCAGCCATTTCTTTTCCTCCCGCTTTCCGGTTTAGCATCATGCCCTGGTTCCAGGCAAGGGCAGGTTGGTTCGACGTCAAAAGGCGGGGCGGAACCATGAATCTAAGGCGGCGTTTAAAAATCGAACCTGACATAGACCTTGCAAACCTCGCCCTTGAACTTGAGACAGCGGCTGAGGTCCGGGGTCCGGGTATATTTCAGTTCCATGGCGTCGAGCCACCCCTCGATCCGCTCGAATATGCCGCACTCATAATCAGCGATAAGCCCCGCCCGTTCCATGCCTTTATGAGCGAAGCAGTCCAAGACGTGAACAACCTGCGAGTCATCACCCGGATACTCGGTTTGAAACTCCATAAAATCAGGAACAAAAACCTCCCTCCCCATCTCAAACAGTTCCATGTACTCGCTGAAATCCTTGGGATTGGACGCGTTGACCGCCTTCATCAGCCGCCGAAATTCGATTCGGCCCAGCTGCCGGCAGACTCGAAGATTCATGGGGCTGGCCTCGGCCATCCCAAACCTCATGGCAGCCTCACCGAACCAGAGGGCGTCGTGCGTCATCCAGTTTTTTATTAGGATACCCCTGATCTCCTCATGACTTAATTTCTTCAACGGCATCACAATTCCTCAATTTCCAGCAAGAGTTTCAAGATAATATTTGGAAACACTCATATTATATGGAAACCCGCTTTAACTCAAGAAAACCTTATCAAAACGCGTTAGCAATATATAAATGCCCTCATGGAAGAGGGCAAATTATTTATGAGCGAGCAGGAGCGGACATGAAACGGCTGCCAGATAGTTCCCGGTCAATCGCTGGCCAGTCAGGCTAAGGTCTCTTTTCGAAATTATCTTGAAGAGGCAGCCCTCCGCAGCCGGGCCTCTTTTACGTCTGGGACGTCAAGTTTTGTCATAATTTCAAACATGGGTAACATGAAGGTTAGGTAAAAAAGATAGCCTTCGACGGGTGGCGCATACAACTCGGCAGAGTTGTGTGCGCGCCGCAGGCGCAAGAAGTCATCCCATGGTTGGATTCTCACACCACAGGTTTTTCTCCTCGTTCCAGGGCTCTGCCCTTGAACGAAGAAAAAAAGAAGCCCTTACCGAAGCCAGGGAACTTCTGATAAAAAATTTTGAACTTGACATCTTTATTAGGCAAATCCACCTTCTTCAACTGTCTAGATTTTCCAGACCATTATAGTTTTACAAAGGAACATTTTTTTATTTTTAATCTAAGCGCAAAACCGCTGATAACCAACCTGAATTGAGACCTCTGCAAAACCAGTAATTTTGTTGAAATCGCGGAAGGTGAAAATTTAACCCGCAGGAATATTACTAATATTTCAAGGACTTAAATTTGAGCCTGACATATGCCGCTACAGCGTCAGCGAAGCGGCGCTCATGAGTTCAGCTAAAGGACGAAGTTTTGCAGAGGTCTCGAATTGCGCCTATTACAAGAAAGGCAGCCAGGGATCGTAATCACCTGGCTGCCTTGCTTATTAAAGTTTTAGTGGTTGTCAAAAAGTTCCTGATCAGCTTACCTCACCTTAAGGTATAAAGCTTTAGCTTTCAACCGGAATCAAATTTTATAATCATCCTATCCACCGGATATCATAAGGAAAAATTTGATTTCCTCGCCTTCTTCCAGAGGAATTTCCGGTGACTCTATCTCCCGGTCCGTCCCTTTGGCCAGTATCGGGGCGTTGAACCTGTTTTCCTTCTGGTCCCATAGCTGTTCAGGCATGCTCTGGCTATATCGTTTGCCGATCTCCGTTAGGAGATCGCCATACGTGGAACCGGAGGCAAGTTCAAAACTGGCGGTCTTGACTCCGACGAAATCCGCCAGTATCCCATGAAACAAAGCGCTGACGTTCATTGTTAATAAATATCCTCCGCTACATGGTCCAATCCCAGTTCGATCAATTTCTCTTTGGTTGGTTTACCTGTCTCCCAGTCCCATTGCCGATAATCGTAATAATCCTTGAGCAGCAGTTCCATATCAGGAACCTGGTCTGGGACATTGCCGTCGGTATAGGCCTGAAGAACGATCTTGGGCAGCTTGTCCCCTTCCCGGGTCAGCCCGAGCTTATTGCTGATGGCCCGCTTGAGATTGATGGATCTGTCGCCCGCGGCCAGAAGATCCAGCGGACTCACCTCCCAACCGGTCAGGGCGCTGAGAATCTGGCTCAACTGTGTCGCGGAAAGGCTTGCAAACTTGCAAAGGGTGAGCGCGTCAAAAAGGTCTTTATAGCTCTGGAACTTAGCCGCAGGTTCAGCCTTGCCGGCCGAGTCCGTTCTATCGCCTGGTAAAATGTCCAGTTCCATAACCGGCCCGCCCAGTTCAACGTTATAGTAGTCACCCTTAAGGTGGCAAGCGCCCCTGGGGCCGGTGGCATAGGAAATAGCCAGACCGTGAAAAGCCCGGCCATCGTGCATTGGTATCTCCAGACCCTTGACCTGAGCCGCCTCGCCTTCATCCCGGCCATACTCCCGGGCCATGGCCAGAGTGCCCTGGGAAATAATCCGGCCTATTCCTTCCTGATTGACAACCATGTCCAGGAGTTTCAATATGGCCTCCCCGTCGCCCCATTTAATTTCCATTCCCGCGTTGTCTTTTGTTAATACGCCCTGATCGTACAAGTACATGGCGTAAGCGATGGAGACGCCGGTTGAGATGGTGTCCAGGCCGTGCAGGTTGCAGGTGTGGTTGGCCTGGATAATGGTTTCAAAATCGTAGTTCATGCACAGTGGGCCAAAGGCGCCGACGGTCTCATATTCGGGTCCGTCCACCTTTTTCAGATCCGGCTTGAAATTTTTTACGACACGGCCGCACCCAATGGGGCATCCCCGGCAGGCGTAGTTATCGACAGTGTAAGCCTGACGCAAAGCCTGGCCAGTCACCTTTTCCGCCTCAAAAACGCTCTGGGTATAATACTTGGCCGGGGCGTCACCCAGGGTCATGGCCATATCCATATAAAGCATGGTGCCATATTCACGGTAGGCCACGGACATGAAATTGCCTCGAATGGTGGCCGCAGCCTCCTTTGAAAGCTCCCTGACTCTGTTAGGGTCGGCGGATTCAGGCCGCATCCTGCCAGCGGCGGCCACGGCTTTCAGGTTTTTGGAACCCATGAGCGTTCCCATGCCGCATCGGCCCGCGGCCCGTCCCTCGTCATTCATAACCCCCGCGTATTTGAGTCCTTTTTCACCGGCAGAACCAATACAGGCGATGCTGATGGAATCTTCGCCAAGCTCATTTTTAATGGCCTCCTGCGTTTCATAAGAATCTTTGCCCCACAACTTGGAAGCGTCTTTTATTTCAGCCGAACCATTATTTACATAAAGATAAACGGGAGCGTCCGCGCGTCCGGTAATAAAATAACCGTCATACCCGGAACCCTTGATCCGGAAAGGAAAAACCCCGCCGCTGGTCGCTTCGCCCCATAACCCTGTTACTGGCGAGATACCGCAAACCGCGTAGCGGCTGACCATGGGAACGGATGACCCGGTAAACGGCCCGGTAGCGAAAACCAACGGGCTTTCAGGGGCTAATGGATCCATGCCTTCCTTCACATGGTCGTAAATTAATCCGGCCGCCAATGTGGCCCCGCCTATATATTTCTTTAAATCATCCTCAGAAAGGGACATGTCCTCAGTCGTCCTGGTCCCTAAATCTACTTTAAGAAATCGACCGTGATATGCGTACATGCTTTTTCCCTCCCTTAGAAGTCTATGTCCTTGCCGTCGTAAGCGCATCTAAAAACCTGTTCACACTGGGCCTTGGTTATCGGTCTGGGGCTAAAGAAGGTGCTTATGTCCTCATGGGCGTAAAGCACCAACTGGTCCATCTTCTCTTCGAACTCATCCTTTGGAATACCCATGTCTTTGAGAGTAAGCGGTACATCCAATTTTTTGAAGAAGGATCGCATGGCATCGACCAGGTTATTCAGAGTTTCCTCCTTGGTTTCTCCTTCCACCCGAAGGGCGCGAGCGATATTTAAAAATTTATCAGAAGTTTTGGCATAAAATTGAAAGTTGTATGGAATAAAGACCCCACATGCCAGTCCGTGATGTATTTTGAAGAGACCGCCCAGGGAGTGGCCAAAGCTGTGTGTCAAAGCTGTGGAATTCGCCCCAAAGGCAATGCCGGCGGTGCTGGCGGCTACGTGCATCCTGAATCTGGCTTCGCGGTCGTGGCCTTCCACATAAGCGCGAGGCAGGTACTTGAAAATCATCTCAATAGACGCTAAAGCAAGTGCGTCGGTGATCTCATTACTGGACACGATGGCCACGGTATCCACGGCGTGAGACAGCGCGTCCAGGCCCGTGCCTACCGTCAGCTTGGGGGGCATGGTCACGGTAAAAGCTGGATCCAGCACCGCGAAATCTGGCAGAAGGTCCGCATTGGCCAATGGAATTTTCCGGTGAACCTCCTCGTCTGTTAACACGGAAACACCGGTGCATTCCGAACCGGTGCCGCTGGTGGTCGGCACAGCGGCGAAGATGGCCTTTTTCCTTAAGCCCAAAGTTTCCAAGGGTGAAATCGCACCCAGGTACTCTATGTCCGGCCGCTCGTAATGAATCCAGGCCGCCTTGGCGCCGTCCATGACCGATCCGCCGCCCACTGCCACGATCAGGTCGGGGGCAAAGGCGGTCATGGCGTCACCGCCCTCCTTGACGTTACTCATGGGCGCTTCGGGCAGGGCTTTGTTCCAAATTTCAGTCGCAAAACCGCCGCCTTCAAGCGTTTTAGCGGCAATTTTAGCGAACCTTTCAGCGGCCTCGTCCGTAACTATAAACGCCTTCTTCTTTTCACATCTTGCTCCCCAGATGTCCACCACCGAAGGCCCAAGCACGGGTCCTTCCGGAAAGACATTGGAACCCATGATTAAAGTTGGTGTGCTGAACACCGAAGAAAGCCCTTTGACAGTAGTGGAAAGGGCCAAGGGAAAAAGAGCTTTCAGCATCGGGTCTAAAAACCAATAACTCATAGCTTTACCTCCGTGACTGTGTTGGAATCAGTTTACTGACAGTTGCTGTTACCCGTTCCTAAAAAAAACAAATCGCCAGTTTTGGGTTCACGCTAAGGGAAAAACGATAACCAATTCAGAAACTTGATTTTTTGATCAGTTTCTATCCAGTATAAAAACAGTTAGGAGAATCAAAGCACAAATTAAACTTTCACACAACCTTTTTCGAGCCCGATCCCGCCAGATTTTGGTCCGTCAATATCTATGTTAAAATCCAATTTTTAATATTCTTCCGTATAATTTTAACAAATCATCAAGAACAATCAAGAACAACCGTAATGGTTAAACGCCTGCCGACTTCTTACACTACTCGAACTCTTCCTCATTCACATAGACAATCTTATTGTCCTTGAGCTCGGAAATCCTCTCACTGGTATAACCAAGTTCCGCCAGCACCTCCTCAGTATGCTCACCGAACAACGGCGCTCTCCGTCTGATAATCCCCGACATTTCTGAGAACAGAGGTACAATGCCTGGGGCCCTTACATTACCCATCACCGGATACTCTCTTTCATCAAAGATCTTATTTTCCAGGCAATGCTGATCGTAAGGCAATTCTTCGGCCATCTGTCCCAGCGCCACGGGCACGTCCTCCTCCTCGAGGCCGGCGACCCATTCATCGGCTGTCCTGGTTTTGAATGCCTCGCTCAGTAATTCCACCAACGATTCATCGTTTTCCGCCCTTTTTTCAAAATTTTCAAACCTGGGATCAGAAAGCAGTTCCTCCAGCCCTATAACCTGACAAAGGCTTTGCCATTGTCTTTCATAGGGGCAGAGCACAAAAATATATCGATCATCTTTGGTTTGGTAGTGGCGATGGGTCGCGCTCAACCCCTGAATGTTTGAGCCCCCCAGATATTTTCTTTCCATCCCGGCGTAGTCCACAAACTCACCCGCCTGCAGAGCAATTGAGGCGTTGGTAAGCGATATCTCGACCCTTTGTCCCTTGCCAGTTCTGGCGCGTGAAAGAAGCGCCAGGACCACACCATATGCCGCCAACATCGGGCAGGCCAGGTCGTTTATAGCGATCTGATGATAGACCGGTGGTTTGTCAATACCCCCCTGGCCAACCATCTGACCGCTGCGGGCTTGCAGCAGGGGGTCATAACCTGGCAGCGAACTGTAAGGCCCCTTGGAACCGTGCCCCAGGGAGGACAAATAGATAATGTCCGGTTTAATCTTAACTACCGACTCATAGTCCAGCCCAAGCCTGTGCCAGACTCCCCAGCGGGCGTTTTCCACAAGAACATCCGACTCGGCGATAAGAGCGAAGGCTATTTCCTTGGCTTCATCCTTTTTCAGGTCCATGGATATGGATCTCTTTCCCCGGTTATAACAGATAAAACCACCGGCAACACTGCGCCAGGGATCACCGTCAGGAGGTTCTACTTTTATCACGTCAGCGCCCATTTCAGCCAGCATCATGGCGGCAAATGGGCCGTTAATCATTGTCGTAAAATCCGCTACTTTTATACCGTCCAAAGGATGCATTTTTTTTACTTTCCTCAAATAGCTATAGTAATTGCCAGAATTAATTTCCGTTTGATTACTAAGGTGAATCAAGCTTCTAACAGCGGCTGATATAATGTAACAGGAGGCAATTAAATGATGTTTTGGCGTTTGTCCTAAGGTGACTTAGGAAAATGACCAAAACCATATCTCCTCCCGCCCCAAAGCCAAACGGAACTTATTTATGACAAACGCTTTAAGCGGCCTCTGCAAAACTTCGCCCTTTAGCTGACTTCTTTGTCAGGCTCAAATTTAAGTCCTCGAAATATTAGTAATATTCCTGCGGGTTAAATTTTCACCTTCCGCGATTTCAACAAAATTACTGGTTTTGCAGAGGCCTCTTTAAATGATTTCCCGTTTTTTCAAGCCGGTTATCTCCTGGGCCGAACAATCAAGAAGTTCAGTCAAGACTTCCTCATTGTGTTCACCAATCTTTGGAGACCGGCCCTTCACGCCGCCTGGTGTCCGGCTAAAATTTATCGACACACCCATTTCGCGAACACTGCCTAAGCCGGGTTCCTCTATCTCCACAACCATTTCGTTGGCCAACACCTGCGGGTCGTCAAAATAATTTTCTATAGGTAAAGCCGGGGCGCAGGGGATGTCTTCAGCCCTGAGGAACTCAATCCACTCATCCCTGGTCCTGGTGGAAAAAATTTCGCTGAACATCTCTATAAGCTCAAGGTTAATGGGCGGAAGGATTAAAAAAGGCGCGCCTTCAAACCGGGGATCGACCAGCCACTCATCGTGCCCCATGGCCAGGGCGAACTTGGAAACGAAGGTTAAATTACCAAGAGCCATAAAAAACCATTTACCGTCGCTTCCCTGATAAAGCTTGTATACAGGCGCCTGCCCTTGAGGATTTGAATAAGGAATTCTAATCTTTTCTTCAAAATCAACAAGCATACTGCCGGCCACGGTTATCATGGTCTTGAACATGGAAATATCCACCTTTTGACCTTTGCCGGTCATTTCACGGGCCAGCAAGGCGGTCGTGATACTGAACGATGTCATAAAGGCGGTATAGTAACTTGGAAGAGGCAAGACCAGATACGTCGGGGGGTTGTCCTCCCTACCCCCTTGTTCAACGTAAATTCCAACTGTCGACGCCACGATGGGGTCCCAGCCCGGCCGGTCACGATACGGACCTTCCTCCCCAAACCCTGTGATGGAACAATAAACCAGATTTGGGTTCAACTCCCGCGCCCTGTCGTAACCTATACCCAGTCTTTCAGTTACACCGGGACGGTAATTCGCGATCACCACATCGGCCTGCTTGATCAACTCATGAGCAATCCGTTGCCCCTCCTCTTTCTTCAAATCAAGAGTGATGCCTTTCTTGCTGCGGTTAAAAACCATAAAACCAGGTTCACCGCGGTAAGGATCACCACCAGGACGCTCAACCTTGATCACCTCTGCGCCTTGTTCGGCTAACATCATGGCCGTGTACGGGCCTGGGATGTAGTGACCAAAATCTATCACCTTAAAACCCGAAAGAGCTTGATCCATAGGGCTCAAACCTCCGTAAACTCCATATTTAAACCGCTGGAAAGACTAGCCCTTCGGTCGAGCTATTTACCAGTCGAGACCTCTGTAAAACTTCGTCCTTTAGCTGACCTCTTGAGCGCCGCTTCGCTGACGCTGCAGCGGCATATGCCAGGCTTAATTTTAAGTCCTTGAAATTAGTAATATTCCTGCGGGTTAAACTTTCACCTTCCGCGATTTCAACAAAATTACTGGTTTTGCAGAGGTCTTCAGTCATAAATTTAATCTTTCAAAATAGATTCAATTTTTCGCCGAAACTTGCATCAGTCATATTATGCTTTAACTAGGTCATGACCCAAAGGCCTTTTAAAAAAAGCACTTCCAATTATAACCACGGTCTAACGTCAAACAACACGGATTACAAATTGAGGGCAAACTTCGGCACAGTAGCCGCAAAGAATGCATCTGGAGACATCCACGACGGACTGGGCCTCTTTTCCTCTTTTCTCGTCAGCCTGAGAATAATCAAGGGAAAGGGCGCCCTGGTCACAAACCTCGACGCATGAACCGCAGCCGATGCATCTGTTGTAAATCCTAAGGGTGCGAGGGACCGTCTCGACCTGAGCCAGAACCTCCTGAGGAACCTCGCGGCCCTCAAAGACGCTTACATTCATCTCAACTTCGGCCGGGGACTTCATGCCCACACAAATAGAGTCCACGAGTCCTGGAGCCTGGAGGTATTTAAAAGCCTCCTTGGGGGACCCGCGCAGATGGCCTCCGGCGAGAGGTTTCATAGCATAGATACCTTTACCATTTGTTTTAGCGAGCTGGCAGGCTTGAAGCATTTCTTCAGCCGAACCGTCCGGGATTCCCAGACCTTGCGAGTTGAGGACAGGGAAGAGGATATCAAAATCAGGTTCCGCCGCGACGACATTTGCCGCTTCCACTTTGTGCACGGACGCGCCGGTGGCTCGAATAAGCCCTTTTTCCTTGAGTTCCATTAGAAAATCCAGAACTTCACGACGATTCGCCAGATCATCAGAGCTTTCTATGAGGTGGCAGTGATAGATATCAATGTAATCTCTGCCAAATTCCTTGAGGGATTCCTCAAACGCTTTTTGCGCGTCCTCACGTGTGCGCGCATGTGTTTTTGTGGCGATAACCACATCATTTACCGCCCTGCCAAGCCCGAGGCGCAGGTGCTTCTGGGTGCCGTATGATTGGGCGGTATCAAAAAAGTTTATCCCGAGTTCAACCGCTTTCGCCACGGCCGGCGCAGCCTCTTCCTCAGTCAAATCAGCTTGCAGCCTTCCAAGAATAAGCGACCCAAAAGAAAGTTCGCTGACCTGTATTCCGGTTTTTCCCAACAAAACTTGCTTCACTGTGCGGTCTCCAAAAAAAAGGGATTTAAGCATTAAACGCAAGTATAGACAAATGAAATTTATGTGTCAATCAAGCTGGGGTTAAGTACTGAGCGTTTTTAACCCGGCTGCATTTTTTTTAAGGAGATTTCGTCATAACTAGCCTGGAAATCAGGCCAAGCTCGGCAAATTCATGTGCTAGCGACAAGTGGGTTGACAAATTTCCTGATGGAGTTTATAGTATTATTTAACATTTTGTTCGAAAGGACACAAAAAACTGTGGCTTACAGCAAGACAGGCAAAACAGATCACCCGGTATTGTTTTTCCTAAAAAATGGTGAAGGTAAAAAAACATCCCATTTCCGGAGGAAGTTATGACTTTAGGCAGTAAATCGAGAAGCGCCTTAATTATTAAAAGCGCTAAAAAATTATTTACGCAATACGGATTCAACAAGACCTCCCTCGGGGATATCGCCAAGGCTTTGAACCTGACAAAAGCCAGCCTTTACCATTACTTTAGCGGCAAGGAAGATATCTTCATAAATGTCATTAGAGTGGAAATCAAAGAGCTGTTTCTCAAATTGCTGCTGATCAAGAATAATATCTCCAGTGTGGAGGATCGTTTTAAAAAAACTATTGTCGCCCATTTGATCGAATGGCGTTCTTTTCCCCTCCTCAAGGATCTTTTTGCCCAGCCTCCACGCGGCCAAAACGCTCTTATAGCCGAATTGAGACAAGAAATTATTGACAAAGAGGCTGACCTGATAGAGGAAATTTTCATTGAAGGTCAACGTGAAGGACATTTTGATATCGCCAATCCCAAAGTGCTCGCGCAGACCGTGGTTGCTTCAATTCGGGGCATAGAAATGTCGTCGGATTTTTTTGACTCGAAAGCCGCGCCGAATCAATTTATTGACGAATTCGTTCGCGTGATGCTCAAAGGAATCACCAGTGACAAAATGGTTGCTGTTAATGGTGAATCATGATTGATTAACGGTTAACAGCCTCGTGTGATCATTGATCGAGGATAGGCATGGTTGAATCGGAGACAAAACAGCAACGCCGTCTGCAAATAATTGAAGAGGCGAGAAAATTATTCGCGCGCTACGGTTTAAAGAAGACCTCCATGGACGACATCGCGGAGGCTGTAAGTCTTGTAAAGACATCTCTTTATTACTATTTTAATAATAAAGAGGAATTGTTCCTAGCCGTGATCAGGTACGAAGGGCAGATGCTGATAAATCGGCTAAAACAGGAAATTGACAGATATGAATCACCCCAGAGAAAACTGCGCGCTTATGTCATTAGCAAAATGGAGTATTTAAAGGAGCTGGTTAACCTCCACCGCTTGACCAAGGCTGCGGCCCAGGAACTTTTACCGTTGATTGAAGAAGAGCGCCAGCAATTTTTTGCGGCGGAAAAAAAGCTGGTATCAGATATCCTTGAAGAAGGCTCCCGAAAAAATGTTTTTAAGGTTATCGATCCTGAATTAATCACCATGATAATTATCAACTGTCTGCGGGGGCTGGAGCCCACAATTTTATTGTACCAAGAAAGGCAGTTAAACAAATCTGACTACAACGCTATGTTGGATGTTCTTTTTTACGGTGTTTTAAAGGCTTAAAAAATTTTTAAGAAATATTCGAATAATTAACTGAATTGTTCGTAGATTAAAAAATATCGCAAGGCTAATCAAGGGAGATGGATTATGTACCTAATTTATTTTTTCGTTTTCGCTTCGGTTTTGGGCTGGTTCTTTGAGGTCGCCTATCGCTCGGCAAAAGCCAATAGATTGGTGAATCCCGGAGCGCTCAAGGGACCCTATTTGCCAATCTACGGCTTCGGGGCCCTGATTATTCTGGCCGGGCAAACACAACTGCAGTACTTCAGCCTGCCAAGTCGGGCAATCTTCTATTTTTTCGCCCTGAGCAGCCTTGAATATTTAACCGGGCTAGCTTATAACACCCTGTTTCAAACCCGATATTGGGATTACTCGAACGAGCGGTTTAACATCGGCGGCCATGTCTGCCTGCGTTTCTCCATCTATTGGACGGTGCTGGCGCTGGCAGCCGACCTTTCGCTCGGTCACTTCATTCCCTGGCTGAGGTCGTTCATCAGCTACTCAGGAACAGCCGGGGAGATGCTGATGGCGGTCGTTAGTTCAGCGATGGTCTTCGATTTCACTTTGAGCATCCTCCAACAAATTGAAAAATTAAAAATAAGGGCAAAGGCCAACGAAGGCCTGAGAAGGGAGTTTGTATCAATAGTGGAGCCGCTTATAGCCCACCCCAGCGTAATCAAACTCAGAAACTGCAACCATCACTTTGGGAAAACGCGTCTCGACCATGTACTGGACGTTTCATGGCTGTCTTTCAAAGCCTCAAAATATTTTCATCTAAACTACAAGGCCGCGGCCAGAGGAGCGCTTTTACATGATCTCTTCCACTATGATTGGCTTCGGGAAGGTCCAAGATTCCATGGCTTTAGGCATCCCAAAATCGCCGTAAGAAACGCTTCGCAAGTAACAGCGCTTACCGATATGGAACAAGACATAATTAAAAAACACATGTGGCCTTTGACCCTTATTCCGCCTCGATACGCCGAAAGCTGGTTTGTGTGTTTTTCTGACATATACTGCTCCTGGCGTGATTACATCGCGCCCCTGGTGTTATCTCTTATCGGTCGTAGAGCGGTCTGGGCGGAAAAGGCTCTAGCCGAATTTCCTTCATACAATTCCATTAAAAAATACTGCCTTCAAAACAAAGCGAGTAACACCGCCGTTTCAGGACTCAAGCCTCAAAGCCGTGGCCTCGACATTCTGCTCATAGACGCGCAGCCTCGCCATCTGCCTTATACCGGTTTCAGGACTCTCACTTTGCCTCGTTTAGCCGGCGCAACACCAGATAAACACCGGGTGCGCATCATCGACGGCCGGGTGGAAAGCATCAAAATCCCGCCCCGGGGGGTAGACCTGGTGGGAGTTACTTTTTCATGTAATAACGCCCCGTTAGCTTATAAAATTGCCAGTGAGGCCAAAAGCCACGGTCTCATGACCGTGGCCGGCGGCCCCCACGCCACTGCCGTACCTAACGAAGTTCTCAAACACTTTGACAGCATTCTTACCGGAGAAGCCGAAGGCGGCTGTTGGGAGAGGCTCTTGCTGGACGCTGAGGCGGGTTATCTCAAGAAGCAGTATTTCAACGACTCGCCCCCAAGTCTAGCCGAATTGAAACCTCCACGCCTTGACTTGCTGCGTTCCAAACAATATCTCCCTGTTTATCCGGTCGAGGCGACACGCGGGTGTCCAAATCGGTGTTCCTTCTGCTTCAATCGGTATATCCATCCTATCTACCGTAAACGTCCTATCGCCCATGTTGTCGCCGATGTTGAACGCGCGGATAAAAACAATATCTTTTTCATGGATGACAATCTGACGGTTGACGCCGAATATGCCAAAGAGCTTTTCAAAGCTCTTCGTCACCTGAAAAAGCATTTGTTTTTTCAAATGCAGCTGAGCGCCGCCGAAGACGAGGAGCTTGTGAAACTTGCCGCCAGGGCCGGATGCCGAGGCATATTCACCGGCCTCGAAAGTATAAATACCGCCAGTCTCAATTCCGTGGCGAAGTCATTCAATCATGTCGAGAAATACAAGGAACAGATAGCGGCCCTGGATAGAAACGGAATTTTCGTCGTGGGAGGTTTGATCTTCGGGCTTGACGCGGATGACCCTGACACGTTTAGAAATACCTTGGAAGTTCTAAACAACAGCGCCATATGCAGCGTGGCGGTCAATCTAAATGGAGCCGGAAATGCTGGAGCGGGAGTATGAAAATTTCATAAAAGAATTTTATTCCATAAGAAACTCTATTGGTCGTTTCAGGAGGCAGGCGCGACCCCTTCGGGAGCTGCCATTTTATACGGCTGCCAATTTCGCATTCTCATTCCCGAGGCTCTCGAAATCAAGGAGTCTTTGGGGCTGAAAAAGTTAATTCTTCGCTCGACAAGCCCCGCGAATATCCTTGCGATATTCCGGCAGTTCGAGTGAGCGCATCTCGGTACGGATTAACCTTTGTTGAAGGATATGACCCTGTTTTCAGTCTAACTGTCCACTCAAGTCTAAACTGCCTCGCCTAAGCGCTATCGCGGTTGCCTGAGAAGGAATACGCCTCTTCATAAACTGCCTTAGAAGATGACTCCTCCCCCAATCTTTCACGCTCATTTCTGAAATATTTTTTTCTATAAAAACATTTTAATATTGCTAACACAAAAGTTAATCCTCCAGCTTGACCTTTTAATGGTAATGGAATATTTTATAACGTTATTTGCGGTTCGTATAAACATAGCCTGTAAATGAACCGAAAAACAGTCTGATCAGAAGTTAGAATCAAAAATAATCGTTTCATAACGATTAAATATATAATTTGTTAATGGAGAACATGCATGCTTCGAGAAACGACAAACCAACTGGACTCCCTTTTTTACCCGAAAAGCGTGGCCGTTGTCGGGGCTTCCCCAAGCAAAAACGGCCGGGCGAATCAATGGATTAACGGCTATATCAAGCTTGGTTTCCAAGGTAAGATTTTTCCGGTACACCCCTCGGCGGAAACGATTCTCGGCTTCAAATCATATCCCAGCGTGCGGGATATACCCGAAGAGGTGGACCTGGTCATCTTCTCGGTTCCCTTCGCGGTGGTGCTTCAGGTGATGCAGGACTGCGTGGAAAAAGGCGTAAAATACGTGCATCTTTTTACGGCGGGTTTCAGTGAAACCGGTCAGGAAGACCAGGCTGATCTTGAAAGGCAATTACTTGAAATCGCCCAAAAAGGCGGTGTAAGGCTCATCGGGCCCAATTGCATGGGCTTATACTGTCCTGAATCCGGCCTGACCTGGTCAGAAGACTTTCCCAAAACGGCCGGGCCGGTGGGCTTTGTTTCCCAAAGCGGCCAGCTGGCGAGCCATTTCATCTGGGATGGGGCTATGGATGGCATCCAGTTCAGCAAGGTTATCAGTTTTGGCAATGCCTGTGACCTGCAAAGCCATGATTTTTTAAACTACCTCGGGCAGGATGAAAAGACCGAAATCCTTGGTTCATACATAGAGGGTCTTAAAGATGGACGGGCATTTTTTGAGTTCGCCAGAAATATAACCCGAAAAAAGCCTTTCGTGGTTTGGAAGGGCGGACAAACCGAAGGCGGGGCCAGGGCGACACAATCTCACACCGCATCTATCGCGGGGTCGCAAAAAATCTGGCAGTCACTTTGCCAACAAACAGGAATTGTTTCGGTCGATTCCATGGAAGAGCTGATTTCAACCACGGTGGCCCTTAAAAAAATGCCTTTACCCCGGGGCACGAACGTGGCGCTGGTGGGAGGAGCTGGCGGCGGATCCGTAACCATGACCGACGCCGCGGAAAAGGAAGGCCTGAAGGTGCCCCACCTCGCGGAAGAGACTCAGCGAAAACTGGCGGAGTTCATCCCCATATCGGGAAACAGCGTCAGAAATCCGCTCGATATCGGATTCTCCAATGTGTACAGGGATGAAAATGATTTCGTGCGGTTATTCAAACTGTTAAATGACGATCCCATCATTAACGCCGTAATATTCTTCAGGGGACTTCGGCGCGGAAGAGGGTCACGTAAGGATATGAACCTGTTAACCAGCCTGATGTTAAAGGGCATGGAGGTTATTGAGAAGCCTGTTTATATCGTTTTACCGGGTAACAGAACACTGGAAGGCGAGGCTCTGAGGGAAGAGGCCCAGGACAAATACAACAATATCGGCCTGCCCACCTTTCCGTCATTCACGTTAGCGGCCAGGGTAATTTCCAACCTGAGCCAGTATTATAATTACCTTTTCGCTCACGGCTTCTGATTGAATCAAAGGTTATAATCTGCGGAGGGTAAAGCATAGAGCGTATTTTCTTATTAACTAGTGCCTGTCCGGTTTTCTAAGTATTTGGTTTAAAAGTAAAAAAAGCGCATTTTATGCTGGCCATTAGTTCTTCGGATAGTGTAGAATAAGTTATAACGTCTTAAAAA
>JAFDLS010000216.1 GCA_019306365.1 Deltaproteobacteria bacterium
CCATTTTCAGCAAGAGTTATATCCTTGACGTTCATTCTCCCAAGGATATCTTTGATCATCAAAGCCTCTGATTCATCTTTCACGGCGACTAAAAATTTTATTTCTGAAATTTCCATGTATCAATAATACTAAATTTTCGTCCAAGAATAAAATAAAAATTTAATTTCGTAATTGGAGACTCTAATTTCAAGGTAAGTATGAAACCGGGACTCCTCATGACAGTTCGCCCGAGTTGGTTCTATTCGATGGATGCTACTTCATGCGAACGAGCGGTACGAACCGAACAGGCATAAGGGCCCGCGTTTTAATCTGCCCTTCCTGGTCCTTTTTTACCAGAATCAGAGTCTGGACCATCCACGGCTGACCCACAGGGATGACCATCATTCCCCCTGGTTTTAGCTGTTTTATCAAAGGAGGCGGGATATGCCCGGCGGCGCAGGTGACAATTATCCGATCAAAAGGCGCTTTGTCCGGCCATCCAAAATAACCGTCGTCAACCTTAACATAAACACGGCCGTAGCCCAATCCGGACAGCTTCTTTCTGGCTTGATTATAAAGCCCGGGGATGATCTCGATTGAGTAAACCTCTCCAGCCGTTTTGGCCAGTATCGCAGCCTGATAACCCGAGCCTGTGCCTATTTCTAAGACCTTTTCCGTTCCTAACAGACGAAGAATTTCCGTCATGTAGGCCACGATGTAAGGTTGGGATATGGTTTGGCCATATCCAATTGGCAAAGGCCGGTCAGCATACGCCAAAGACCTGTCTCGCGGTCCAACAAAGAGATGGCGGGGGACCTGACGCATCGCCTCCAGGACTCTGGCGTCCTTGATTCCTCTCCTTTGAATCTGATCCTCAACCATGGACAGCCGCTTTTTTATGAACCTGTCATCTTTGGCATAGGCCGCCAGCGGCAGAAAAAGGCACAAGGAAACCAAAATACAACGCTTTGACAAAACGCTCATGGTTTTTTCCCTTTCGAGACCAATCCGGCCAGGAGGTAACATCCCCCGGCGGAAAGAATTGCGATGGAGTGACCAAGTTGAAGACAAACCAGGGCCGCGATCAAAGACCCGGTTACGGAAAAAAAGCCGTTTACGCCATAAGCCCAGGCGCGAACAGAAGGATTTGGGCCGATCAAATGCGTCAGCCCGCCGGCAAATGGCGCACCCATAAACAAGGCTGCCGGGGCTAAAACCAATGCTACCATAATTGATTCGCCTGGCAGATAACGCAGGACCAAAAGGGCGAGAGGCAAAATGACGGCTGCGGCCAGTGTAAAAAGTTTTGGTGCCCGTTGGCCCCACATCAGGCTTCCAACGCCGGAAAGCATCAAGAAAATTCCCACTACCAGTGGGATAGCCTGAGCCGGATTGCCCAGATGATAGATGGTTTCCTCAAGCAGGGTGATTTCCGCGATCATATACCCCAGGCCGATTAAGGAAAAAAAAATCAAACCTCGATGCGGCGGCCCCAGCCTGAGGAGTGGAAGGAAAATCCCGGACCCGGCCAGTAAAAGCGTCGCCAGCACGCCTCCCCAGGTAAATAACAGGCCCCATTCCGTAACTGAAAGCAGCCTGGAATCTTTGGAATCAAGTATCAGGTCAAGAGTTTTTACGCGGAAAAAATTAAAAAAATATGGACGCTCCCGTGTAGCCGGATGAAGGTTAAAATGACTGCGGCTGAAAAGTTCTTGGGATCTGCCGCCCATTATCATTTCCGCCGCTTTTACCAGAGGTTTCCCTGGCAGTTCATGAAAATGGCTCAGGCTCGTAGTATCCTCTCCCGGATAGTAAGGCAGATCAAATCCCTGTCTGGCCGCTTCAAGCGCCAGATGTTTTTTTTCGTCCGGTTCGAATCCTCCCGGTTTGATTAATAGCAGGATCCTAAAAGTCTTATTGAGGCTCGGGGCGGATGCATCAAAGGCCCGCTGATGGCCAGACCGCCTCGGGGTGTAAGAAGGCCTGCCATCATTCGCAGACCCTCGACAGTCAGCAACCGGGTTATCCCCATCCCGGACGCGGAACCGGACTCCCACCTGGTCCCATGTCCCAGCACTATCAAGTCAAATCTCTCCTTCGTTCGCCGTAAAAAGGTAAAAGGGTCAGCCTGAATGATTTCAACCCGAGGCCGCCCGTAGATGTTCCCATTGAAATTAGCCATGTGCCCGGCCATCATTTTATAAATTTGAGGATTTTCTTCCACCCCTACTATTTTAATGGCGCTGCTATCAAGGGCGGTTAAGATATTAAGACCGCCGCCTGGATTTAAAATCAGGATTCGACGCGGCTTCAAAATCTCCACAGGCAGTCTGGTTAAGAGACATCTGACGAAAACAGGGGCTGTTTCGGCGGGATCAGCTTTTGTGACAGGGCCGATAAGATTGCCATCTACAAAAAGACCCCGCTGGGGTGGAAGAGGCGCCGAACAGGAAAGTGAAAAGCCGGGCGCGAAATGAAAGGCCGGACCGCCTATAACCTCTACCACACCGTGTAATCCGGTCTCCTGCTTCTCAATCCCGCTCCCTCGAGCGGCCAGGGCGGCGGAGCGGTCTTTAAAAGGCTCGTAGTGGAGTCGCGTAGGAAAAATAAAAATAAATGAGCCGGCCGCAATGGCGATTAGAATTAAGGGGAAAAGTGTTTTGCGGGGGCAGGTTGAAACCTGAATTATAAAACCCAACATGGTTAATCCGGCCGCTGCGTAAAGAGCCTGATGAGGCAGCAGGTAAATCAGAGACAAGGCAGCCGCCAGACAACCGGCTCCGGAACCGGTCATGTTTGAGGCGTAGGCCCGGTTTGGTCTTTCCGCCCAGGCCAGAATCAGCCCTATATGGGAGGCGCATAGTATAAAAGGCACCACCAGGATCAGGCAAACCAGTCCCAACTTTAACCAGGGCCTGCCAGCCCAGGCCAAAGCCAGTGGCCCCCAGCGCGGTGGCGGCCAGGGCTGTGGCCCGGTGTTTCGTGAGGCCGGGGATCGAGACAGCCAGAAGGCTTCCGGCCACTCCAAATCCGGTTAAGGCCAAGGCAATAAGAAGTGAGGCAAAATGGTGCCAGAAGGTCAGGGCAAAGAGGCGTGTCAGGATGACCTCAAAGGCCAGAGTACCTGCCGAAACCAGAAAAATGGATGACAGGTTCCTATGTAAATATCGGGTCATTTTTTTCTTCCTGTGAGCTTTTAGTATATGTTCCAGATCAGTTTTTGTCATCTAAGTTTTTTATTTGAGAGCAGCTGGATTAATCGAACTATTTAATATGCCGCTTAATATAATAACAGGCTCAAATTTAAGTCCTCGAAATATTAGAATATTCCTGCGGGTTAAATTTTCGCCTTCCGCGATTTCAACAAAATTACTGGTTTTGCAGAGGTCTCAATAAATTGTTGATTACCTTGATCAAAGAGTCAAAATGTGGCATTCTCCCTTATGGATGACTCTCAAATTCAGTGGTGATTATTTATGAACAAGAATGCCCCTTCAGACTTGATAGCTCAACCAAATTGGTATTGCGCTGTCGAGTGAAACTAATCTACGCCGGTTATTGGGATTGATCGTCAAGGAGGTGCGCGGCTTTACCCATGCCGACGCGGGCAGTTTGTATATCCGTGATGAAAATGAACTCAGGTTCGAGGTAGCCCAAAACGATACCATAGACAACCGGCTGGGGGTTAGAAAGGACCATTTCCGACCCTTTGCCCTACATTTGACCAGTGAAAGTATTGCCGGACATGTGGCTATTACGGGTGAAATTTTAAATATCAAGGATGTTTACCAGTTGAAAGGGAAGGAGGATTTCTTTCATTTCAAGGATTTTGATTTAAGAAATAATTACCGGACGCAGTCCATGCTGGTGGTACCCATGCTAGACCACAGGAGTGATATTATCGGGGTGCTTCAGCTCATTAACGCACTTGACGAAAATAATCAGGTCATTTCATTTTCTGGGGAGGTGGAAGATCTTGTCCTGTCCCTGTCCTCGCAGGCCGCAGTGGCGATACGGAACACCCAGCTTCTGGATTCGATAAAAAATATTTTCAAGGCGCTGGTGCAGTATTCAGTTACGGCCATCGACGCTCGAAGTCCTCACACCGCTGGGCATTCCGAGAGAGTCGCCGCCCTTTCCCTGCTTTTAGCTTCGGCCATAAACAGGCAAACCAAGGGGCCTTTCGCTCAGTTCAGCTTTGCTGAAGAGGAATTGGAAGAATTGTCTTACGCGGCCTGGCTGCATGATATAGGCAAGATTGGAGTCCCGGAGCATATTCTTGATAAGTCCGCTAGGCTGACCGATGATCAGATTGAGCTGGTAAAAACGCGTTTTGACCTGGCTCGCGCCCGGATATTGTTCAATTTTCAGAAACGTCTTTTGGAGGAAAGGCTGAGCAATGATGAGAAAAGCGCCGCCGAGTATGCGCGTGATAAGGAGCTGACCCAGCTGGAAGAAGGGCTCAGCCTTGTGCTTCGAATCAACAATGCTGATTCGATCAGCGACGAATGTCTGAATGCTCTCAGAGGAATCGCCGAAATTGAATTTTTAAACTTCACCGGGGAAAGGCAGCCTCTCTTTACCGATTTTGAATTGAAAAACCTGGGCGTGGCCAGAGGCAACCTGACTGAAGAGGAATATAAAAAAATCCAGTCTCATGTGAGTTACACCTTGAACATTTTAAATCGAATTCCTTTCACGCCTGAGTTGAATCGCGTGCCCCTTTTCGCCGCCGCTCACCACGAGATGCTCAATGGGACCGGTTATCCTCAAGGTCTGAAGGCTAAAGACATTCCTCTCCAGGCTCGTATTATGAGCACGGCTGATGTTTATGACGCCCTGGTGGCCAGTGATCGGCCTTATAAGCGGGCTTTGCCCGTGAAAGAAGCTCTGGACATTCTCCTGGAAGAAGCTCAAAACGAACGCTTGGACAAGGACGTTGTCAATCTCTTCATCGAGGAAAAAGTATGGGATGATGACTCCTTAAAAGAGGAGCTAGATTTTTGAAATTAACCGGAGTCTTGCTTTGGTGACCGATAACCCGGATCGAAAAAAATGAGTTTAATATGCTCAGTATCTTTAAAAAAATTGCGGAACAAAGAATTAAGGAAGCCCAAGAAAGGGGAGATTTCGATGATTTGCCCGGTAAGGGGCAGCCTTTAGAATGGTCTGAATGGGACAATGTGCCAGAGGAGTCGCGTCTGGCTTATAAAATTTTAAAAAACGCCGGGTACTCACCGCCGGAGGTGGAAATCAAGAAAGAGATCGTTCAGATCGAGGACTTACTGGCCTTTGCCAAGGACGAGAAGGAAAAATATCGTCAGATCAAGAAATTAAATTTTTTGATAACCAAGTTGAACATAATGCGTCCCACCTCGATTCAATTTGAAAAAAATCAGATATACTATGATAAAATAGTGGATAGAACCACTGTGTCCCCTGACAAAAAGGACGAAGAAAAGAGTTAAGCATATCCTTTGTCTGTCGTAACTTCAAACATGAGACCTTTGCAAAACTTCGTCCTTTAGCTGACCTCATGGCTCCCTCCTTGGATACCATATCGACCGGACAGTTTATGTGCTACATACCCGGACACTTTACTTGTCAAAATAAACCGGACATTTCACTTGCTACTAACACTCCCCACATTGTATGCGGCTCTGTCTTGACCGCGGCCATCCATGGGAGTATTATCTTTTCCTGTTGAAAATTTCTTAAGAAGAAATTTTTATACGCGATAAAGGTATTATTAAGAGATAGGAATTAATTTGGAACATTATGTCTTTTTGGGAAGAAAAAATAGAGGTTATCGAAAGAAATGAATTGGAGCGGCTTCAGCTTGAACGGCTGCGTCAGACCATCTCCCAAGCCGCTCAAAGCCCGTTTTATAAAAATCTGTTTACCGGGAAGGGCATTTCTTCGGATTCGATCAAGACCCTGGAACATTTGCAGGACCTGCCTTTAACCACCAAGGATGATCTTCGATCAGGGCGCCCGGAGGATTTCCTGGCCGTGTCGCCTCAGAAGGTGGTACGCCTTCATGTTTCCTCAGGGACAACCGGCACTCCCACCGCCGTATACCATACCATGCAGGACCTGGATAACTGGGCCGATATGGTAGCGCGTTGTTTGTGCATGGCCGGAGTGACTCCATCTGATGTATTTCAAAATATGGTTGGATACGGACTTTTTACAGGGGGACTCGGCCTTCATTATGGAGCCGAGCGTTTGGGCGTAACGGTCCTGCCAGCGGGTGTGGGCAACAGCCGCCGTCAAATCAACCTGATGAAAAATTTCGGAACATCCGTCATTCATATCATTCCCAGTTATGCCTTAAAACTCATAGGCACCATGGCTGACTTCGGCGTAAATCCGAGAGAGGAATTGAATTTGCGTATAGCGGTGGTTGGCGCTGAACCATACAGTGAAGCCACAAGGCGGCGCATCGAGAATGAGTATGGCCTGATGGTGGTGAACAGTTACGGTCTATCCGAGATGAATGGTCCTGGAGTGGCTTTTGATTGTCCGCATCAGACCGGCCTGCATCTTTGGGAAGATAACTATATCCTGGAGATCATCGACCCTGATACCCTCGAACCCCTGCCTGCCGGTCAAACCGGGGAGGTGGTTTTAACGACTCTTTGCCGGGAAGCCATGCCTTTAATACGATTTCGCACCAGGGATCTCGCGTCGATAATTCCTGGAGACTGCCTTTGCGGCCGAACGCATCGCCGGCTGTCGAGGCTTCAGGGCCGCACAGATGACATGCTGATTTTGAAAGGGGTTAACATCTTTCCGATGCAGGTCGAATCCGTCCTGATGGGTCTTGAGGAAACAGGACGTAATTATGTTATTGTGGTGGATAAGGACGGGGATTTAGATAAAATGACCGTTCGAGTGGAGATGTCTGGATCTCTGTTTAGCGCTGAGGAGCAGGCGAAAGATCAGGCTCATAAAAAAATCTCCCAGCTATTAAGGGACGAACTGCTGATAAGCCCGGCGGTGGAGTTGGTCGATCCGGGGAATCTGCCTTCATCCGAGGGTAAAGCGGTTCGGGTTATAGACAATCGTCCTAAGGAAGCGGGGTAACGTTTACAAGGCTTAAAAATAAATAAAACGGCCAACTGAACCGTATGCTGTTTTCGGGTTTAATATATCCATAACAAAAATATTATCATTTCGCGTGAAATGGGGGGTCGAAAATGAGAAAGACCGGGACTTCGCCTGTATCGAACCTGCACAAAGCAATGCAAAAGAGCCAGGCTGAAAAAATCCGGTCAGCAAGGCTTCTGGCCTCCCATAGAAGAATTTTAATCCTGATTCTGGCCCTGGGTCTGCTTCTGGGAGCTTACTATTATTTAACCGATAAAAAAAATATATCCGTCTTGGCTGCCCTGGAGCAATTGGGTTTGATAAAACCAGACGAAACTCAGGAACCCGGTCCGCAACTAACTAAGGATGATGAACTGGCTTCCGGAGGAAGCCATATTTCAGCCAAGGTCCAAAAACCCCCGGTAAAAAAAAGTTCCCCAGTTGCATCGGTTGAGACAACAGAAAAGGAACAGCCAGACAAAAGCGAATATATTCTAAAGGCGGTTTTTCTTGAAAAAACCTGGTTAAGGGTCCACGTCGACGATCGGGTTACAAAACAGTATCTTTTCAGCCCCGGTGAGACAATGACGTGGCGGGCTGAAAAGTATTTTAAGCTCAGGATAGGAAACGCCGGCGGCCTGAAACTGTTCCTGGACGGTGAACCGGATAGGAAACGCCGGCGGCCTGAAACTGTTCCTGGACGGTGAACCTCTGCCATCTCTTGGTGTTCACGGGCAGGTGAGGGACGTGACTTTGCCTTATCGATAGCTATAATTTCCTTAAGAGCAAAGATAAAATATATTTTATCTAAACATTATATTTAATAATTTGTTATTGAAAAAAAATAATCCGAGGGAAATTTAAAGATTCAGCCGCGAAATGCATAAAGGTCGAACCGTCAGTAAAGACTTTATGCGAATCAA
>JAFDLS010000217.1 GCA_019306365.1 Deltaproteobacteria bacterium
TTTGCAAAGCGGTTGCCGGATGTGTTCTGCCAGCCCACCACGGTGTTGGGTGAGAGCCCATGCCTCGGAGCTTTTTCTCGGCTATCATGCGCGTCCAGATACCGTGTTCCGGTACATTCACTTTGGCCCTTATTCCCACCTTGCTTAAACTCGCGGCGATGGCTTCGGTGGATATTTTTACCGGCGGATCGCTATAAAGCACGGTATCAAAACCTTTTGGATATCCCGCTTCTTTTAAAAGAGCTTTGGCCTTCTCCGGATCATAAGGATACGGCTTGGCGCTGGGATCAAATCCCGCGTGGTAAGGAGCGAGACAGCCTGACCATGGTTCAGCGGATCCCTGAAGGACATTCTTACAGATCGCTTCATAGTTAATGGCATAGGCCACGGCCATCCGGGTTCATCCGGGAACTCACAGGCATAAAAGTTGATGTTGCGCAGGTACGTGTATTTGGACCAGCCTAACTGTAATTTCGGGTTTTTTTTCACAATCGGGATATGCTGGGCCTGGATGCCGACCACGTCGCCTTCCCCGGTTTGCAGCATGGCCAATCTGGTTTGGGCTTCTGGAACACTCATGTAATGAAGCTCCTTTACATGAGCGATCTTCCGGTAATGATCATCCCTGGCCACAACGTCGAAAAATACATCCTGTTTAAATTTAACAAACTTGTATGGCCCCGGGCCCATCGGATTTTTAGCGAACTCAGCATCGCCAAGTTTTTCAACATAAGCCTTGGGAACCACGCCCAGGATCTTGGCCGTACGATCCATGAACGCCGGGTAAGGATTCTTTAAATGTATTATTACTTTATGGTCATTTACTATTTCGACTTTTTCAACGTAGCGTCTTAACTCGCCGCCAAACACGAACTTCAGTTCCGGACGCTGAGCTCTTTCAATGCTGAACTTCACATCCGCAGCGGTTACGGGAGTCCCATCGGCAAAAGTAGCCCTTTCATCAAGGATACAAGTAATATTCTTCCAATTTGTATCTATTTTCCATGATTTGGCAATCGCCGGGTAGAGCTTGCCATCGGGATGCTTGCATGCCAGCCCGTCATATAAAAAGGATGTTATTGTCGTGCCGGTTGCGCCGGTGTTAGTATGACAATCGCCGCCAGTCATTTCGAAACTGGTGGAAACAACGATTGTAGCTTTCCCTTTGGGAACTGTTTTGGCCGCACCAGGTGCGGCAAAAATAAAAATAATAAAACAAACCAACACGCCGGTTAATAATAAACCTTGACCTTTTATATTTTTGCTCATATACATGCCTTCCCTCCTCAAAGAGTTAAGTATTGAGAGCTCTTGATCCCGCAAGCCTTAAATATTCACCTCCTTCCAACCGACTTAAGACATTAAAAATCCGGGAATACCTTCCCGCACTTCTTTTTGCCTTTAAAACATATAATTGTAAATTGCCGGTTAAACTTACCGCACCGGCAGTAATCAAATGATTATTTCCATCACTTTTAAATTTGGTTCATCTCCAAATTAGTTGATGATATTTAACGGCCAAACCCACCCTTTCCTCTAGTTCCCAAGCTCCAGCTTGGGAATCCATTCAGGGTAATCACGTTCCCAAGCTGGAGCTTGGGAACGAGTAAAATAATCAAATAAATATTTCTATCACTATTAAATTTTAATATTGGATATGAATAGAACTTAGTTAAAACATTAAAGGCTGTCAATATCTTTTTAGACTTTCTGAGAAGATGACCGTGATATTCCCCCCGGGAGAGTGGATCTTGTGTCGCTTGAGCAACCGGCTTCATCTAAGTTGAAGCACAAGCATGAAAGGTGAAACCGTTTTTGAGACTTCTCGGCCAATCAAGTGAGATCAGATTATTAAAAGCTGATTATTAAATTGACTTAATGAGTTTGAAAAAATCGACTTTTACCTGATATCAGCGTTACAAAAAAAAGAGAGAAAAGAGGATAACCGCCTTGCGTCTTCCCGGTTCATACCCCCCTGACCGATACGTCACTATTGAGTTAGAAATCCCGTTTATAAAATTACACCCCGGGTTGTTGTTTATAGCCTGAAAAAACGGTTCTACATACCGGGCGAAGGAGCGAAAAGGTCCGTTGAATAACTGATCAAACGACTGATAAAGGTTGGAGACAGGGTTTCGTATCATGGTTGAAGGCGGCATGTTCACGTGCCCACTGTTTTTGCCGCAGCCCGATATTATCGGTTGGCCCTTAAGCGGGATTCCCCACACGGAGTCATAGGGTGAATTTAGGCATTAACGGCAGAGCACATTTAGATTTTAAATAATTTGACTTTAAAGAAGGATTTTGGGAGCATTGGTTGATGCGTAAAAATTTTAAAGGATGTTATTTGCTTTGGTCTTGCAAAACAGGGCTCATAGTCAAGCTTAAAGGCCCTGGGTTAGGTGTTTGATACCGTATCATCTTTATAAAAGGAGGATCAATTATGGAATTCGGATTTACAAAAGAGCAAGAGAAGTTGAGGAAAGACGCTCGCGATTACTTTTTGAGCGAGACGCCCGAAGATTTTGAGCCGGGCGTCGAGACAATGTTTTCTTTAACAAAAGAACAAACCGAATTTTGGATGGCCTTCCAGAAAAAAGCGGGTGAGAAGGGGTATTTAACGCCGGGCTGGTCTAAAGAAACCGGCGGCCTTGGTCTCGGCCCCATTGAACAGGGGATTGTCGAAGAGGAATGGGGCCGCACCGGCGGGAGGTGGCCGAACTTTTCAGGGTTGCATATAGCGGGGCCCGCTGTGCAGGTGTTCGGCACTGAGGAGCAAAAAAAGAAGTTTTTACCTGGAATAGCCAACGGGGAGGCGGTATGGAATCAGGCTTTTACCGAGCCTGAGGCCGGTTCAGATGAGGCCAACCAGCAGCTCAGGGCTGTGGAGGATGGTGATCACTACGTTCTAAACGGTCAGAAAACCTTTATTACGACTTACGTTAAACCCGACTATCTCTATACCTTAGCCAGAACCGCGGATACCGAACCTAAACACAGAGGCATCAGCCTCTTTCTTGTACCGGGAGACGCCCCTGGCATAACATACCGGGCCTTGGGCAGCATGGGTTTCGGAACGCAGGTCGATATCTTCTATGACAACGTGAAAGTTCCCAAGGAAAACCTGCTGGGTGAGCTCAACCGGGGTTTCTACCACGCCATGTCGGCTTTTGAGTTTGAACGGAGCGGTACTGGAGGGCCGGCCTTTTCCAGGAGAAGCCTGGAGGAGTTCGTCCAATTTTGCAAGGAAACAGAGAGGAACGGGAAGCCGCTAATTGAAGACCTGGAGGTTCGAAGGTCACTGGCGCAGATGGCAATCGATATAGAGGTGCAAAAACTCATTGCCTGGCAGGCGGTGTGGTGGTTTTCCGAGAAGGAAAAATTGGGTCCAAAACCCTATGATCTGAGCGGCTTTTTCAACAAGATATTTTCCACCCGGCACCCGGAGATAATGATGGATATCATGGGACTTTACGGCCAGCTTCGCACCGGTTCGAAATGGGCCAAGTTCGCCGGGAAGGTGGAGCGCAGATGGCAGATAGCCCGAAGCGTGCACCCGGCCGGAACGCTTGAAGTTAATAAAATTGTCCTCGCCGGGAGGGGGTTAGGTTTGCCCAGGGTGCCGGCAAAATTTAACAAACAGATTGCCAAGGCTCTGGAAGAAAAGAAATAGCTGTCCAACAAGATTGAATTTTTAATTCGAAAGGAGTGGGGTTATGGATTTTTCTCTTAATGAAAAGCAGGAAAGGCTTCAAAAAGAGGCTCGAGAGTTTCTGGAGAAGGAATGTCCTGAGAGTTTTGTGAGGGAAATGGAGGATGGTGATAAAGGCTTTTCTCCAGAGCTTTGGAAAAAGATGGCCGAAATGGGGTGGCTGGGACTTGTCTATCCCGAGAAATACGATGGCAAGGGAGACAGCTTCGCAGACCTGTCTGTCATCTATGAGGAAATGGGGAGGGCGATGCTTCCCAGCCCGCATCTTTCAACTGTGATTCTCTGCGGGCTGACTATCCTGGAAGCTGGCACTGAGCAGCAGAAGGCAGACCTGCTGTCAAAAATAGTCGCCGGTGATCTGGTTCTCGCTTTAGCCCTGACCGAGCCTGAATCAAGCTTTGACGGCAAGGCCTGGGAAGCTGAAGGCGTAAATGTTCGGGCTGCCCCTGACGGGGATGATTATATCATCGACGGCACAAAATTATTCGTTCACGATGCTCATATCGCCGATTACTTATTATGCGTAACCAGGACCAGGGATAGCGCAAATCCTGAGGATGGTATAACCCTGTTTTTAGTAGATGCCAGGGACCCCGGAGTAAGCTGTGAGATACTGGAAACGACAGCGGGTGACAAGCAGAGCGAGGTTATTCTTAATAAGGTAAGGGTGACCAAAGAAAATATTTTAGGCGAACTTCATAAGGGCTGGCCTCCCCTGGAAAAGGTGATGCAGAAGGGAGCGGTTCTGCTATGTTCGGAGATGGTGGGCGCTGGCCAGCGTATTTTAGAGATCACCGTTGATTATGCCAAAACAAGAATCCAGTTTGATATGCCTATAGGTATTAACCAGTACGTCCAGGACCACTGTGTTTTTCTCTTGAGCGAAGTTGATGCCGCGAGATGGCTTACCAGTCAGGCAGTCTGGAAAATCAGTGAGGGCCGCTATGGCCAAAGCCTGGGCCAGTGATTCGCACGAAAGGGCGTGCTGGCGAGGTCATCAGGTTCTTGCCGGTGTTGGTTACACTGTGGACAACGGCGTCCTTCCCCTCTACTCGAGGAGGGCTAAGACCAAACAGCTCTACCTGGGTGATACGGCTTACCACTTGGAGAAGGTTGCCAAACAGATAGAAAAGTGGCATGCCCCGGAGAAGTTTAGAGGTAAGGCCGTTGGTCTTTGGGACATTCCCAAAGAAGAGCAGATACCATACTGGGAGCCCTGGAAGAAGCGCTGGGAAGAGAAAGAAGGAAAAAAGAAGAAAGCCAAAGGCTGAGAG
>JAFDLS010000218.1 GCA_019306365.1 Deltaproteobacteria bacterium
GAGGGCGCGAAAGTGATGCTGGTCGACCGGCTTATAGATTCCGCACAGGAGACGAAATCCATCATTGAAAAGGAAGGCGGGGAATCTTTTGCTTTTGAGGTTGATGTTACCAAACTGGAAGACTGCCAGAAGATGGCCGAGAAATGCGTGGAAGTTTACGGGCGGATCGATATCCTTGTGAATAATGTGGGTATCGGTCAAGGCGACAGGGGCCCGGTGAAATTGACCGAGGAGGTCTGGGACCGTATTTTTGACGTGAACCTCAAGGGAATGTTCCGGACCTGCAAATTTGTGCTGCCCGTCATGGAACAGCAAGGCAGTGGTTCGATTATCAATATTTCTTCGGCGGCGGCCGTTTCCAACTCCCCCATGCTGGCCTATAAGACGTCAAAGGCCGGAGTTAACGCTTTGACTCATTTAATTGCCCAGAGGTACGCTAGAAAAGGTGTTCGCGCCAACGCGATCATGCCTGGGCTGATGAATACCCCCATGGCTATTGAAGGAACTTCAAAAGCGCTGGGAATAGACAAAAACGATTTGATTAAAACAAGGGATGATTCGGTGCCTCTGAAAGGAGGAATGGGTGACGCCTGGGACACCGCTTACGCGGCGCTTTTTCTTGCTTCTGATGAGGCGAAATTTATTACCTCTGTGATTCTTCCGGTGGACGGAGGGCTGACCGGTAAAATTGGAAGATAAGTGAAAAACGACAAAGAAAGGAAAGTCATGGATAAAAAGCGATTTATAGTGGAAATCGGCACAGGTATTGACATACACGGTGAGGATGTGACTGAGGCCGCCTGCAGGGCTGTCAAGGACGCGGTTTCACGAAGCTGTTTGTGCGGGCTGGCGGAAATCGTAATGGTCGAGAATATGGATCAGGTAGAAGTGGATATACTGGTGGCTTCTCCGAGGCCGGATGAGGTGGATTTGGAAAAAGTCAAGGAGAATGTTCCGATAGGCCGCAAGACGGTTCGAGCCGTGGCGGGGGGCATGGTGGCCCAGGGACTCTGCGTTCCTCAGTTCGCGCCGGATTGTGATCAGATCGTGGTGGCCAACGCGGCGGTAACTGTATTCATTAACAAGTAAGCGGGTTCGCATCGCGGCCGTTAGGTGGTATTCGACAAATAATAAATAAAAACGCTGCTGATTTTATTCCATGCTGATAAAATTCTGTTGAGGTGAAAATTTTTTCGTTTTCCGCGGCCGCGATTACAAAAATTTACCTACCGCCATCAATCAGGATATAACCCAGCGATACAATCACCAGAGTCCTGAGAAGGCTTCTGTTTAAGCTTTCGTGGTATGGAAAAATTTTGTTGATTTTGAAAAATATTAATTCCGATATTAATTTCCAAAACAATCTTATATAAGGTTAGTGTGCTTCGGTGTGAGAGCCGGAGTGTTGTTCTATATTTCAAAAATCACTCTAAATGAGAATCAACACGAGAGGTGCCTTGGAAGAATATGTCCCTGCTGGTCTTTCTGCTAATCATTTTCTCCGCCTTTTTGCACGCCCTGTGGAATTTCACCACCAAACAGCTTTCCGGTAATTTGGCAGTGATATATATCAGCCTTTGGGTGGCCAGCGTCGCTTGTTTCCCTTTTCTTTTTTTCTTGTCCTGGTCAGATATTCATTTGTCTTCGGGTTATCCTTATTTTTTAGCCACAGGCCTGACTCATGCCTTTTATTTTTTTGGGTTGTCCAAAGCCTATGAATACGGTGATATTTCAACGGTGTATCCGATCGCTCGCGGCCTTGGTGTGGCCGGAACCGCTTTATTGGCGTATCTTCT
Organism: Deltaproteobacteria bacterium; assembly: GCA_019306365.1. Lineage (GTDB taxonomy): Bacteria > Desulfobacterota > Desulfarculia > Adiutricales > JAFDHD01 > JAFDHD01. The sequence goes on from JAFDLS010000218.1 coordinate 1,797, forward strand.
GCTGCGGGAAGATATTTCAGTGTTCGGGAGCCTTGGAATCATTTCAATTTGCCTGGGAACCATCTTCATTGGATTCAAATTATCCTACCAGGCTCACCACTACAAAGGCCTTATCATGGCGGTGTTTGTGGGGTTAGCAATAGTTGCTTATTCGATTATCGACAAGCAGGCCATGAAACAATTACATCCGGTCGCATATATCTTTAGCCTGTTTTTTTTCGCCGCGGTTTTTTTAACGCCTTATATTATAGTAAAAAGGCGTGGTGAACTTTCAAAAGCCTGGCAAACACATTGGAAGAGCATCTTTGTCATCGGCATCGGATCCATGACCACTTACCTGATTATTCTTTTTGTTTTTAAGCTGGCCAACGTCAGTTACGTTGTGGCGGCAAGAGAATCAGCTGTGGTTATCGGGGCCTTCTTGGGTTTCAAATTTCTAAACGAAAAATATTCGTTCAAAAAAGCGTCAGGAATTTCATTGATAGTTCTGGGGTTGATTTTGATAAAAGTAGCTGGATAAAAATCAAGGGTATATAAATTGAGACCTTTGCCAAACAAAGCGCTTTTAATGCTTTCACCATTAATCTGAAGTCTTTAAGGAGCATATTGGTATGGTTAACGTGCAGGAGTTGATGAATCAAATGGACACGCTCTTTCATCCTAAATCGGTGGCTGTTGTGGGAGTGCCCAGGGGTATGAAGACAGGCAAGCTTTTCCTGATGGCTTTGCTGGATCAGGAATTCCCAGGGCCTATCTATCCTGTTCATCCGCAGGCTGAAGAAATTGACGGACTCAAAGCATATCCAAGCGTCTCGGCCATCCCGGGACCGGTAGATTTGGCCATTATTTTGATTCCGCACGATCAGACCCTTTCCGTTATCAAAGAATGCGCGGCCAAAGGGGTCAAGGGAGCGGTGTTGTTCACGGCGGGATATAAAGAAACCGGTACCAGCGAAGGCGCGGCTTTGGAAAAAGAACTCGTGCGCATAGCCAGATCCTCTGGAATGCGGCTCATTGGACCAAACTGCATGGGACTTTATGCCCCGAAATCAGGTCTTGCCTTTTTCCCTCAGCTTTCCAGGGAACCCGGTCCGGTGGGTCTTATCTCGCACAGCGGTTCCTTGGCCAATATTCTCGCCCGAATGGCGACACAGAAGGGGCTTCGGTTCAGTAAGGCGGTTAGTCTGGGTAATGAATGCGATCTTACCAGCGCCGATTTTCTGGCCTACCTGGGGAATGATCCTGAAACGCGTCTTATAGCCGTCTATCTGGAAGGCATTAATAACGGCCCTTTCTTCCTGGACGCCCTGACACGGGCTTCGCTTAAAAAGCCGGTAATCCTGTGGAAGGTGGGGCTGACGCCGGAAGGCAGCCAGGCGGCGTCATCTCACACCGGAGCCTTGGCCGGTTCATGGGAGATATGGGAAGGTGTTGTTCGACAGAGCGGAGCTGTGCCGGTCGTAGGGTTTGAGGCCTGGGTGGACGCGTTAATGGGATTCTCCTTGCTCCCATCGAACCTCGGAGATCGTCTGGCCATTATCTCCGGGCCCGGCGGATTGGCTGTTTCAGCGGCTGAGGCTTGTGGGTCCGTTGGCCTCAGGCTGGCGGAACTCTCCCCTCAGACTCGATCATCCCTGGCAAAAACCACGCCTCCCACCGGTACCAGCCTTCGCAATCCCATAGACGTGGGCCTTACAGCTTCTTTAGACATGGATATTTATATCCAGGCCGCGAGAACCGCCGCTCAGGACCCGAACGTCGACGCCGTGGTGGTTGTTGGGATTGGTATGAGCCCGGAAGCTAATAAACTGTATACTGAAGCCATGATTCAGGTCCGTGAGGAATTCAAAAAGCCCTTTGTCATCGTAAGTGTGCCCGGATTTGATTCGAGTCTGGCCCAGAGTTTCTGTGAGGCCGGGCTTCCATTTTTTGAAACATCGGAGCGTGCCATGCGCGTATACGCGCAGATCAGGCGATACCAGCAGTGGCGTCAGCAGAGACTTTGAAAGGCAAGGACTCGGGTTTAGTTAGATTTGGCGGGCAGCTGCTCTGCAAGAAGGGTTTAGTCTTTTTCATTAAAAAAACGGACGAATTTTCTAAATTATACAGATCAAGAAACATCCACGACCCTTGAGATTCTTTTGATCGAATTCTCAATGTAATTCAAATTTTCGATTTTTAGTTCAATAGCGCCGTTGGGGCAGACGTCCACGCAGCGGCCGCATCCCCGGCAGGCATCGGTTTTAACCGCCCGGCTATCTTCAAGCCGGATGGCGTTTACAAAACAGATCCCGTCAGTACACGCGCCACAGCCAACACATTTGTCAGTGACCGCTACGGAAACTCCGGGCATCATGGTTAACCTGGAACTGATTTTCGGTGTGATGTAAGGCAGAATTCGCCAGAGACAACAGCAGGGACAGCAGTTGCAGATGGTAAGAAGCTTCCCTCCGGGGCGGGTGTTCAACCAAACGGAATCAAGCTTGTTGCGCCCGATCATGTGTACCAAACCGGCCTCACGGCAGCGGGCACGGCAGCGGGTAACGTGGTCCAGCGCCTCTTCGGCGCTGACGATTCGCCCGAGTTTGGGATTAATGCCTAACACGGCTTCACCCAGGAAAAGGCAGCCAAGGTCGACAGGATAATCCCCGCATTTAGAAGCTTCACGACAGATACAGGTGTTCATGATCCAGCGATAATGGGCTTCCTTGATAAAGTGTTCGACAACCCGTGACGGAACTACAAGATTTTCTTTTTCTCCCAGTTCCCTGTTATCCAGCGATAATGGGCTTCCTTGATAAAGTGTTCGACAACCCGTGACGGAACTACAAGATTTTCTTTTTCTCCCAGTTCCCTGTTAATCTGGATAACCTGATCCTTCGGCAGATACATTAGATCGTCATTTTCGAAAAGGGCCAATTCAACGAGTCGCCCAATGACAGGAAGGTTGGTGAGTTTTGCCAGGGTGAAAATCTGAGAGAAGGTTTTCTTGATAAGGGTCACAACCCATATGGGATTGGCCATTTTGTCTCCAACTTACGAGGTTGATTTTCGGTCTGTTTGGAAGGGAGTGTTTACCGCCAATTCACTTGACATTCCTTTTTGCCTTAGCTAATGTTACGAATTAATATTCCCAGATAACACAAACCCAAAGGCAATTTTTTCTATGAAATTAAATTAAAAATCAGCTTAGAACCATATTACCGCCTTAATAAAGTTTGATTTCGTAATCTTATGCCAATAATCCCAAACAAAGGAGGTACGTGTTATGAGTGATCAAAGCGTGTTGGATAAAACCTTTCATATCATCATGAAACAGATGGTCGAGACTGGCCAGGCCCCGCATTATACAGACTTAGCGAAAGAACTGGGGGTTTCCATGGAGGAAGGACGCCAGGCTCTTCACGACCTGTTTTCCGCCGGGATACCGGGTTGGCTGTATCCGAATACGGACTTTATCGTCTCTTTCGCCCCCTTTAACCACCTGCCAACCCAGTTTCGCATCACTATTGACGGTGAACAGAAATGGTTCGGCCAATGAGCTTTTGAATCGCTGGCAGTTTGCTGGCTTTTCCCGGGGAAAATGGTTCATATTGATACGCCCTGTCTGGATTGCGGAGAACCGATCCA
>JAFDLS010000219.1 GCA_019306365.1 Deltaproteobacteria bacterium
GCGGCGGCGCTTAAAGTTCCTTTTGGTTTCGTCTTGACATTGCGTTCTTGAAGGCGCAAAGTTGTCATATTGTTTGAAAGCTGGTTATAGGTCGCTGCGGCCTGGCAGGGTTTCTTTAGTTGATAAAACGACAGGAGTTTTACGGTTCGGTCAAGCGTTGAAGAATCCCGCGTCCCGGGAGGCGGCATCAATTTTTTAACAACCATGGTTTACCTTGAGGCAAAAGGAGGGAAGAGGCATGGATAAGATTTTAAGAATTGACATGGGCGCAAAGGGTGGCCCGAAAGCCAGCGAGGCGGAACTCGGGGATTATGCCGGAATGGGAGGAAGAGGGCTGACTTCAGCTATTGTTTCCAGGGAGGTGCCTCCCTTGTGTCACCCGCTGTCCGCCGATAATAAGCTCGTGATTGCTCCTGGCTTGTTGAGCGGCACCATTGCCGCCAATTCCGGCCGTATTTCAATCGGCTGCAAAAGCCCTTTAACCGGGGGGATCAAGGAATCGAACGCCGGGGGGCAGGCCGCTCAAGTCCTGGCCAGGCTGGGTTACGCGGCCATCGTGCTTGAGGGAGAGCCCGGGGACGACAACCTGTATAAGGTTGTCATCAACAAGGACGGGGTAAAGATCGAGGCCGACAACAGTCTCAAGATGCTGGGCAATTATGACCTGATCGATAAAATAAAAGAGGCGTACGGCGAAAAAGTCGCCTGTATTTCCATCGGCCCGGCCGGTGAAATGAAGCTGACCGCCGCCTCGATTGCCTGCACGGACATGGAACAGAGGCCGACACGTCACGCCGGACGCGGCGGGGTCGGCGCTGTCATGGGGGCCAAAGGGGTGAAGGTCATCGTCCTCGACGACGCGGGCATGAAGATGCGCCCTCCCAAGGATCCCGAAAAATTCAAGGAAGCGAACAAGGTGTGGGTTGAAGGCCTGAGAAAGCATCCGGTCACCGGCGAGGGTCTTCCTGCCTACGGGACCAACGTCCTGACCAACGTGGTCAACGAGGCCGGGGCGCTTCCCACCCGAAACTTCCGCTTTGGCCGCTTTGAGGGGGCTTCCAAGGTCAGCGGCGAAACCGAGGCTGAAATAGAAACGGCTCGCGGCGGAATGGCCACTCACGGCTGTCACGCCGGCTGTGTAATCAGGTGCTCGGGCGTTTATCATGACAAGGACGGCCACTACATGACCAAACAGCCGGAATACGAGACTATCTGGGCTCACGGCGCTCACTGCGAGATAGACGACCTGGACGCCATCGCCATGATGGACCGGCTTGAGGACGATTACGGCCTGGACACGATTGAAATGGGCGTCACCATCGGGTTGGCCATGGAGGCGGGACTGGCCGAGTTCGGCGACGCCGAGGCGGCTATCAACCTGGTGAAAGAAGTCGGTAAAGGGACTCCGCTGGGGCGCGTTCTGGGCAGCGGCGCGGCTGTAACCGGCCAGGTCTACGGGCTGGAAAAGGTCCCGGTGGTCAAGAAACAAGCCCTGCCTGCCTATGACCCGAGGGCCGTTCAGGGTATCGGCGTAACTTATGCCACGTCGACCATGGGCGCCGACCATACAGCCGGATATGCCGTGACCGCCAACGTCCTTCAGGTGGGCGGCAACGTTGACCCGCTCAAGCCTGAGGGCCAGATCGAACTCTCCAGAAACCTCCAGGTCGCCACGGCTGTCATTGATTCATTGGGCATGTGCCTTTTCATCGCCTTTGCCACACTGGACCAGCCGGAAACATTTCAGGCCTTGGTTGACATGGTCAACGCCTTTTACGGACTGAGTTTGAATGACGAAGACGTGGTTGATCTGGGGAAATCGATTCTTACGAGTGAGCGGGAGTTTAATAAAAAGGCGGGCTTCACGGCCGCGGACGACCGCCTGCCCGAGTTTTTCAAAAAAGATTCCTTACCGCCTCACAACGTTACCTTTGAGGTCAAAGACGAAGAGCTCGATTCGGTGTTCAACTGGTAGCCCCGGTGTTTTCTGGCCGGTATCATCGTGGGAGATCCCCCGGGGTCTCCCTTTTTTAAAAAGGAAAAAGGCTTTGAACAATTCTTTGCCGCCAAGTCTTCTTTTGACCTTTCGGCCTGAAGGGCTGTCCCGTTTCTTTCCCCTGCTTCAGACCGGGGTTATGGTCGAAGCAGAGGTTGGGAGTTCCGTTAGGGATTTTCTTTTAACTCTGCCCGGGGTTGATTCCGCGTACATCGACGGTCGAATCAAAACCGTGTTCCTGAACGGGAAAGTTGTTGATGACGTTGAGACCGCTTTTCTGGATGACGGTTCCATTCTGGCTCTGTCAGCCGCCATGCCCGGCCTGGCCGGGGCAGCCCTGCGCCGGGGCGGCGGCCTGGCTTCTTTTCGAAGCCAGATTACCTTTCCCGCCAGGGAGAAGCCGGGCCCTCGCCGGAAGGGCTTCGTCTTAATAAAACTTTATAATTTGATTTTAAAGGAACTTGGAGTAATATTTCTCAGAAGAGGTATCTTCCTGGCTTCGGCCGCCTTGGCGAAATTCTTCAAGGGGCAGTCTGAGGAATTCTGGGTCAACCTAAAGACCGCTCTGGTTAACGGGGCGGGAAAAGACGCGAAAGAGCTGCTTCAGATGAACTGGGCCGGTCTTCACGAAACAATGGAACTAAAGGTTGATTTTGACATTTAAAACATTTATCAGCCATACAGCCTTTTTTTAAGGACTGTTGCCTGGATACTCGAAAACCCGAAACCGGCGATAGCAATCGCCCGATTTTTTGTGATGATCAAGGTTCCGTTCCGATTGAAAACAAAGGTTATATAGATGAAAAGCGCTGATTCTCTGGTTTGCGGCGAAAAATTATTTAAGCAAATCAGTGTAAACCTTAAGGAGTTTGAAATCCGAAGTCATGAGAAAGAGGGGGCCACACAGGCCGCCGTGGCCGTTACGGTTGTGGACGCCTCCTACGGCTCTGGCATATTTGGCATGCCCGTTTACGATCAATGGAACGACAGCGCGGCGCTCATCCTCACTCGAAGGGCCCCCAGACTCAAGAACCACGCGGGTCAGTGGTCGTTCCCCGGAGGACACATGGACCCCGGTGAAAGCCCGGAGGACACGGCGCTGAGGGAGCTTGAGGAAGAAGTGGGTTTGAAGCTGGATTACGGCAGGGTAATTGGCCGCCTGGACGACTTTACCACGCGTTCGGGATTTACCATCACGCCGGTGGTGATCTGGGGAGGCCCCGTTGCTGAACTCACGCCGGACCCCAAGGAAGTGGCGTCGATTCATCGCATCCCGATAGAGGAGTTTTTACGCGAAGACGCGCCGTTACTCAATAAAATCCCGGAGAGTAAGCATCCTGTTTTGCGCATGCCGGTGGGAAACAGCTGGATCGCGGCTCCAACGGCCGCCATGATCTACCAATTCAGGGAAGTGGCGATTCTGGGCAGAGATACGCGGGTGGCGCATTTTGAACAGCCTTATTTTGCCTGGGTTTAGAAGCTGCACCCGGTCGCGGAAACTTTTTTAAGAAGCGTTATACCCGTCATAATCTTTAATTTAAATGTCGGGACTTTTGACATGGACCCTGCTTTTGCGGTTGTATTGATAATTCTGGGTTTGATTCTGGCGATATCAGGCCTTATCGGGTGTATTTTACCCATCATTCCCGGCCCCCCTTTAAGTTACATCGCCCTGATTCTTCTTTCACTGGCTAAAAACTGGGAACCGTTCAGCGCCGCGTTTTTAATCGTCATGGGTGTTATCGCCTTGGTGGTGCTTATTCTTGACTATGTGGTTCCCTTGATCGGGGCAAAAAAGTACGGCGCTACCAGGCTCGGCCTTTGGGGTTCCATTATAGGCATGGTCGTGGGGATATTCTTCTTCCCTCCCTTTGGGATATTCATTGGCGGGTTTGCCGGGGCGATGGCCGGGGAGTTATTCGCGGGCAAGGCCGGGAATGAGGCGTTACGCGCGGGAATCGGGGTCTTTATCGGAAACCTGGTCAGCATCGGGCTGAAAATGGGCTTAAGCGGAGTCATTCTGTTCTTTTATGTAAAGGAGATGCTTTAAAAAGGGGTTGTCTTTCAGGCGGTGACACGTGGGCCTTCTTAATCTGGGCCCCTTTGGTTCGATGGATGACAAATGCGTGCTGTGCTGAAAAATTAACCCCATAGCCTTTTCCTGTATTAGACAAACGCGCAATTCCTGTCTAAACCTCGCCTTCTCAAATATAATTGACCGCTTGGCCCTTTTTGCGCTATAATTTTCATATCAGACCAGTTTAATACCTTAACGTAACTTCTTTTGAGGGGA
>JAFDLS010000022.1 GCA_019306365.1 Deltaproteobacteria bacterium
CTTAATAAGCGGCGCGCACCATTCGGAAGGTCAGTTAAATATTATATGAGGTGTCAACAGGCGGCATTTTTGAGGCGATAAGAGAAGTATAATCTGGTATAGCGCCGAATTTAGGATCTTTTTCCCATCCTGGTATTCCGGCGTCTCGCTTGGCCGCCGCCTTATACATATCCCAATCACCATTGGCGTAAAACATCATCTGCTGCGTGGCCAGAGATCCCTCGGCATGGATCTGGTGGCTGCCATGACGGCCGCCGGTGATGTCATGTATCAGCCTTATGGCCTTGAGCCGGTCTTCCGTGGCGATACCATCCTTGGCCCCAAGATATTTCTCCAGGTAGGGGCGTTCTTCGGGATTGTTCCAGTCATCGTATGAAATAGGATCAGCCGCGATACCGCCGCAGATATCCTGGGCTATTTTGGTGACCTGATGGAAGTTTTCCGCGTACATATACTTGGCGATGTTTGTATAGAGCTGATTAGGATTAACGAAATCCGTGCCAGGCTCTACTTCAGGGAACATGCAGGCAGCCAGGCTCATAACCTTGAAAGCCTCGGTCATTTGTACCAGCCAGGCCAATTTAGTTCGAATATGTAAGTCTCATGCCATGGTATAACGGAAAGTAAACTTTTGTCGGTGACAGAAATTCCGGATTGCTGTATCTACCAACCGGAATTTTGCCGAGCGCCCTGCTGATTTCCCTCCATTTACCTCATGACACATCAATGCCCTTTTGAACATTCAGCGATTTAATTAGCCCAATTATTTGAAAGAAGCAGCAATATTCAATAAAATTAAAAATGATTCTAGTTTTTTTATAAAAATATGGAAAAAAATTCTACTCCCAAGTTGAACATCGCAATAAATGACCAGGAGTAAGGTCTTGATACAAGCCTTCATCATTAAATCCCCCCTAAACACGCAAGCCGACCTCTGCCTCGGCGACGCTTTTTCAAGTCAGAATATCGAGTTCAAACCTCAAAATAAAGACAATCCTTTCAAGGCATTACTCAACAAAAACATTAATGAACGAAATAATATAATTAATAAAATGACCTTGGGGGCCGGGAAGGAAGAATCGGTTCGCAGCTCTCCTGTGGAAGCCCTCAAGGGGAAGATTAAAGACATGGGTCTGCCTTTGGACGCGATGGCCATGGACCCTGAAGATCTCCCATTCCTTATAAAGGCGTTTAAAGAAAGTGGTTTTAGTCAAGAACAGATTGATATCATTATAAAACGCCTGTCAGAGGGACCGCTGACCATGGATCGAATCATTGCGGCCATCAATTCCAATCTGAAGGAAAACCCTGCCAGTATGATCCTATCAGAATCCTCCCTTCCGTTTTTAGGCCGTTTTCTTATGGAGTTAGGTCTTGGGGCTGAGAAAGTTAAGGATATACTTTCTGATTTAGGTGGCGGACGCAAATTTGGGTCAGAAACCTTACGCGGACTTCTTTTAGAAAACGGCCAGGTCAATTTAAAGGAACTGAGCTTAGCAAATGTGAATTTAAATAATCTTAAGGATTTTTTAAATTCAGTCGGAGTCCAGCCCAAAGACATCCAGAATATAGTTTCCCAGATCGAGGCCACCCAGGGGCGCATCTCCTTCGAAGGATTTTTAAATGTATTTAAATCGTTGGAACGGCCAGAGTTACTTTCACCAGATCAAATGAAATACCTTCAGACAATGGTTCAAAACCTGCGTCTTAAACAATCCTTACGAATCCAGCCAAAATTCAATCGTATAGCAACCCTGCTTCAAAGCATAGGCGATAACCAAATTGACTCACAAACGTTGGTGAGAAACAGCCCGGCCATGGAGATATTGCGCGCGGGTACCGCGTCCGCGAGAACAATTATGAATGGGGGGGCGTTTTCCGGGAGTACTGAGGGTCAATCATCGAACCTTAATTTTAACCAGGGAAATGAGGGATCGAACGGGAGTTTGATTTCGAACGGAAGTGAAGCCGCCGTCAAGTCTGAATTTCAATCAAGCCTGACTGCGGGCAGGGCTTCTTATTTGTCTGAAACAGCCTTGAGGCAGATAACAGAAAGCATTGTTTATTCTTATCGAAATAATCGGCATCGGATTAGCATCCAGCTCGAGCCTAAAGAACTCGGCCAGCTTAAAATAAATATACTCTTTAAAAACAGTCAGTTACAGGCAAGAATCGTAACAGAAAACGGCTTTGTCAAACAAGCCCTGGAACAGCATTTGGACCAACTGAGGAAAAATCTAGAAGATCAAGGGCTCAATCTCGAACGGTTCGAGGTCTTCTATGACAAAGGGCAGAGGGATTTTAACCGGAATCAGGAAGGCTGGACAGCCTTTAAAAATGGTTCTTTATCGTTTTCAAACGCTCAATCGGCAAATGACTCTTTTGACATCGACCCGCTTCGGGCCGCAACACCGATGGCAAACTTGAACAAGGGCCAGGTGGATTTATTTACTTAAATCGGCTGGATATTAATTTAGGAGAAAGCCATGACCGCCGAAATTCAAAATCAAGTTACTCGAAATTATTTACCGGATTCTCAGAATGACTCTTCGATGACTCAAGCCAATAAATCCGATGAGTTAACTAATGATGATTTTTTAAAGCTGCTTGTCACACAGTTGCAGTATCAGGACCCGCTCAATCCTCTCCAAGGCACTGAATTCACCGCCCAGTTAGCCCAGTTCACAAGTCTGGAACAGCTTTATAATATTAACGCCGGCCTTGATGGCTTGAACCTCACCATGACCTCGCAAAACAGCTACCAGGCAATAAACTTAATCGGCAAAACCGTTACCACTGCCGGGCAGTGGATAAACGTCAAGGAAGCTCAACCAAGTACAGAAGGGATCTATGAGCTTGAAACTGAAGCCGATCAGGTTCAAATAAACATCTTTGATCAAAACGGCTTTTTGGTGCGGAGCATTGACGATTCAGCCCAGGGACCCGGAATTCACCAAATCGAATGGGATGGTAAAGATTTTTTTGGCAAGTCCGTTCCGGATGGAACTTACGCTTTTGAAGTCATTGCCCGCAACGCTGATGGCAGTATTGTTAATTCAGCCGCTTACGTGAAAGGTAAAATCACCGGCTTGACATTCGACCCGGCTGGAGTTCCGGTACTGCTCATGAACGAGGTCAGTGTAAGTCTTAATGATATCATTGAAATTATTGATACTGAGTCAAATAACGATACCTAAACAATTTAAAAAGGAGGGAATACCAAAATGTCAATTTCTGCCGCCATGTATACTGGTGTTACAGGACTAAAAACCATGGGCACGGCTCTGTCAGTGATTGGTAACGATATCGCCAATGTTAACACAGTTGGCTATAAGGAAGCCCAGGTACAGTTCATGGATCTTCTGAGTCAAAGTATTTCCACCACTGCGGGCAGTAGTCAAATCGGAAAAGGCGTCACCTTGGGCACTGTGAATAACGTCTTCTCACAAGGGTCATTCGTGGATTCGGAAGAGGATACCGATCTGGCCATAAACGGGGATGGTTTTTTCATCATTTCTGACCCCGATACCAATTCAACTTTCTATACCAGAGCTGGAAACTTCACCCTTGACAATGAGGGTCGTCTGATTACACCCCATGGCTATACGGTGCAGGGCTGGAGCATTGACGATGAGGGGCAGATGATTGGCGCCCCTACTGATATCGTTCTCACCACCGGCACCCTCCCGCCGGTTATGACTTCGGAGGTAACATTCATAACCAACCTGCAGGCCGATGCGTCCTCTCAAATCGCAAGCCTGTGGCAAGCCTGGGATGGAACGGCTGACAACCCGATTAACGGGGATAGTTACGTTTATCAAAGCTCCGTTATGGTATACGACTCTCTCGGGAACGCTCGCAATCTCACCATTTATTACGATCCTTTATACAACCCGCCGCAGGCCAGTTTGACGACCAACCTGGCTGGAATTAACAACGATATCACCTACACAGCAATTACCGGAGGGAGCAGCAGCAATAATACCAGCATTACATATGTTGATCCCAGTCCCGCCCTAAACCAACCTCTTTCAATAGCGGTTGTTGGCAATGATATCACAGTCAACCTTGGCACAGATGGATTTGGAGTCGTTAATACCACAGCTGATGATATTGTAGCCGCTATCGCTGCAGATACCGCAGCCAGCAATCTCGTTAGCGCCGTGGCGGAAGTTCCAGGCACCGGGGTGGTAACGGCCATGGCAACGACGAACCTGGCTGGCGGTTCCGATATCAACACAACCCCGCATCAATGGGAATACATCATCGCTACTGATCCTGAGGATGACAGTCGCGTTATTAACGGAAATTCAGTTATAGGCTCTGAATCCGCTGGTCTTCTCATGAGAGGCATAGTTACTTTTGACCCAAATACCGGCGGCATCGCTAATACCCCCACCGCTATTACCGCTGAAGAAATAACCGATATCGATACGATCAATGTTCCGCCAAATCCCCCGACTTGGACGGGGTTAACGCCAAACAATAATGGATATTTCGAAATAACGGCCAACTTTATCCCGGGCACCACGGATCAAACCATCGAATTAAACCTTGGAGCTAATAATCAGCTTGGCCTTAATAATTGGGTCACCGAGAGTCTCTCGACTACCCAGTACGCTTCAGCTTCAAGTACCCTCTTCCAGGGACAGGACGGCTACGCCTCCAGCTACCTTCAGGGGATCGGGGTAGATACTGACGGTATCATTTATGGGGAATATTCGAATGGCCAGAGTGTTGCGACGTATCAAATCGCCCTGGCCCTCTTCCAGAGCGAGTGGGGCCTCGAAAAATTAGGTGAAAATCTCTATAATGAAACCCTGGCCTCTGGCTCGAGCGCCATAGCTCCCGCTGGACAGGGCGGCGCAGGCGACCTTTTCCCCAACGCCCTGGAACAATCCAATGTGGATTTGGCCAAGGAATTTGTGGACATGATCATTATTCAGCGCGCGTTCCAGGCTAATTCCAAGGTAATAACCACCACAGACCAAATGATGGCTGAACTGATCAATCTGAAGCGTTAGCTTCTCTTACCGCGACACTTACTTGACCAGGGGTCCGCCGGACCCCTGTTTTTTTTGTCAAAAACTTGACTTCCCTCACCCTGGAAACTTGACGCAAAACCTTATTTCCCGCCCCTACACACGCTTATTGCAATGAATTAAAATTCATTGCCCAGGAGCTCGCTGCGTTCGTATTCCGAGCAAAGAAGGCCCTTGAAAGGAACTTGACTTTATCTGACCAAGGTTCATAATGTTTTACAGTGATACTTTAGGTTTACGTGGCACGCACCTTGCTTTATCTACGTCATTAGTTAACTTCGAGGGGGAGCTAAATGGATCTCGCAACTATTATCGGCATTATTGCTTCCTTCAGCTTGCTGGCCTCTGCCATCATGATGGGTAGCGGGTTAGCGGCATTTATGAACATCCCTTCCATTCTAATCGTCCTGGGCGGAACGCTCTGTGCTACCATGATCAACTACCCCCTTAAGGACGTGATCAGGAGCATCAAGGTTGTTCAGAAGGCCTTTTTCGCTAAGACTTTGACATTTGGAGAAATTATCACAAATTTCGTCAATTATGCTACCAGGGCGCGCAAAGAGGGAATCTTAGCCCTGGAAGCGACCCTGCCTGAAATTCAAGATGATTTTTTAAAAAAGGGCCTGCAGCTCACCATTGACGGTTTGGAACCCCAATCCATCACTGACATTCTGGAAACTGAAATCGCCTTTATCGAAGACCGGCACCGCTTGGGGGCGGAGATGTTTCAAACCATGGGCACCTTTTCTCCGGCGTTCGGGATGATCGGCACCTTGATCGGGTTGGTTCAGATGCTGCAAAGCATGGAAGACCCCTCAACAATCGGTCCCTCCATGGCCGTAGCTCTGATTACCACTTTCTACGGCGCGGTCCTGGCGAATGTTCTCTTTCTGCCGATTTCAGGTAAGTTGCGCACCAGAAGCAAGGAAGAGGCTCTGCACAAAGAAATGATCCTTCATGGGATTATCTCCCTGTCCCGGGGAGACAACCCTCGGATCATTGAGCAGAAGCTGCATTCCTTTCTGCCGCCGGTTTTAAGAATCTCTACCTTCGAGTAGGAGATTTTATGGCGCGTAAAAAAGAACCAGAGCCGCCTGAGTGGAAAAAATCAAATATCGGCTTGATGATGACTACCTCGCTGATGATCATTCTTCTAGCTTTTTTCATCATGCTGTCAACGATGGGTGTCATAGACGAACGCCGGGAACAGATAGTATTCGGCTCCATGATTGGTTCTTTCGGTATTTTGCCCGGCGGTCTGTCACCAACAAAAACAGAAGGCCGAAGCCTGACCCCGCCTTCCAGTCCGCTGGAAATCATTCAATCCGATATGGAACAAATGAAGGACATCCTCGCGATTAAAACAGTTGAAGATAAAATTAACATGCTCAGAGGCAGAACCCGGCGCATTATAAGCTTTCAGGAGACGGTTTTGTTTCCCCCGGGCGGGGTGGAAGTTTTACCTGAGATGAAATCAGTTCTCATGGATTTCGCTGACGTAATAAGAGGGTCAGAATATTCAATCATTATCGAAGGTCACACCGATGACCTGCCTCCTCAGGATGAAACCTTGATAAGCAACTGGTTCGTTTCAGCCACCAGAGCGGCCAATATTTTAAAAATTTTTATCGAAGAGGGCGGAATTGACCCAACCCGTCTTTCCGCTTTCGGCTATGCGGGGTACAGTCCGGTTGTTGTGAACACCTCTCCGGAAAACAGGAGGCGTAACCGTCGTATCGACTTGATCCTGGATACAACACGACAGGCGGCTCTTTGGCGTTATCAAAAAGAATCCTGGAAATTGAAGCCCCTAACGTTTAAAGGCTTCACCTTCCAACTCTTTAGAGGTAAGGAGACCCCTTAAAAGCATCATGGCTAGGGAGAAAGGCGCCGATTCTGAACAACAAGTAAATCCTTTGGGATGGATGACGACTTTTTCTGACCTGATGACCCTTTTGCTGACCTTTTTCGTTCTCCTGGTTTCCATGTCCTCAATGGATGTTAAAACGGTTCAACAGGCTTTTAACAGGTTCACCGGAGGGTCCGGGCCATTGGAATTCAGGGAAAAGGGGCAACTGGAGGAACTGGTATCACTCATCTCTCCGACCTCTAGCGTTTCCATGCAAATGCTTATGGAAAATAAAAAAGCTAAAGATATTATTTTTAGTTTCGATAATCTTGGCTACCAGCGGATCATGGATCTGCTTAAAAAAGACATTAAAGTGGAAATCACTGAGAAAGGGCTAGCCATTCAGCTATCGAACTACATACTTTTCGACGAAGGGGTATCCGGCCTTCGCTTGGAAAATCTGCCGCTGCTGCATCGGTTGGCTGAAGTGATTAGAGCGGTAGGCCACTATCCGATTTCAATTGAAGGTCATACCGATGGCAGCCCGGCCGAGGGTGGATCTGGAGAACTCGCGTGGCGGTTGTCTTTAGCTCGTGCCATAAACGTACTGGAATATTTTACGGAAAAAGAAGGTCTTCCTTCGGATCGATTTAGGATAGGAGGTTTCGGGCCATCCAAGCCGATTTATCCTGTTGATGTGCCGGAAAGTAAAATTAAAAACAGGCGCATTGAAATAGTTATTTATAAAGAACAGTTAGGTTAGGTGAATAGTTATGTCTGATGAAGAACGAGAAGATCTGGCTGAAGAAGACAGCGTTGGAAAGAAAAGTCCAATTCGGTTGATTATCATCCTGGGGATCGTTGTGATAGCGCTGATTGGAATTGTATTCGCGATGCTGATATTCGCTCCCGGGGTAATTCCATTTTTGGGAGACAAACCCGCGGCTGAAACCGCCACTTCAGGTCAAGCGGCGCAAGGTGAGGGAGGAACTGAGGAGGACGAGAATGTGTTAGGGGTGCTTTATTCCCTGCAGCCTTTTATTGTCAACCTGGTAGATCCTAATGTGCAGCGATACCTCAAGATTAAACTGGAACTGGAGCTGAACAATAAAATAGTTCAATCTGAAATTGATCTTCGGATGCCTCAGATCAAGGACAGCCTCTTAATCCTTCTCTCCAGTAAGAGTTTCAGCGACATAAAGAGCGTCGAAGGCAAGATGAGGCTTAGGATGGAGATTATCGGTCGAATCAACAGTTTTTTGAGTGATGGTCGAGTGAAAAATGTTTATTTCACCGAGTTTGTAGTCCAGTAAGGATAGTCGAATGAGCAAGATTCTTTCCCAGGATGAGGTGGATGCCCTTTTAAAGGGCATGTCCGGCGGTGAGATAGAAACCGAGATTGATGAAATCGAGGAAGATACCAATTTTACGCTCTATGATCTAACCAATCAGGATCGGATCATACGCGGCCGTATGCCCACCCTTGAAATCATCAATGACCGTTTCGCGAGACTGCTGAGAACAACGCTTTCCAGCGCCTTACGCAAGGTAATCGACGTTGCATCTTTCTCCGTTGATATGATTAAATTCGGAGAATTCATGAGGTCACTTCCTGTCCCCACGAGTCTTCATATCTTTAAGATGGAACCCCTCCGCGGGCATGGGATTGTGGTGATCGAAACAAAACTGGTCTTTAATCTTGTAGATAGTTTTTTTGGGGGTGCGGGCCGTTCTTTCATGAAAATTGAAGGTCGAGACTTCACGGCCATTGAAAACCAGCTCATCAGCAAGGTTATCCGGATAGCCCTCGATGACATGGAAAAAGCCTGGAACCCGGTTCACCCCATTACGCTTAACTTCATCCGGTCAGAAACCAACCCTCAATTCGCCAGTGTGGTTGCCCCCACTGAGGTTGTTTTAGTTATCAAGTTTGAGGTGGAGCTGGAACAGTCTGTTGGGACATTGATCATCTGTATTCCCTACTCAACGATCGAACCAATCAGATCAAAGCTGTATGCCGGTTTCCAAAGCGATCAGCTTGAAGTGGATCATGAATGGATAAATCGTTTTATCAATCAGGTTCGGGAAGCTGAGGTGGAGGTAGCGGTCGAACTTGGCCATGTTAGTCTTACCGGGAAGGAACTCTTAGAATTAAAAGCTGGAGACGTTTTTCAGCTGGAGCAGAACGTGGATCAGCCGTTGGTTGCCAAAGTAGCCGGCGTACCCAAGTTCCTGGGCTTTCCCGGCCTGTTAAAAGGAAACAAAGCCTATCAAATCAGCGGCGATATAAAAAAAACCTAAATACAAGGCACAAGGAGATAGAAATGACTGATGACCAAATCCTTGATCAGGGTGATATTGATAAGCTCATGAGCGATGATGAAAGCTTATCAGATGATTGGGATGATTCATTGGAGGAGGGAATCGAACCCGCGAAGGAACAGCCTCCCGGAAAGGATGCCGCTCAAGAGCACCGCTTCGATTCTCTAGAAGGACAGGCCCAAAAACCTGAAGGACAAACTCGCCAACTAGACTTCATCTTAGATATTCCTCTGGAAGTTACCGTTGAACTTGGCCGAACCAAGATGCTTATAAACGATCTGCTGCAGTTGGGACAGGGGTCGGTTATCGAATTAGATAAGCTGGCCGGGGAACCTTTGGAAATTCTGATCAATAATAAGCTTGTCGCCCGAGGGGAAGTTGTTGTGATCAATGAGAAGTTCGGTGTGCGGTTAACAGATATCATCAGCCCCATGGAACGAGTCCAGAGTCTGACTTAGAAATGAGGGGATGGATGGAGATGCGGCTAAAACTTAGCCTGATTGTTATTTTTATAATAATTAATCTGACCGCCCCGGTCATGGCCGCGGGCGAGACTCCGGGGACGGAGGCTCCAGACCTCTTCAATGCCGGAATAAAAACAATGTCTTACCTGGTTCTTTTGATTGGCGTTCTGCTTGTGGCTCTTTATTTCTTGCGAAAAATAACGGTGAATCGCAATGGAATTATGCGCGGTCAAGATACGATCCGCGTTATTGCTACCCGTCATCTTGCACCTAAAAACTATATCACCGTGGTAGAGGTTGGGAATTCGGTCTTAACCCTTGGCGTAACCAGCGAAAACATATCGTGCCTGGATAAAACCTCGTCAGAATCCTTCTTGAAAAAAAATCCGGAAACACCGGAGCAGGATGTCAAGGGAAGTTTTGCCAGCCGCCTCAAGGCATTAACCAGCCAGGGGCCTAAATCGTAATGAGGAGCGAGCAGCCTTGATCCTAACCTCTAAAAAGAAAATAATCCTTGTTATCATGCTGGTCCTGGCTGCAATGTTCTTGGGAACCGCCTCGGCAAAAGCTATCTCGATTCCTACTATAAATATAGAACTCGATGAAGCTGAGACTCCGGATCAGGTTGCCGCCGTTATTAAAATCCTATTTATTTTAACGGTACTAACTCTTGCGCCTTCCATACTGATTATGATGACTTCTTTCACCCGGTTGGCGGTGGTTTTCCATTTTCTCCGTCAAGCTATGGGCACCCAGCAATCTCCTCCCAATCAGGTGATTGTCGGCCTGGCGCTGTTTTTAACTATTTTCATCATGGCACCAATCTGGAACAAGGTTAACCAACAGGCCATCCAACCTTATCTCAACCGGGAAGTCAGTGAGGAAAAGGCTTTAGAATTAGCCTCTCTGCCGATCAAGGAATTCATGTTCAAACAGACGAGGGAAAACGATCTGGCTCTGTTCATGAACATATCTAACAGTAAGCGCCCGGCCAACAAGGAGGAGGTGCCCATAACCGCCCTGATACCGGCCTTTATTATCAGTGAACTCAAGACCGCGTTTACCATAGGTTTTATTCTTTATATACCTTTTTTGATCATCGATATGGTTGTGGCATCGGTCCTTCTTTCCATGGGCATGATGATGCTGCCGCCCATTATGATCTCACTGCCCTTCAAGCTCATGCTTTTCGTTTTAGTTGATGGCTGGCATTTGCTTGTGGGATCTATGGTTAGGAGCTTCGGTTAACTTATGAGTCCAGATTTTGTAGTTAGTTTTGGACGTGAAGCCATCTTAATCACCTTGATGCTGGCATTACCCATGCTCGGTCTCGGCCTGATAGTGGGCTTGATAATCTCTATATTTCAAGCCGTGACGTCGATTCAGGAAATGACCCTGACTTTTATCCCCAAAATTGTCGCTATCATGTTCGCGTTGATCATTTTTGCACCGTGGATGTTAGAAAAAATGATCCTTTTCACCCGAACCTTGATAATAAATATACCGACCTATGTCAGGTGAGGCTGAACGTGACCATCCCGTCCTTCAATACAATGGAGTTCATGGCCTTTATCCTCATCTTGATCCGAATTTCGATCATTCTGGCGGCTGTGCCTATATTTGGCAGCCGGCTCATTCCCACTCAGATAAAGATACCCATGTTCATGGTCATGTCCTTATTTCTCTGGACCGCGATCAAAGTGGATGTCTCATACTTTCCAAACAGCTTTATTGGTTTTGTGCCATTGATATTAGGCGAAGTGTTCATTGGTCTCGCCCTCGCGCTGCTCATACGAACTATTTTCGCCGGAGTACAGCTTGCCGGTCAGTATATTGGCTACCAGATGGGCATGGCTATCGCCAATGTCATAGATCCCCAAACCGGGACTCAAGTCTCAATCCTATCGGAGTTTTCGCACGTTCTGGTGCTTTTCATGTTCCTGGCTTTTAACGGGCATTATCTGATTATTAAAGGTTTGGTGGAAAGTTTCAACCTGGTTTCACCCGGTCATCTTTTCCCAAGTTCGGGTGTTTTTGACATAGTCTCCGGGTCTGCGGCCAAGATGTTCGTAATTGCCGTCAAAATAGGAGCCGCCCCTTTTGCTGTTCTTTTTTTTACCAAGGTGTCGATGGGTATCATCGCCAAAACCGTCCCGCAGATGAATGTTTTATTCGTGGGTATGCCGCTTTATATTATGATCGGCCTTCTGGTTTTTGGACTCTCTCTCACTTTTTTCCCGCCAATACTTGGCAGGGTTTTTTCTGATTTGGACTTATCGATTCTGAACCTGCTTCAAGCCATGTGAGCTTATTATGCCTGAGGATAAAAGCAGCAAAACCGAAAAACCTACCGCCAAAAAGCGGCAGGAAGCTCGCAAAAAGGGACAGGTGCCCAAAAGCATGGAATTAAATTCGATCGCCGTGCTCATGGTCGGATTGGTCACCCTCTTCTTCCTCTCGACTCAATTTTACGTGCAGCTTACCGGGATAATGACCAACACTTTTTCAAACGCGGCTCAGATACCTATGGAAGACAAGGATTTCAGCATCTTCCTAATTGGACAAGCCTGGGGAATTCTCAGTTTGCTCGCGCCTGTTTTTCTTTTAATCTTCTGTGCGGCGCTGCTTATTAATATCTTTCAAGTGGGCCTGCTTTTCTCCGTGGAAAACATTACCCCCAAAATATCCAAGATAAGCCCGATAAAGGGATTCTCGAGGATTTTCTCCCTGAGATCTCTCATGGAGCTTTTCAAGTCCATTACCAAAATTTCTATTATCATCGCGACAGCTTATTTGACCATTGATGGAGAAATGGACACCATCCTGGGTCTTGGACAACTCGAACCGAAGGAGATCGCCTTCTTCGCTATTCGAGTCGCGTTCATCCTATTCATTAGAACCTGCTGGGTCTTGATCATCCTGGCGATTTTGGATTACGCCTTTCAGAAGTGGCAGAGCGAAAGAGATTTGAGGATGAGCAAGGAGGAACTCAAAGAGGAAACCAAACAAACCGAAGGTGACCCTCATGTGCGGGCCAGAATCCGGACTGTTCAGCGCGATATGGCACGAAAAAGAATGATGGCTGCGGTGCCTGAGGCCGACGTTGTTGTTACCAACCCAGTTCATCTGGCGGTGGCTCTCAAGTACGACCCCCTTGAATCAGAGGCGCCGATGGTGGTAGCAAAAGGCCAGAGTATCATTGCTGAAAGAATCAAAGATATAGCCAAGGAGCATGATATACCAATTGTGGAAAACAAACCCCTGGCCCAGGGGCTGTATAAATCGGTGGAGATAGGGGAGATTATCCCGATCGAGTTTTATCAGGCTGTGGCCGACGTGCTGGCTTACGTCTACCAGATCAAAGGCAAGGTGATCAATGGCTGATCAAACGGGCGGCACCGCTGTTAAATCCTGGGGATTGGCGGATACCAAGGATATCGCCCTGGGGATCGGAGTTGTAGCCATCCTCGGCGTTATGATACTGCCTTTGCCGACCACGCTCCTGGACTTTCTCCTCACCTTCAATATCACCATAGCAATCATCATTCTTCTTACCGGCATGTATACGCTCAAGCCCTTGGATTTTTCGATCTTCCCTTCCCTGCTTCTCGTAATTACCCTTTTCAGACTCTCTCTCAACGTAGCCTCGACCAGGCTGATTCTACTTAGAGGCGATATAGGTTTGAGTGCCGCTGGCCAGGTTATCAAGGCTTTTGGCAGCTTTGTCGTTGGCGGCAATTACATCGTAGGCATGATTATCTTCGCCATTCTGGTAATTATCAACTTTGTTGTCATCACCAAAGGCGCCGGACGTATCGCTGAGGTGGCCGCCAGATTCACCCTCGACGCCATGCCCGGTAAACAGATGGCCATCGACGCGGACCTTAACGCCGGATTGATAGATGAAAATGAGGCTCGAAGTCGCCGGGCTGAAATCTCACGGGAAGCCGACTTTTACGGCGCTATGGATGGCGCTTCCAAGTTCGTACGCGGAGATGCCGTCGCGGGTCTCATTATAACCGTCATCAATATTCTTGGCGGGTTGATTATCGGGGTGCTCCAACAAGGCATGAATTTAACCACCGCCGCTCAAACCTATACGGTGCTCACCGTGGGTGACGGCCTTGTCACGCAGATCCCGGCCTTGATCGTTTCTACCTCCGCTGGCATTATCGTCAGCCGGGCCGGAACCGAAAAAAACATGAGCAGGGAGCTGGCGAACGAGCTGTTCAGATACCCGCAGGCCCTTGTCACGGCTGGCGGCATCATTTTCCTCTTTGGACTCATGCCCGGTTTGCCCAAACTTCCCTTTATTATATTGGGAAGTATTTTTGTATATATCGGTCTCACCGCGTTTCGTCAAAAGAAAACCATTGAAACCGAGCGGATCAAATTGGCCGAGAGGGAGGCGGCAGCTGTACCCACAGGCCCGGAACGGGTTGAGGCTCTTTTG
Organism: Deltaproteobacteria bacterium; assembly: GCA_019306365.1. Classification (GTDB taxonomy): domain Bacteria; phylum Desulfobacterota; class Desulfarculia; order Adiutricales; family JAFDHD01; genus JAFDHD01. The sequence goes on from JAFDLS010000022.1 coordinate 14,131, forward strand.
CCTTTGGACGTGCTGGAACTTGAGGTCGGCTATGGTCTTATACCGCTGGTGGATGAAGAGCAGAACGGTGAACTGCTTGAGCGTATTCGTTCTATTCGCCGTCAGTTTGCCCTGGAAATGGGTTTTGTTGTTCCACCCATGCATGTCCGTGACAACCTGCAGCTCAAACCGGCTGAATACTCGGTTATAATTAAAGGTATAGAGATCGCCCGGGTTGAACTAATGTTAAATCATTTCCTGGCCATGGATCCTGGAGACGCGAAGAGGAAAATTGAGGGGATCGAAACCACTGAGCCGGCTTTCAACCTGCCAGCCATCTGGATTCCGGAACATAAAAAGGCAGAGGCGCAGCACGCGGGCTATACCGTTGTTGATCCCGCTACGGTCATCGCCACTCACCTGACTGAATTGATCCGGTCTCACGCCGATGAAATACTCAACCGTCAAGACGTTCAGTCGCTAATCGATAACGTGGCGCAGACCAACAGCAAGGTCGTGGAAGAACTAATACCCGGGATGCTCAACGTGGGGCAGATCCAAAAAGTGCTGCAAAACCTTCTCAGGGAAAGAGTCTCTATCAGGGATTTACAAACGATTCTTGAAACATTGGCCGACTATGCCGCCATAATTAAGGACACGGACATGCTGACTGAATACGTGCGTCAGCGGCTGGCCAAGTCTATTATCCGTCAATATGAAACCTCTGAAGGAGAACTACCCCTCGTGACCCTGAGTCAGGACATCGAGGATCATTTGGCTAACTCGATATCTGAAACCGAGCAAGGCTCGTTCCTTTCAATCGATCCCGAATTGGGTCAGAGGATATTGTCCGCGCTAAACAAATCTATGGAGAAACTGGTTCAAATGAACTATCAACCCGTAATTCTCTGTTCACCAGTAGTTCGCCGACATCTGCGCAAGCTCACTGAACAGTTTATTCCTAATCTGGTCATACTATCTCACAGCGAGATAACACCGACGACCAGAATCAAAGTTCTGGGGGAAGCGGGATTAAATGATGCAAGTTAAGCGGTTCGAAGCGCTTGATATGAAAACGGCCCTGGCCAAGGTTAAGGAAGAATTGGGCCCTGGCGCGGTTATACTCTCGACGAAAGAGGAAAAAAACGAGGGCGGACTGCCGCCTTCGGTCGAAATAACGGCGGTCGCTGACTACAGCTCAACTATTTTGAAGAATTCCGCATTTAGTGAAAAAGGTTCAAGCGGTCCACAAAAATATACGCAAGGCTCGCACATGAATCAACCATCGTTGGATATGGGATTAGAGGGGGAAATCAGCCAGATAAAGGAACTGCTTCTGGATTTGACTTACAGGTCCAAATTATCCGAACGGCTTCGGAATCGAAAGGACCTGGTCCGGTTATACCGCGATCTTATAGACTCGGAACTGGACCCCTCCTTAGCCAGAGGTTTGGTTGAACAGGTAGCGGCCATGGGGAACGGGACCGGCCCCGATCCGAAGACGATTCTCATGAAAAAACTCAGTTCCCTGCTCAGGGCAAATAACCCTGTTAAGTTCTCGAATAAAACCGGATTCCCGGCTGTCCTGGTACTAATTGGCCCCAGCGGTGTGGGCAAGACAACGACCCTGGCCAAGATAGCCGCTGTGATGTCCTTGCAAAAAAAGAAAAAAGTGGCTTTAATCAGCCTTGATAGCTATCGTCTTGGAGCGGTAGATCAACTCCTGACTTATTCCCGGATTATGGGACTTCCTTTTAAAGCGGCCCAGGACAAGGAGGAATTCGAACAGTGGGTCGATCTTTTTGAGGATATGGATTTTATTTTAGTCGACACACCCGGCCGCACACTCTCGGACCCAGACCGTCTTGATGAGCTGGCTGAGGTGATAAATGGGTGCGAAAACGCTTCCACCCTCCTGGTACTTTCGGCTACAACAAAAGATAGAAACCTGGCCGCGACCATCGAACGTGTTCGTAACCTGCCCGTTAAGGGACTGATTATTTCCATGATTGATGAAACAGATCGCTACGGTAACGTCATCAATAACCTTATAAAATTCAAGGCCCCAGTTTCTTATCTAACCAACGGCCAGAAAGTTCCGGATGACCTTATACCGGCTACTCCAAGCCGACTGGCGGCACTGATTGATCCGGAGCGCACAAACACCTGAATTTAGGAGCAAAGGAATTCTTCATGACGCAGAAGCAAAAAGCAGAAGCCAGGCGTACTCTAGAAACGGAAAGCAGCCCAGTCCGGGCTATCTCCATTACCAGCGGCAAGGGCGGAGTGGGCAAAACAAACATTACGGCCAATCTGGCCATAGCGCTGGCTCAGCAAGGGCAGGAAGTCCTCGTATGGGACGCGGATCTGGGACTGGCGAATATTGACGTTCTGCTAGGGCTTAACGCTCTTTACAATATCAACCATCTTTTAAACGGTGAAAAGACGCTGGAAGAAATCATTATCGAAGGACCGAAGGGAATCAAGATAATGCCTGCCAGTTCAGGCGTCCAGGAAATGGCCAACCTCGGCGAAGGACAAAAGATGAGGCTGCTCAACGAGCTAGATCACTATCGAGCCAAGCTGGATTTTCTGCTGATTGACACCGGAGCGGGAATCAGCGCAAACGTTATGTATTTCAATATGGCGGCGCAGGAGCGGATTATTGTCGTAACCCCGGAACCGACTTCGATCACGGACGCCTATGCCCTTATTAAAGTTATGACCACCAAATATAACGCTAAAAAATTCCGTATTCTTGTAAATCTTGTCGAAAATTCCAGAGAGGCCAAAGATGTCTTCACCCTGCTTGGCGCGGTGGCCGACAAATACCTGGGGTCTATATCTCTTGATTATCTGGGTTTTATCCCAACAGACGAATACATTCCTAAATCCGTACTTAAGCAACAGCCTGTCTTGGATTTGTATCCCTCGGCTGAATGCAGTAAGTATTTTAAAAATTTGGCCAAACAGCTCTTAAATACACCAACCGGCGGTGGCTTGGATGGAAACATCAAATTTTTATGGAAGAGGCTGCTGAAGATTTAAATGCCTTCTACCCGCACCAACCATAGCTATAAGCAAACCAAGGAATTACCGCAACCAGGCCGTGACTCATGGGGCAGTTTAACCCAGGAGAAACGAGCTGAATATATTGAGAATTACGCCCCCCTTATCCGTTACATCGCCGACCGTCTGGCCCTTCGTCTGCCCAATCACATTTCCCGTGAAGATTTAATCAGTTCAGGTGTATTAGGCCTTATTGACGCTATTGACAAATTCAATCCTGAACGAAAAATCCTGTTTAAAACTTATGCGGAGTTTCGTATCAAGGGAGCCATCCTGGATGAATTGAGATCCATGGACTGGGTACCGCGATCGGTTCGCAGAAAATCCAACCAGATGGAAAAGGCCTATCAGAATCTGGAAGGGGAATTGGGCCGGGCGGCAACCGACGAGGAGGTGGCTGGGGCATTAGGACTTTCCATTGAAGCCTTCCATCGGCTTCTTGATGAAGTGAAAAGTGTCAATGTCCTGAGCATTGACTCTTTTTTCGGGCACCTGCAGGACCAGAACCGGAATGATCTTTTTGATCTGTTGACAAATGAATCCTCCCAGGATCCCTTGACTGTCCTCAATATGAGAGAAATTAAAAGCATTCTTGCCCGAACAATCGAAAAATTGCCTAAGAAAGAAAAACTCGTTGTCTCGATGTACTATTACGAAGAATTAACCATGAAAGAAATTGGTGAGGCCCTGGATTATACCGAATCCCGGATTAGCCAACTTCATACCAAGGCCATCGCGCGACTGCGCGCCCGGCTTAGAAGTTACTTCGAGACGCTGTCGAGATAAAAAAACGTGGCTGAAGAAAAAAACGATATAAAAGATAGCTTAGACCCGGGCGAACGGGCTGACGATCAATCGCCGGATCTCGAAAAATTCGCCGTAGTGAATCCTTCGAAAAAGGAAATTGGAGTGTCGTCTAAAAAGGTCGAGTTGGATATCGAGGAGTTACCTGAAGAATTAGCTGCGGAAGGTGAAGCGGAACGGGATGTAGACGATCGGCCCCCTGAAGGAGAAAAAGAGGAACTAGAAAAGGAGCCAAAATTAAAAACTTCCAGGATCAAGCTTCTCCTGGTGGGATCGATCGGCGGTCTGGCCTTAATCCTGGTTGTGGTGGGACTAATCCTTGTTCTTAGCCCTGGTAAACAAAATGAAGAACAGCACCGATTTGTCCACCCGGTCAAACAACAGCTTTTAATCAATATGGAACCATTTATCGTCAACTTCCCTTCCTCCGGGCAGGATATGATTCTAAAACTGACCATGGCATTGACTTTCACCAACCTGGACGCCAAAAAGGAATTCAGTGACCAGCAGGTTGTCATGCGCGACCTGATATACCGTTTTCTTCAAGGACAAGGTTCAGCCGATCTTAACAAACGCACGGCCCTGGTGTCTTTACAGAAGGATATAGCTAAATTAATCAACTCCGCTTTGACTCGGGGCCGGGTTAATATGGTTTTATTTCAGGAATTCTTGATAGTTTGAGGTTTTGTTTTGGCCGCAGTTGACGAAATGAACCTGATTCTTACTCAAACGCCGCATGTTGAAAAGGTTCAGCAGGCGGAACAGCAGAATCCGGAACAGACGCAACGCCACGCTGCGATACAGGAGGCCGAAGAGCATCGAAAACGATCGGAGACTGTCCAACATACTGATAACACAAAAGAAATAAAGTCCGTTGACGACGAAAAAAGTGAGAAAAAAAGATCACGTGAACAACAAGACATGGAAATGAAAACCGAGGAAATCGAAAAAGAGGAGTTGCCCCCGGAGAAAGACGCAAAAACCGGGAAGATAGTGGACGTTCTTATATGAAACGCATAGGAGCACTAAAACATTGACAGACATGCCCAGCCTTCAATTATGGTTAGCCTTTCAAATTATTTTGGAAGGATTTCTGCTCGCTCTCGTTATTATTTTCTTTCTGCGGCTGCGCCGTCTGGGAGACTCAAAATTACAAACGCCAGAACATCTGGAAACGAGTATCAATCATTTTATCACTGAATCTGAAAAGCTTTCGGCCCTTTTCACCAAAAATTTGGAGCAAAAAAAAGAACTAAGCCTCAGCCTTCTTTTAAAACTTGAACGAAAGATCGCTGAGATGAATCAACTTCTGGAACGGGCTGAAAAAAATCTCTCTAAAACGTTTCGAAATAAAATACCTGATCCAATTTCCGAGAAAAATAATCCTGCCGCCCCGGAAAGCCGGGCCCTTGTTTTGAAACTGGCGGCCAAGGGTCACAGCATAGAAGATATCGCTCGCACTTCCCAACTGCATCGCGGGGAGGTTGAGTTGATCCTCGATCTTGATAAGCAGTTTAATCTCTAGTTAGACTGAAACCTCTGCAAAACCAGTAATTTTGTTGAAATCGCGGAGAAAGAAAATTTAACCCGCAGGAATATTTTAAATATTTCGAGGGCTTAAATTTGAGCCTGACATATGCCGCTGCAGCTGAGGTCAGCTAAAGAACGAAGTTTTGCAGAGGTCTCAGACTGTAATAACTCACCTTAAATTTCAACCCTCATCACGTTAAATCAGCCTTCACAAGTCGTGGGGATTCAACACTGATTTGATCTTATCCCCCCTCTTCCTAAAGAAAGAAAAAATGGGACAAGAATTATCAAGTTAAATATGAAACATTTGGCTAGATCGTTTGTCATAAATATGTTCCCTTTGACCTTGGGGCAGGACAAGATTTAATTTCGGCTTTTCTTGCAAACCACATTTACGACAAACGCTAAAACATCATGTAATTGCAATTTGTTATATCATGGTAGCCGCTGTTAGAACCCTGATTTACCTTAGTAATCAAACGAAACGTAATTTTGGCAATTACTATAAAGTGTCTGGCCGTGATGTTATAAGAGGACTGATTTCAATTATCCTAAACTTTTAACTTAGATTTTTCTTAAGTAACACTCAAATAAAATTAAAGCATCATATGAGATACGCCGATAAGTAGATTGTTAATCGCTGTGATTTTTTCAATTAAGCGTGCAGCAAAATCAGGGCGCACAAAACGTAAGG
>JAFDLS010000023.1 GCA_019306365.1 Deltaproteobacteria bacterium
AAAAAGATTAATATTCTCTCTGTGTCATAACGAAACTCCATAGCTTCATAAATAAAAAATTTATTTAGCTATTGATTATATATTAAATGTTTATGATGAATAGTTAAAGTAAAAAAATAATCTAACGCACAGGGAAAAAGTGCTCCACGCCATCCTGCGCATCCATTGTGACCTTGCCTTCCTCTAAAAGTGCTTCAAGAATTGCTCGAGTCAGGTACAGGTCGATGAGCAAGTACGCGCTTTTAGTTCGTTTGTCTCGCCTGCGTATCAAATCATAAGGGGTAAAATCCGTGGTGAATTTTTTAAGGAGCAAGGTTCGTTTTCTTTCAAGCGCCGCGTTCGCTTTCGAAACCAGGTTTGCAAGACCAACCATGGGGCCATGACCGGGGAGCACCAGATCAGTCTCAATGGTCCGCAGAGAAGCAATACTTTTTTTAAGATCCGTAAAACCATCAAAATATGGTCCGCCATGCCTGTCCAAGCCCAGCGTCGGCTGCGGTGTCCCATGAGATAAAAGAGTATCGCCGGTGAAGAGAAGTTTTTGGGTTTTCTCAAAAAAACAAACGCTGCCGGGTGAATGCCCGGGTGTATGGATAACATGCAGATCATAACCTTTAACAGGCAGTTTTTGCCCGTGAGAAAAAGTCTGGAATCCGTTAAGACGCATTCGAAGATATGTTTCCGCGAATGAGTGCATGGTCTCCGCCGCGTTTTCAAGGGCCTCCTGATCAACCCCAAGGCGTTTGAAAAGTTCAGGTACCAGGTTGGTCACGAAATGAGCATGCCGGCCATCAAGCCTTGGCTTTTCAAGTGCGTGGACCCATATTGTGGTTCCATAATTTCGAGCCAGAAAGGCCGCTGCGCCGGCATGGTCCGCGTGTCCATGAGTCAAAAAGACATGCTCGATTTCGTCCAGTCGAACTCCCTGAAGACTGAGGGCTTCCTTGATTTTATTCAGGGGTATGGATTCTTCCAGTCCGGTGTCAATCAGGACAGGCTGCCGCCCGGTCAGGACGTAGATGTTAATGAAGCCCGGGTTGTAAGGCAAAGGCAGCTCAATCCTGACAATCCCGTTCCGGTTGAGATCGGTTGCCTTGTTTTTTATATCGGCTGATTTATATCCTGAAAGACTCAAGTCTAGTAGAACCCCTCATCCGTGCTCATAGAAAGACCTCGGGCGGTTCTCCTCACACTCCACCATAAAAACCACGCCCCTCCTATGATAAGGATTACCCCTGCCAGACCGGCCGCCCAAAAGCCTTTTTGCTGTGAGTAAGCCAGGCAAACAAGGAATGACGTCAGGCCCAGCCAGATTATAACGGCGGCCAGGAAGCTCAGAAAAATGCCAACAGTCACTGACAATCGGCGATTAATATTTGACTTTTCCTTAATCAGAGGCATCGAGATTCAAAGCCTTTCGACGAAAGCATCTTAACTTAGTGCCGAAAGGATGTCAAAGCGGACTTTTTTTAATTTTCAACCCGAAGTCTCAGAGTTGTCATTCGCCAGTCTGGTCGGGCATGTTAAATTAGAAATAATCATAAATGGATGTATTTCATAGTTGTGGGGTTCAGAGTTTCCCTATTTTTATATTTAAATTAAGTAGTTGACAGGTTGTTATATATTTTACCTACCGGTAGGTAATTTTTTTCTTGACCGCACTGAGAGATCATAGTAAATTTTTTCACTCTCATAGAGAAAGGGTGCTCGATGAAGCAGGAATTTACTGAATCGACAATTGATCGCAACTCCAGACAGCGTCTTCTAAAGTCCGCCACTGAACTTTTCGCCGAAAACGGCTACGCTGGCACTTCGGTGAGAGAAATAGTAGCCAGAGCGGGAGTGACTAAACCCGTTTTATACTATTACTTTGAGAGTAAAGAAGGGATTTTTAGGGCCATAATGAATATAGTTATGGAAAAATACGAGGAAATCTTGTCCGAAGTTTTCCAGGTCCCTGGCAGCAGCATGGATAAATTGCTTTTTATGTATAACAGCTTGAGTCAAACCATGATTGAATTACCGGATATAATTAGACTCTTCCATAGAGCTGTTATCGGCCAGCTTCAGGGGGCACCGGAGTTTGGTCTAGAAAAATTTCCCCTGAAAGTCATGGAAGTGATCAAACAAATCTATAATGAGGGGTTGGCCAGGGGTGAGGTGGCCGAACGCGATCCGGACGCGGTGGCCTTATTATTGTTAAATTTATTATCTTTGGTCGTTCACAAGGATTCGGTTTTTCTAAAATCGATGAACCGTGACGTGCCGATTAAAACGGTACAATTAGCCCTTTCTAACCTGAAACGAGATTAATCTGACAAATGAAACGTTATATTTTTATATCTTTAATTATTTTGATTAGCTGTTTAGTCCTTGTCTCCCTGGTTGGTTGTGAGGCCAGGGAGGGTAAAGCTCAAAACAAAAATGATAACAAGAGCAATGTCTCCTCGGTCAGGGAATCCGCGGGCAGAGTGGTAAATGTCACCACCATTGTGATCACTCCAACTCTCATTAGAGATCTTTTGATTCTGCCCGGTGAAATAATGCCCTGGCAGGACGTTCGCGTCAGTTCCTGTATTGGGGGCCTGGTGGAATGGGTTGGACCGCGGGAAGGCCGGATGGTTAAAAAAGGTGAACTCCTGGCCAAGATCAACGTTTCAGCGTTAAAGGTTTCCTTAGAGCGGGCTGAAGCCGCTTTTGAATTGGCTGACAAGGTTTACCAGAGACTGAAACGCCTGTATGAACGTAAAATAATCACTCAGGAGAATTTGGATCAAGCATCAACCGAGCGAACTCTGGCTTTGGGTACGCTGCGCCAATTGAAGATCCAGTACGAAGATGGGTTTGTCCGAGCGCCTATTTCCGGTGTGGTCAATAAGCTTTTTGTGGATGCGGGAGAGTTCGTAGGCCCAGGCACACCCATGTTTGATCTGGTTGACATCTGGCGTTTGAAAATTGATATAAGCGTACCCGAGATGGATGTACGCTATCTGAAGGTCAAACAAAAAGCCATGGTAAAGGTGGATGCTTTTTTGGATCGTCTTCTGGAAGGGACCGTTGACTTCGTGGCCTATAAAGCTGACCCGGCCACCAGAACCTTCCGGGTGTATGTTGTCGTTGAAAATCCCAAAAGAGATATTCGGGCGGGGATGATTGCTCGAGTGGCCTTGATCAAACGCCAGATTCCAGACGCTCTCATCGTTCCTCTTTCCGCCCTGGTCGATAAAAACGGTGAACGTCTTGTTTTTGTTGAGGAGGATGGAGTGGCCCGGGCTAGAACAGTCTCCATCGGAGTGATCGAAAAAGATCGCGTTCAGATAACCAAGGGTTTGCGTACGGGCGATCATCTTATTGTCATTGGCCAGAAAGAACTCGAGGAGGGCGTGAGGGTTCAGGTCCAATGATTCTTAATAAAGTTGCCCTTAAAAGACAATCCACCGTCCTCCTGCTCCTCGTTCTGATAGTTATCATTGGGGTTTACTGTTATTTAACCCTGCCTCGTGAATCATTTCCGGATATAAACATCCCTTATATTTTCATCAACACGCCATATGAAGGCGTAGCTCCTTCAGACATAGAAACACTTCTCACCATGCCCATTGAACGAAAACTCAAGGGACTCAATGGTGTGAAGGAGATCCGCTCCACCTCGGCCGAGGGGTTATCGACTGTTGCCGTTGAGTTCTATCCTGAAGAGGATATTGATGATGTGCTTCAGAAAGTGCGAGACAAGGTGGAACAGGCCAAACCTGATCTCCCAACCGATTTGCTTATTGATCCTCAAATCACCGAGGTGAATTTTTCAGATTTTCCGGTTATGCGAGTTATTCTGTCCGGGCCTTTTTCTTTGCGTCGTCTGAAAACGATTGCCGATCATTTTGAGGATCTGTTTGAGGCAGTCCCCGGGGTCCTGGATGTTACGCTGAGCGGAGGTCTGGATCGGGAGATTCATGTTGAATTCGATCTTGATCGTGTTGCGGCCTATAATGTTCCATTTTCAAGCCTCATTGCCGCGGTTCAGCGGGGTAATGTTAATATGCCCGGCGGGTCCATGGATATTGGTCCGTCCAAATATACTATTCGAACACCTGAAGAGTTTAAAGATCCGTCCGAGATATTTTCTCTTGTAGCCTTTGTCCGGAACGGTAAACCCATATATTTGCGTGATTTAGCTTTCATCCGAGACAGTTATGCCGATCCGCAGACCAGGGCTCGAATAAATGGTGAAAAAAGCGTCACGCTGGCTATCCAAAAAAGATCCGGTGAGAATATTCTTGAAATTAGTGATGAAATTCGCCGCATAGTGGAAGATACGCGGCCGTCTCTGCCTCCGGCCTTGAAGATTGATCTGACATCGGATATGGCCGATGACGTGCGCCTGATGATCTCGGATTTAGAAAATAATATTCTATCCGGTCTGATCCTTATTCTGGTTGTCATTTTTGTTTTCATCGGCGGTCGATCGGCTGTTATTGCCGCCCTGGCCATTCCCTATTCGATGCTGCTGACTTTCGGGCTTTTGATAGGCTTCGACATAACCCTCAATATGGTGGTTCTTTTTGGACTGATGCTTGCCCTGGGGATGCTGGTGGATAACGCTATCGTTATTGTGGAAAACATATACCGCCACATGCAGCAAGGGTCTTCACGCCAGGAAGCGGCTTTGATTGGGGTTGAACAGGTTGCATGGCCGGTAATCACGTCAACGATGACTACTCTGGGGGCTTTTCTCCCATTGCTGTTCTGGCAGGGAATTATGGGCCAATTCATGAAATACATTCCCATAACCCTGATCATGGCCCTGAGTTCTTCCTTGTTCGTAGCTCTGGTTATTAGTCCGGTTCTTTCCGCCCGTTATCAGAAGATTAAAAATCGAAAGGCTGAAAAAAGTAATCCCGGCCGACAGCCCCTGATCAGGAGGATATACCTTCGGATTCTGAGGCTTGCTTTGAATCACCGTCTGATTGTGGCCCTCATTTCTATTATACTGCTGTTGGGCTCCGTCATCAGCTTCGGCTTATTTGGAAACGGTGTGGGCTTTTTCCCGAGCACAGAACCTCAGCGCGCCAATGTTTACATCAAGGCGCCGGTAGGTACCAATCTCGACGCCTCGGATAAAATAGTAAAGCAGGTGGAGCAAATCGCCTCTGAATACGAGGATGCCCGATATGTTATTTCCAATATCGGTGCGGTTGGCGGAAATCCTTTTGCTCGGGGTGGGTCAGGGACTCATATCAGTCGTGTCGTTCTTGATTTCAAAGATTTTAATGAACGATCGCGGCCCGCTACTGAAATTATCAATGAATTAAGAGAGAAGGTTATAGCCAAAGTAAAGAGTGCGGAGATTCAGGTTGAGGGTGAGGAGCATGGCCCTCCTACCGGTGCGGCCGTTAACCTGGAGATCTCAGGGCCGGATATCGCAGTTCTGGGCGAACTGGCGGCCCGTATTCGCAAACTGATACAAGATGTTCCCGGTCTTGTCGATTTAAAGGATGATTTCGTTGAAAGCAAGCCGGAGATCAGGGTTCGGGTTGATAAGGAGAAGGCCGCCCTGTTTGGGTTGGACACTTATACAATCGCATACACTATCAAGGCGGCGATAAATGGAGTCAAGGTCGGAACCTTCAGGCAGGAAAATGATGAGTATCCTATTATGGCCCGCTTGCCTGAACGGGACAGGCAGTCTCTGGAGAGTATGAAACGCATCACCGTATCAGGTCCTCGTGGTGAACCCATTCCTTTGACCAGTGTGGCCAGTATTTCTTTGGCCAGCGGATACGGGGCCATCACCCGTATTAATCAAAAAAGGGTGGTTACTGTTTCCGGAGATTCGTGCGGCCGTTCCAGTAATGAGTGTATAAAGGAAATCAGGCAGCGTCTAGCTGATTTCAAGTTGCCGCCGGGTTATTCATATAAATTCACAGGAGAACAGCAGGAACAGCGTGACGCCACGTCTTTTCTGAGTAAGGCCTTTGTGGCGGCCTTGTTTCTTATTTTCATAATCCTGGTGAGTCAGTTCAACTCGATCGTCACGCCGCTCATTGTTTTAACTTCCGTTCTTTTGTCCCTCATTGGAGTATTTCTGGGTCTTGTCATTTGCCGTTTGCCCTTTATGGTAACCATGACCGGCATCGGAATTATCAGCCTGGCCGGTGTGGTGGTAAACAACGCTATTGTGCTGATTGATTACTATAACCAATTACTGGCCAGGGGCCTGACTTCAAGGGAGGCCCTGGAAAACGCTGGGTTGGTGCGTTTCAGGCCGGTGATGCTAACGGCCGTCACCACCATTTTAGGGCTTATGCCCATGGCCACCGGAGTAAGTTTCAACTTCCGCAGGTTCGCCTGGGAGATTGGCAGCGAATCTTCTCAAATGTGGAGTCATATGGCTATCGCGGTGATCTTTGGACTAACCGTGGCTACAGTGCTGACACTGATCGTAGTTCCGGTTCTTTGTTCTCTGGCTCATAGTGTTCAAAGCCGCTTTAAGACTCAGCCTGAAAGTTAAGTTCAGCACCGCCGACCCCTGTCTTTTTACGGGAGCGAGTGACACGCGTTACAGCCATTCTTACGAATCTAAGCGGGGGGGTTTTTTGGTCTGGTATTAGATCGGGTTTTTCTGGATTTCGATCTTGAAACTTTTGAGCGAGGCTTCCTTTTTGAAGTTGTTACAAGCCCGGCGGCTTCCTTGAGGGCCCTGATCTCATCTCCCTGCAGCGGCTTTATGGTTCCTCGGGCCAGCCGTCCTAAAACCAGCGGGCCGTATGAAGTCCTCTTCAGTTTCAGAACAGGATGCCCCACCTGGGAGCACATCCGTTTGATCTGCCTGTGACGCCCCTCAGTCAGGGTTATCTGCATCCAGGTTCGATCCTGGCCACGCTTGATGATTTTTACCTCAGCCGGGTTCACGGGGCGGTCGCCCAAAACAAGGGTGCCCCCGGCCAACTGCTCCTGAGCCGCCTCTGAAAGCTGCCCCTTGACTTTGACTCGATAGGTCTTTGGCACGTGATAGCGCGGATGCATCAGCCGGGCGGACAACTCCCCGTCGTTGGTCAGGATAAGGAGTCCTTCGGAATCCATATCCAGCCGGTTGAAGGGGTCTTTCAGGGTAGTAAGATACCCGGGAGGCTTATAAAAAAGAAAGTATGCTTTATCCGCCTGGTTTTTTATCCGCTTTCCGTCAACCTCGATGAGATCTTTTTCCGGATCAGCCTTCTGGCCAAGTGTCTTTACGATTTTTTTATTGACTTTAACACAACCAGTAACAATAAGCTGTTCCGCTTTGCGCCGTGAGGCAACACCCGCCTGGGCCAAAATTTTTTGAAGACGTTCTTTCATTATAAATACTTTTAAAATATCGCTTTATTATAAAAATTCCTGGACAGGCTGCTTTAGAAGAGGCGTCCTTCGTCAGTATTCATACCCATGGAATCCATCTCCTCCAGGGTCGGAAGAGCCTCTAAGCTAGGCAGGCCGAAAATTTCCAGAAATTTTTTGGTTGTGCCGTAAAGCATGGGACGACCAGGCAGGTCTTTGCGCCCGACAATACGGATAAGGTCCTTTTCGAGTAGAGTTTTAAGGGTGCCGCCCACGTCCACTCCGCGGATTTTTTCTATTTCGGCTCGTAAAACCGGCTGACGATAGGCGATAACAGCCAATGTTTCCAGGGCGGCTCGAGAAATACGCGCCGGAGCTTTCTTTTTAAGCTGGAGGATATATGATGAGAGTTCAGCCCTGCTTCTAAACTGATAGCCCCCTGCGACATAGGTCAGGACGAAAGCCCGGTTCAATTCCTCATATTCGGCCACTAATTCATCGAGGGTTTTTTGAACGCGGTCTTTTGAAACTCCATCGGTCACGTTGCTGATTTTTGCTGGAGTCAGAGGGATATCGGACACAAATAGCAGCCCTTCGATAATGGATTTCAGTGAGACTGTCATCCGGCCTGGTCCCCATTCCTTTTTAACTCAATTATTTTGTCGTTGGTATGATCTGGTTCAAGCAATTTTTCTTCTTCCGATTCTCCAGCCTCAGCTAATTCTGATTCTTCAACATAATGCACTTTTATATCTCTCGTGGTTTGATTCTGGAATATGCGGATCAATCCAATTCTTGCCAGTTCGAGCAAAGCAAGAAACGTCAGGATCAACTCACCGCGCGAACGATCTTTAATAAAAAGTTTTTCGAAAGCGGCTTCACGCATTAGTTTAAGCAGATCGATAATCTCACTAATTCTATCTTCAATATTTTTGGTTTCAAGGATAATTTCCATGTGAGTCTTGTCTTCGATCCGGGAAATGATCTTGCGAAAGGAGTCTAGAAGATCAAAGAGGCTGACTGAGATAAGTTCTTCTTCCTCAATACCTATGTCTTCAAGTGAGGTTGTCCTGGAAAAAACATCTCGGTCGAGTATCTCGCGACGTTCAAGCGCCTCGGCCGCGTCTTTTATCTTCATATGCTCAAGCAGGGGCAAAACGATGGCCATTCGCGGGTCTTCTTCCTCATCATCTCCATCCTCATTCAACACTGGCAGAAGCATCTTGGACTTTATCTGGGTCAAGGTGGCCGCCATGAGCAGGAACTCGCCGGCTAGCTCGATATTAAATGATTCTATCAGTTTTAAGTACTCAAGATACTGAGTGGTAATGAGGGCGATAGGGATGTCGTAGATATCGACCTCATGTTTTTTGATCAAATGGAGCAGGAGATCAAGGGGCCCTTCATATATTTCCAATTTCACGGACAGGCTCATGCCTTCTTCTTCCATTTCTTACAAAGGTCACCACTGTCCATAAAGCAGCAGGTTGGTCATAAAACTAATAATAGGAAATATAACCTTATCTACTAGGCCGGAGAAAATCAAGACCAAAAGTATGAGGAATCCGTAAGGTGTAATACTCTGGTATATTCGGGCCATATCTCTCGGCAGGAGCCCCATGGCGATATTGCTGCCATCCAGCGGAGGAACTGGCAATAGATTAAAGGTGGCTAAGCCGACGTTGATTATGACACCGACCCGAGAAATGAGTAAAACCGGTACGATAATCATATCAGATGGATAGCTGCCGGCCATTCTACTTGTCAGGTGGTAGAGCAGGGAAAATCCCACGGCCATCAGGATGTTGGCCGCGGGCCCTGCAGCCGCGACCCAGATCATGTCTTTCCGAGGGTTTTTCAAATTATATGGGTTGACCGGGACCGGTTTGGCCCACCCGACCATTTGAGTGATAATAAAAACAAGCGTTCCAAATAGATCGAGGTGTTTTATTGGATTGAGAGTCAATCTGCCGGCTTGTTGGGCCGTGTTATCGCCCAGCTTAAAGGCTATCCAGCCGTGGGCCACTTCATGTACCGTCACCGCGATTAAAACGGGAAGGGCCAGCAGGGCTATTCTTAATATCATATCGTGCATTGAAACCTCTTAATGTTTTTCAACCCTATGAATTAGCAAGAATATGCTCCTGGACGTACTTTTTTTCATCTTCAAGGCTGTTAAGTTCCCCGTTAAGCCTGGCCAGATGGACGGCTCCCAGTATCTCTTTGAACCGGGGTCCTGGCTCAAATCCCATGGCGATAAGATCCTTTCCGGTCAGTTCAATTTGCACGTTTTTTAGCTTGGTGAAATAACTGGAGATAGCCCGGCGCGTGTCCTCTCTCGTGGTTTTGGCCATGAGATACAATATGGCTTCAGTAGACAGGGGGTGAAGGAGTTCGTAAAGCTTTCCCGGCTGTATATCAGATTTTTGACGATGGAGCGATCTCAAGATTCGGTCAATTTCAGGCTTTTCCTCAATGATTAACTGACGATCGCGCCGATGCTGGATCAGCCGGTCGCTTACCTGGGCTAACTTTTCCTGAGGCCGTCCGTCTGTTAATCCCAGGAAATAAATCATCCAGGGCTGGTAGTTTTCACCTAAATATGTAAGCTCAAACCAGTAACAGACCTTTCTTATTCTTTCAAAAAGCTCGGCTTTGGATTTATTAAACTTCAAATCAGGCATTATGAATTTCAATAAATCAAAATCATCCAGCCTTTTCATGGCCCGGCCGGGCTCATCTTCCTGAAGAATATATTTCAGTTCCACAAACAGCCGCTTGGGTGAAAGCTTTTCAAAAAAATTGTGTTTGACCGCATTTTGAATCAGGTTCGCAGTCAACTTACTGATCTTGAACCCAAAACGCTGTTCAAAGCGAATGGCCCTGAAGACGCGAGTCGGATCTTCCACAAAGCTCAAATTGTGCAGGACACGGATATATCCGTATTTGATGTCCTGAACACCTCTAAAATAATCGATCAAATTTCCAAATCGCTCTTCGTTTAATTTAACCGCCATGGTGTTGATGGTGAAATCACGGCGATACAAATCCAGCCGCAGTGATCCGACTTCAACAATTGGCAGTGTCGCGGGGGATTCATAATATTCCAACCGGGCCGTAGCAACATCAACCTTGAACCCGTCAGGGAAGATGAGGACGGCCGAGTTGAATTTGAGATGGGATCGAATTCGTACGCCAGGATGTTCTGCCGCGAAGACCTTGGCGAAGTTTATACCGTCACCCTCAACAACCACGTCAATATCCAGATTTTCCTGTTTAATAAAGACGTCCCGAATGAAGCCTCCCACGGCGTAAATGGAGTACCCCAGACGGTCAGCGGTTCGTCCGAGGTCAGCCAGCAGACTAATAATGTTTTTTGGCAATCGTTCCCGCATCAAATTCTTGATGCTTTTCCTTCGTCCTGGATGGGGGTTTTCGCCATAACCTTCAATTGCGGCTGAAGTATCGGTGTCGCTGGTAAGAATATTGAGGAGATCGGTCCTGGTGATAACACCCACGAGCCGGTTGTCTTTAACCACTGGCAGGATTCGCTGATTTTGGTCCACGATAAATTGAATGATTTCAGGAAAGCTATCCATGGGATCCACTGTGTTGAATTCCGAGGTCATAAACTCGCTGACAGGCATGTCTGTTAAGCCGTGATGCAGGGCTTTGGACACGTTTTGCTGTGAAATGTAGCCTAAAACCAAGCCTTTCTTATCGACAACTACCAGAACGTTGATGTCATACCGGGTTAAGGTCTCACGAGCTTCAGCCAGGGTTCCATCCGGCGGGATGGATATAACCGGAAAGGCCATGATGTCCTGAGCTCTTCGAATCGGACCTATGTTCGCGGCGATAAGCGCCTGCAGTTTATCTTCGACCTGTGTCAGGGTCTGGTTTTTGATACTCGCGGAAGCAGCTGATGGGTGGCCCCCTCCGCCAAATTCCCTGACTGTATCAGCTACATTAATTTCTGACAGCCGGCTTCTGGCCACCAGGTAAACATGATCCTCCATTCGCGCCAGGGCGAAAATGACGTTAATGTTTTCCATGTCCATGAGTTTATGGACCAGAACCGCGAAATCGCTCACATAATGGTCGGTGGTCACCTGAGCCAGACTGACGTCAACTCCATTGATATTCTGGGTGCGGGTGGAGTTGATCAGTTCGTTGAGGATGGAAACCTGCTCCGAAGTCAGCTCCCGGGTAATCATCTCTGAAACAAGGTTGAGATTAGCGCCGCATTCCAGAAGGTAAGCTGCGGCTAAATAATCTCGCGGGGTAGTCGAACCGAAGGTCAAAGAACCTGTGTCCTCGTGAATGCCCAGTGTCATCACAGTGGCTTCCTCAGGCGTAATCGGCATTCCCTTTGCCTTGAGAATTTCTGTCATAATCGTGACAGTCGCTCCAATCGGGGCCAGGATTTCAAGCTCGCCTTTTAAGTCATCGGAGCTGTTCGGATGGTGATCATAGATGTGAATTTTCAGGTCTTTGTTTTTTAATATTTTTTCTAACGGACCAATGCGGCTGACCTGACGTGTGTCTACTAATATCAGACGTCGCACCAATTCGGTTTTGACCTCTTTGAGCTTGACAAAGTTGAATAGATAAGCGGTGGATTGAAGAAAAAAATTACGCAGGTTTCGCTCCTGAGAGCCTGGGAAGACCATCAGCGCTTGAGGGTAAAGCTTGCCCACGGCCAGCATAGACGCCAAGGCGTCAAAATCGGCGTTAATATGCGTCGTGATTATTTCAACCGCCCCATCAGGCAGCGGTTTGATTTCAGGAAGAATGATTTCGTCAGAACTCACCATACTTACCTCAAGCTCTTGGATGATATTGTTGGTGAACTTTTTTCAATCGTTCCCGGGTGACATGTGTGTAAATTTGGGTCGTGGCGATATCGGCGTGCCCTAACATCATTTGCACGGCGCGAAGATCTGCGCCTCTTTCTAACAGATGCGTAGCGAAAGAGTGGCGCAGACTGTGGGGGCTTATCTTCTTACGGATCCCGGCCGCTAACGCGTATTCTTTTAATTTGCGCCAAAAGTACTGCCGCGAAAGTTTTGTGCCTCGACGATTGAGAAAGAGATAGGGGCTGGTCCCTCGCTTTACCAAGCCAGGCCTGGCTTCATTGCAGTATTGTTTGATCCAGTCACGAGCCACGTCACCCAGGGGGATAAGACGCTCCTTTGATCCCTTGCCCATTGTTCTGATGTACCCTGCCTCAATGTTGATATGAGCCGATTGAAGGCCAACCAATTCAGAAACCCTGAGACCGGTGGCGTAAATCAGTTCCAGCATGGCCTTGTCCCGCAATCCGCCAATGAGGTTTGAGTCAGGCGCGGCCAGCAGGCTTTCCACCTCTTTAAAAGAAAGGGTCTGAGGCAGGTGAATGAGGGCGCGTGGAGTTTCAAGGTCACTGGCTGGATTCCGGTTCATGAGATCCTCATTAACCAGGAAGGCGTAAAAGCTTTTAATAACTGAGAGCGCTCGAGCCCGGCTTCGAGCGCTGAGGTTGTTTTGGCTCAAGTAAAGCAGATAACTCATAATAGTCGACCGGCTGGCTGATTCCGGGCCGGAAAGACCTTTATCGTACACATAATCCAGGAAGCGCCGGATGTCACGGCCATAAGCCTCAACCGTGTTCACGGCAAGCCCTCTCTCAACCCGGAGATGGTCAAGGAAGAGATCAAGATTGTAATACTTGTCCTTTTTTTTGTCTTTCATGATAAAAAAGGAGGGCCTCCCCCTCCTTTAAGCTCCCAAATTAAACAACTTCTTGTCATCGTCATCTACGGCTAAACATACCAGAGACAGCCTCAATCGTCAAGTTATTAGGTTCATTAATATTTATAGCAAATGAGATCATCTGTCATTGTTTCTGACTCCTCAAAAGCGACTGACCCGGGATGCGATGTCTATCTGTTGCGTAATAATCCATTAAGCATTGCAAAGTGGTCTAAACTGCATGATAAGATTAGGTTTTTGTATCATTCCCCATAACCATGGGGTTAAGAAAAAATAAAAGGTTTTGGTGTTTTGGAAGCTGAAAACTAATGCCATTTTTTGGATATATAAAAGCGATGAAAGTGTTTCGATTGGTTAACTTTGCGTTACGTTTGACAGGGCCAGGAATTGTGTCTTTAAAGTTTAAATGATCTTGACAGGCGCAGGGAGTCTCTGGTAATAAAATACATGTTGAGACCTCTGCAAAACCAGTAATTTTGTTGAAATCGCGGAAGGCGAAAATATAACCCGCAGGAATATTACTAATGTTTCGAGGACTTAAATCTGAGCCTGACATATGCCGCTGCAACGTCAATGAAGCGGTGCGCAAAAGGTCAGCTAAAGGACGATGTTTTACAGAGGTCTCATGTTATTTATCTCAAGTGAAAGAAGTCTGGCTGGTTTAATCTAAAAAAAATTAAATAATAATGAGGATATTATATTCATGAGCCTGTTGCCGGCAGTTCGCCTTGGTCGCCGGCTTTAAGTTGTTAGGGAGTATTAGGATGAAAAAGGTACCTATTACCCGTGAGGGTTATGAGAAGCTAAAAAAAGAACTCGAAACAATGATCAAAATTCAGCGGCCGGAGAACATTAAGGCCATTGAGGCCGCTCGAGCTCACGGTGATATAACAGAAAACGCTGAGTATCATGCAGCCAAGGATCATCAAGCTTTCATAGAAGGCCGAATTAACGAATTGAAGGTACAGATAGGTGAGTGTGAAATAATCGATATAAATCGGACCCATGACCGGGCTGTTTTCGGTGCCAGGATTACTATGGAAAACATCGAAACAGGCGAAGAAAAATGCTATATGCTTGTCGGCCCTTATGAGTCCGCGCCGGAAAAAGGACAGATTTCGATTAAATCCCCCCTAGGCATGGCCCTAATTGGAAAGGAAGAAGGGGACATAGTTCGAGTTAAGGCGCCCGGCGGTCTTCAGGAAATGGAGATTGTAGAAATCGAGTAAGCTATTTCAATATTTACAGGCTAAATTCAAGAATATGGACGCGATTCGTAGCCTTGTCGCGAAGTCGCAAGCGCAAAAGTTTGGGATTCTTGATCTCCCCGGGAAAGAAAATGAATCCATGAGTGATTTCCTTGGGGCGGAAGGTCCGGCCTTTTAAACTCTTTTCTCTGAGGTCCTGAGCTATACGGTTTTTAGCTCGGCCATCCTGATAAGCCCCAGCTCCACCAGTCACAGCGCCTAACGCCGCGCCTGCTGTAGCGCCTTTAGCCGTCGTTGCCGCAATATCCTGACCGGTGACAACACCAAGTGCAAATCCGAGTATGGCTCCGGCCGCACCGGTTAAGGCGGCTGATCTGACGCCGGTTTTACCTGTTCGAGCTAACTGGTCCTTCTTATTCAGGCGTTCGTAGGCTTGCTGAGCTGGTAAAATATTCCACATATTATTATTTACATCTCTGACCAGGGTCTGTTCAGGGATAAGTTCAAAAGACCGGGAGCCTTTGTTGTCCACTATGATCTGAACGGGAAGAAGCCCGGCGTCACGGATGTCAAAACCAAAAGCCTCCTGAGCTTCTATCTTATCGGAATAGGCCCTCGCAGCGATCACAGCCCCGTTCAGACGTTTATGATTTAAATAAGCTTCCGGGGCTTTGAAAGGCACTGGCCGGTATGTGTAACCAGTACAGCCGCCGATTACCAGTAATATGACAATTAGCCCTAAACTTATTAATTTTTGCATGATATTCTCCCACGATTCCCGTTAGATTTGTAAAAGATACTCTCCAGATGGAAATTCGTCAATAGACCCACCTCAGTTTTTGGACGGCATCACAAACAATTTGGCATGAACCGGTTTTTTCCTTTTAACCTCATGGTCATTTCTTCATAAAAGGTATTGAGTTATAGTCTATAATAAGATATCTTCCACCAACAGTCATGTAAAAAATTTAATTCTTTTACCTGATTTTACGGCTTGTGCATAACTAGACCAATACGAGTTTTGAGGAGGCGATTTTAACTATGACCTTCAAATTCCATAAGGAACATACGTGGGTGAAGGTGGATGGTGATGAAGCATTCATCGGTATCACTGATTACGCCCAGGAAGAACTGGGAGAGATTGTATACGTGGACTTACCCGAGACAGACGACGAGTTAATCGCCGGGGATGAATTCGGACAGATCGAATCAACCAAGACAACCAGTGAATTGATAGCCCCTGTAAGCGGTGACGTCATTGAGTCCAATACCGATCTTGAAGAT
The DNA here is from genome assembly GCA_019306365.1 of Deltaproteobacteria bacterium. Lineage (GTDB taxonomy): Bacteria > Desulfobacterota > Desulfarculia > Adiutricales > JAFDHD01 > JAFDHD01. The sequence goes on from JAFDLS010000023.1 coordinate 15,564, forward strand.
GAACCGACTTTGATCAACGACTTTCCTGAAAACCGTGGCTGGATCACGAAGATCACCCCTTCTGACCTTAGCGAATTGGATGAACTCATGAGCGAGGAGGAATATCAGGAATTCTTAGAAAATTTAGATGAATAAAAGAACCGGGCAACTCACCCTGGATCGAGGCGGCTTGCTCTGGCCCCCTTTGATACAGGGGGTCCTCATCAAACGATATAAAAGATTCCTGGCCGACGTTCGTCTCCGAAACAACCACATAGTTACGGCTCATTGCCCAAACACGGGCAGTATGAGAGCTTGTTCCGAACCTGGTCGTCCGGTCTATCTTTCCCCAAGTAACAATCCCAAAAGGCGTTTCAGGTACACCTGGGAAACGATCGAGATGTCTGCCTCTTTGGCCGGCGTTAACACTCAGGTTCCCAACCTGCTTGTAAAGACATCGATCCTTCATGGAAAAATCAAATCACTTGCGCAATATATTCAGGTTCAGGCGGAAGTCTCGGTCGGCCAGCACTCCCGCCTGGATCTCCTGTTAGCAAGAGATAATGGAGAAAGGTGCTTCATAGAAATCAAGAATTGTACCCTGGTGGAAGAGGGGGTGGCTTATTTCCCTGACGCGGTCACCACGCGGGGGCGCAAACATCTGGTTGAACTCACCGTCAGGTCAAAAAAGGAAATCGCGGTATTATTTTTTATCTCATTCAGCGTATGGACGCTGCGCTCTTCAAACCAGCCGATCACATCGATCCGGATTATGGCCGCACTTTACGTGAAGCCGTGCGGGCCGGTGTGGAAGTAATGGTATATGACGTCACGTTAGACTCCACGCGAATTGACCTTCATCAACCCATACCATTTGAGTTATAAAATTTTTCTCAAGAAACCTCCGGCATGATTTTTGGTCTTACTCGACTTTGGCTCATATTTTGAGACCTCTGAAAAAATCGTCCTTTAGCTGACCTCATGAGCATCGCTTCGCTGACGCTGCAGCGGTATATGCAAGGCTCAAATTTAAGTCCTCGAAATATTTAACATATTCCTACGGGTTAAATTTTCGCCTTCCGCGATTTCAACAAAGTTACTGGTTTTGCAGAGGCCTCATTTTAGTTTTTTTAATAGTCTCTAATTGCAACGCAGCCTGTTTCCCCTTGACATAACTGGTATTTCTTTCCTAATCTTTCTTAATGTAAGAGGGATTTCTTATCGTCTCTTTTATCATAACACGCGTTACAATAAATGTCCTGTAATTTGGTATTTTTAGGGGAAAGGAAGGTAATTTTAATGAAAAGAAATCGGCTTCGTGAATTACTTGATGCTGATAAGCCAACCGTGGGAACCCACGTAATAACCCCCTGGCCTGGTATTGTAGAGGTAATCGGTCAGACAGGCGCGTTTGATTATATCGAGTATGTGGGGGAATATTCCCCTTTTAATCTGGAATTACTGGATAATTTCGGCCGTGCCATTGAGCTGTTTCCTGAGATGTCCTCGATGATGAAGGTGGAGGAGCAAACTAAAGGGTTCATTGCCACCAGGGCCATTGACGCAGGTATTCAAAATGTGTTGTTCACGGATTGCCGTTCCGCACAGGAAGTTAAGGAATGTATCCAGGTTGTCAGACCGGAGACACCTGAGGCTGGAGGCACCCACGGAGCTGGTATGCGTCGAAATGTCGGTTATGTTGCCTACGCCGGTTCAGAGGCATGGGTTAAGGCGATGAATGATGTTGTCATTGCTATCATGATCGAAAAAAAGGGCGCCATGGAAAACCTGGAGGAGATACTTTCCATTAAAGGCGTTGATATGGTCCAGTTCGGCCCGGCCGACTACTCGATCAGCATCGGAAAACCGGGACAGGGGGGCAGTCCCGAGGTACAGAAGGCGCACCGGGACATGATTGAGCTGGCGTTGAAAAAAGGCGTACCACCCAGGGTGGAAGTGGCAAGTTTTGAACAAACTAAGCCGTATATAGAAATGGGGGTTCGTCATTTTTGCATTGGCTGGGACCTGGCAGTTCTCTTCAGGTGGTGCCATCAACAGGCAAAAGGTATGCAGGAACTGCTCGACAGGGGCTAGCCTGGTGTCCGAAATATTAAAATGACCTTGGCGGTTCCCGGGCTGTTTTTGCCCCGCCTGGAGTTATTCCCGCACCTTTAGGCCGTGAATTTTTTTTTGAGACCTCTGCAAAACTTCGTTCTTTAGCCGAACTCATTATCAGTCTCAAATTTAAGTCCTCGAAATATTAGTAATATTCCTGCGGGTTAATTTTTCCAGACCATTATAAAATAAATTTGAGCCGCTTATGGAAAAGGGGATGACTCCTCCAACATAATTCTTGATCTTGTTACTTAGAAATGCGATTATACGCAGGTAATTTTAATTGCGAACGATCCAACCAATAAGTTAAACAGTCATTTTTTTAGTGGATGATCAAGGTGATGTCTTTCGCCTTACTTTTTTCAGCCAAACTTATCAAGGAGGGTTAATTATGGAGATTAGCGGGAAAACGGCTGTTATTACCGGAGGTGCGAGCGGTTTGGGCGCGGCCACAGCCAAACTTCTACACAGCCTGGGAGCAAATGTCGTGATCATGGATTTAAATGATGAAAAAGGACCGGCAGTATGTTCTGAACTGGGATCACGCGCTGTCTTTGCCAAGACAAACGTGACGGTTACGGAAGAAGTCCAGGCGGCCATGAAAGTCGCACTGGATGAATTCGGCTCGATCAGTATTCTGGTAAACTGCGCGGGTGCTGGTTTGCCCATGAAAACGGTCGGCAGGGAAGGGCCCCATGATCTCAACGCTTTTAAGACCATCGTGAATATCAACCTTATCGGAACCTTTGATTCAATACGCTGGGCGGCCTTTTATATGCAAAACAATGAACCGAATGAGGACGGTGAACGGGGCGTGATTATTAATACGGCTTCAGTGGCCGCGTGGGATGGTCAGATCGGTCAAGCGGCTTATTCCGCCTCCAAGGCCGGAATTGTCGGCATGACCCTGACTATAGCCCGCGACATGGCCCGTTCCGGAATCAGATGCTGTACTATCGCCCCTGGTATTTTCGATACGCCCATGATGGCGCTCATGCCTCAAAAAAATAGGGATTCTCTGGCGGCACAGATTCCTTTCCCCAATCGGTTTGGAAAGGATTCTGAATACGCGATGATGGCTCGGCAGATTATCGAAAATCCAGTGTTGAACGGCGAAAGTATCCGCCTTGATGGCGCCATTCGAATGGCGCCAAGGTAAGCCTTTTTTTGCTGGCGGATTCCGGTTAATCAATTCGAAAACCACCAAAGGGAAGCTTTCGGGCTTCCCTTTGGTGGTTTTGAGTATCTTGCTATCAGGATACAGTCTCAAAAGCCGTGATTCAATTAAAAATTGGATAGTTTTCCATAGGTGAATCGAAGCTTGAACCTTTAGCTGTATTATGATAATAATTTAATCAACTAAAAAAGTTGTTTAAGGACAATTTAATGAATGGTCTTTTGCTGCGATGGCTTATCAGTGCTCTTTCTTTACTGTTGATTAGCTACCTCGTGCCAGGAATCGAAGTGGAGGGTTTTTTTTACGCCCTGGTAGCCGCGGCTTTTTTGGGCGTGCTCAACGCCGTGGTGCGGCCGGTGCTGATAGTCCTGACGCTGCCTTTGACCATTCTCACATTGGGCTTGTTTATCCTGATCCTTAACAGTTTTATGCTGGTCATCGTCTCCGCAATTATTAAAGGCTTTCATGTCCATGGTTTCTGGGCGGCTTTCTGGGGAGCTCTTCTTTTAAGTTTGATCAGCTGGCTGTGCAGCGCCTTTATCAATTCAAAAGGGCGTGTGGGTTATGTGGAGATGCGCAGGGATTCCGATGGACGATGGGAGTAATTTCAAGCAGTTAGGGAATTTGTCAAAATAGTGTTCCTTTTTTGATTTACGTTTTATCAAAATTACAACGAAACGGACAGTCGTTCCTGTAAACCAGGAATTCAGTAATCGTAAAAGATAAAACAATAAGGAATAAAATCATGACAATGACTTATAATAGGGGGTTCTTAAAAAATGGCTCAAATAGACGCATTTTTTAAGCTAATGAACGATCAAGGCGCTTCTGACCTGCATTTAACTGCAGGCAGCAAGCCGATTTTGCGTATAAATGGCGAGCTGGAAAGAGTCAACTTTAAGGTTTTGGATAGTGACGACCTTAAAAAGATGCTTTATGAAATCACACCAGAGGAAAAAATAAAAATTTTTGAGGAAACCGGTGACGTGGATTTCGCTTATGAGATTCCGGGTTTGAGTCGTTATCGAGCCAATTTTTTTAACCAGAAATGGGGTGTTGGCGCTGTTTTTCGTGAGATCCCCAGTGAAATTTTAACCACTGAGCAGCTGGGGTTGCCTCCTGTAATAAAAAAACTTGCTATCTTACCCAAGGGACTGGTTCTGGTCACAGGTCCAACCGGCAGCGGGAAATCCACTACATTGGCCGCTATAGTTAATGAATGCAACAAAGTCCGCAAAGATCACATTTTAACCATTGAGGACCCCCTGGAATTTGTGCATCAGAGTGATAATTGTCTGGTTAACCATCGTGAGGTGGGTATGCACACCAGGTCTTTTGCGGCCGCTTTAAGAGGGGCGCTGCGCGAAGACCCTGATATCATAATGGTTGGTGAGATGCGTGACCTGGAAACAACAGCCCTGGCTATAGAAGCCGCCAACACGGGTCATCTTGTTTTTGGAACGCTGCATACCACCAGTGCCGCCAAGACCGTGGACCGCATGATTGAGCAGTTCCCGGCTGATCAGCAGGCCCAGATTCGCTCCTCCCTGGCTGATGGGCTCCGGGCGGTTGTTGCTCAAACCCTTTTCAAACGGATTGACAAAAAGGGACGCTGCGCGGCCCTGGAGATCATGCTGGCTACTCCAGCGGTAAGGAACCTTATTCGTGAAAGCAAGACCTATCAGATTCCCTCTGTGATTCAGACCGGGAAAAAATATGGCATGCAATCGCTTGACGACGCCATTATTGATCATTTGAACAACAACCGTATCGATCCAAACGACGCGTATAATAAGTGCATTGATAAGGCCAAATTTAGACAATATCTCACCAAACCGCCGGACGATTTTACCGACGTTTAAGAGGTGCCGCCATGCAGCAATCTCAGATTGATTATATCTTGAGTAAAATGCTTGAGTCCCACAGTAATGTCTCTGACCTCAACATCACTGCGGGAAAGAAATTTCAGGTCGAGTCGTCGGGCCAGTTGATTGAGCTCAATATTAAACCCGAAGTGAATTCACTCACGCCTTTTCAAACGGAGATATTCGCACTGAACCTGATAGATAACGATCGCCGTTTAATCGAGGACCTTATCAAACGGGGTTCCTGCGACTTTTCCTATCAACTGGCTGGCAAGGCTCGTTTTAGGGGCAACATCTTTTCTCAGCGCAACTGCTATTCCACGGTCTTAAGAAAGCTTGAAACCACGATCCCCACGATTGATCAGCTAAAATTGCCTCAAGCCTTCCAACAGATGGCTCTCGAAAAAAATGGTATCATACTTGTAACCGGCGCTACTGGAAGCGGTAAGTCCACTTCACTGGCCGCCCTTCTAAATGATATTAACGAGAGGGAGGCGGTACATGTGATCACTTTGGAGGATCCAGTGGAGTTCGTTCATCCGCATAAGAAAGCGACCTTTAATCAGAGGGAACTTGGGCAGGACTTTGATACCTTTGCCAATGGCCTGCGAGCAGCCTTGCGACAAGCTCCCAAGGTTATCCTTGTAGGTGAGATGAGGGACCGGGAAACAGTCGAGATCGGAATGTCAGCCGCTGAAACCGGTCATCTGGTGCTTTCGACTTTGCACACAGTTGATGCCGGACAGACGATAAATCGTATTCTTGGTATGTTTGAGCAGGAAGAAGAACATCAGATACGTATTCGTCTGGCCGATACCATGCGTTGGATTGCGAGCCAGCGGCTGCTGCCCAAGGAAGGCGGCGGCCGTGTCGCGGTGTTCGAGATTATGGGTTCCAATCTTCAAATAAAAGATATGATCCTTAACGGTGAGACCGAAGAAAAAACCTTTTATAACACGATTGCGAATCTCAATCCATTCGGTATGCAGACCTTTGATCAATCGATCCTGGCACTTTATGGACAAGGATTGATTTCCGAAGAGACCGCTATGGCCTATGCTTCCAAAAAAGCGATTGTCGGCAGGGGCATCGATACCCAGAAGGCGGAGCGTGGTGAAAAAACAACTGATATCGAAGGGTTAACCATAGACAGCGCATATGGTAAAACTGAAGAACAAATTACCCGTGAACGCACGATGTCTCGGCGCAGGAGAAAATAATTTAAAAGCCGGAGGCTATGATGAAGGTCGAGTGTCAAAATTGCAAGGTAAAGATTAATTTACCGGATGACAAGCTGATGCCTGGTGAGGATTTTGCCTTTACCTGCCCTAAGTGCAAAACCAGAAACTCGATTTCGATTCCTGCCAATGGCAAAGAGGCGGAGTTGTCTCCTGCCGAATCTGATCTGGCAAGCCCCCCGCTAGAAACAGAAAAACCGTCTAAGCCTGATCTTGAATTTGACGAAGAAGATGAAGCCGCTATAGGCGAGTTTTATGAGGAAGGGGCAAAGCTGGCTCTGATTTGCTTTGATGAAGGTCCTCAGAGGGATAAGCTGGTTGAAATCACGACCAGTCTGGGTTACGTTCCGGTTTTGCCTGCCTCAACCAGGGACGCCCTTAGAAGAATCAAGGTCACGCTGCATCACGCGATTTTGCTTCATGAAAATTTTGACGGTCACCTCGATGGCTTTCATCCGATTCTCCTCACTATTCAGCCCATGATCATGTCCACCCGGCGGCGCATATTTATGGCCCTGTTCGGGGAAGAGTACCACAGCCTTGATCACATGAGCGCTTTTCAGCTTTCAGTTAACGCGGTCATAGCTTTAAGTGATGAGCAGAGGTTCGACAAGATCATTCATAAAGCACTGGCTGAATACGAACGGTTTTACAAGGCTTATTTTGAGGTCGCACGAGAGCAGGGCAGGAGTTGATGGACGTAATAAGAAAGCGATTACGCCTGTCTTCATGCGTAATGACTATTTTCGAGGTTCACGGTCACCTGGATCCAGGGCAGGATGATTCGATTCTGCTCCACAAGTTTGAGCAGCTCAAAACCGCTCTGAACTCAGTGGACCTGGATAAGATTTCCGAAAACGATGTTCAAGAAGTGGAAGACGCCACCAACCGGCTCCTAAAGGAGCTGGGCCTTTTTTACCCCGAAGCCGTTCCGAAACTCAGCAGCCTGGGATCCAAGCACTAACTTCCACAGAATTTGTGCAAGATTATATAGGCTGGGTTTCGCTTCGCTCTATTCAACCTCCACAACTTTCCACCTGCATATCAATAACAACCGGTATATAAGAATGGGTGAAGGGTCTGAATGACAATTGGCGACCTCTGCAAAACTTCGTCCTTTAGCCGAACTTATGAGCGCCGCTTCGCTGACGCTGCAGCGGTATATGTCAGGCTTAAAATTAAGTCCTTGAAATATTAGGTAATATTCCTGCGAGTTAATTTTTCGCCTTCAGCGATTTCAACAAAATTACTGGTTTTGCAGAGGTCTTAATTGACAAGAAAAGGCTCAAAGGAGTAATATAACCAAATCGAAGGCAAATCAGTGTTTTCAATAAGTAATAACCAAAGGGGTCCTGAGAATTTCGTTTTTAGGTCTGGGGAACTGTAAACACCAAGTAAAGCGGCTCCGGAGACTGAAAATCATTTGTGGTGCGGAGTGCGCCGTTCAGTTCCCGGTAAACTGAAGGAGGTGCCGCATGGCCAGTATCGAATACGTAACCTGTTTGAATAAAATGTATCAAAGTCAGGGCTTTCCCGAATATAGGTGGTCGACCTACGACTCCGCTCCTTTTAAGCCCTTGTCCAAACCATTGAACCAGGCCAAGGTGGCCCTGGTCAGTTCCGGTGGAATTTTTAAGGACGGTCAGGAGCCTTTTGACGGTTGGGCGGTGAACGACTATTCCCTGAGAACAATCCCTTTAGACACACCCTTTGACCAACTTAAGCTTAACCACAACTATTTCGATCATCGTGACGCGGCCAGGGACTATAACTGTGTTTTTCCCGTCCAGCGCCTCCAGGAACTGGCCGCGGAAGGCATTATAGGCCAGGCGGCGATGATGGCTGTGAGCCTGGGTATGGGACGGATCTACAAACGGTCGGGACTGTTCGAACAGACTATCCCGGCGGTAGTGGCGGAACTTCAAAATCAGGAGGTGGACGCGGCCCTGCTCGTTGCGGCCTGACCGCTGGATCATCAGTCCGTGGGGCTGATCGCGCGCGGAGTGGAGGAGGCCGGTATAACCACCGTGTACCTGGGCTCCTGTTTAGACATCATGGACCTGGTCAAGGCGCCCCGAATGGTATTTGTAGACTTCCCCCTGGGCCGGCAGTGCGGTAAACCCAATGACGTAAAATTCCAGATGAATATCATCAAGGACACCCTCAAGGTTCTGGAAACAGCCCAAACGCCCGGCCAGATGGTTGAGCTGCCCTACGAATGGGGTGAGTTGTTTGATTGGGAAAGCTTTCGCCGGGACGTAGCTCAAATGATCCAGGAGGAAGGTATACCTTCCCAGGATTGGAAGCCGAAGAAATAACCCACGTTTAAGCTCTTTTCTGTCATTTCATGGTTTTGAATCGTAGTTGAAATTCGCTTTATTTTTTTAGAAGTAATCCGCGGTCCGGAATAAATACAGGAGGCCAAAGTGGAAGAGAAAAAGCGAAAATTGGACACAGTTCGTCTTCAAAACATGGCTTACGGCCACAAGACAGCCAGTGTCCTAATGGCCGCGGTGGAACTTGATTTATTTAGTAAGGTCTCCGAGGGCGCCACGGCCATCGAAGAGATAGCAAAAACTTTGAATATTTCGATTCTCAATACACACCGGCTGGTTGCGGCCTGCACGGGAATGGACCTTTTAATAAAAAACGGCTCGAACTATTTCAACGCGCAGGACGTGGAAAGATTCCTGGTCAAGGGTAAGAGGAATTTTGCCGGCCCCTGGCTGCTTTCTCAAAAGCGGGATTACGATAGATGGAAGGATCTGGCCGATCATTTAAAATCAAAAAAGCCGCCTTCCATCCTGGGAAGTTATGAGGCCTTCACCTACGAAAACGCCAAGGCGTTGCATGAGGCTACTTATAGCGTGGGTCTCGGCGCGGGTATGCGGTTCGCCAGGGAAGTTGATATGAGCAATCGTTCCATGATTCTTGATATTGGCGGAGGCTCCGGCGCTTATTGCATCGCGGCGCTTAAGACTTACCCGCATTTGAAAGCCATCGTTTTTGACCTGGAACCCGTGTGCCGTGTGGCTGATGAGTTTATTGCCCAGTGGAATTTATCGGAAAAAATAATCACTCATCCAGGAGATTTTACTAAAGACCCTTTCCCGCCAGGGGCGGATATCATGATCCAGGCCAGTAACTTACCGCAGTACAGTACGGAGCGCCTCACCGAAGTGTTTAAAAAGGGCTATGAGGCCATGAAATCTGGCGGGGAGTATCATCTGGTGGGTGAGGCCCTGGATGAAGAAAAAGGGGGGCCGCTGGGTCCGTCCCTTTGGGGCATGGCCGAGGTCTTTGCCGGGAGCGAGGGCCGGTCGCATTCGGAAAAAGAAGTACAAGAGTATCTCGAAGAGGCCGGGTTCGTGGACGTTCAGATCAATGAGTTCATTCCCGGGTCCTTAAGCCGTATTACCGGAAAAAAACCTGAATAAACAGTCAAGGGTTTCATGTATTCATAGGAGAGTGGAGACGCATGAAAACTAGAATTACGGAGTTGTTAGAGATCCAATACCCCATCGTCCTGGCCTCAATGGCCTGGATCACTGACGCCGCTTTGGCCGCTGCTGTTTCCGAAGCCGGAGGTTTGGGTACAATCGGTCCGAATTCCGGTTCGGAGACGGTGACCACGGATGTGAAGGAAACGGGTGAACGTTTGCGCGTCGAAATCCGCAAGTGCCGGTCCCTGACGAACCGGCCGTTTGCCGT
>JAFDLS010000024.1 GCA_019306365.1 Deltaproteobacteria bacterium
TAAAGACTTTATGCGAATCAAACTGCTTTCTATTTATAATAATTAAATTTCCCGGAGATGTGGCGCGAGTATATTCAAACATAACAGCTCCGGCAAAGTTGTCTCTGATGTGACTGGTTTTTGTCTCTTCCCAACCCCTTATTTCACCGTTTTGAGGAACGACTTTGCTTCTTTCCCCGAAAACAAAAAACACACCGTCCACAGGTTTCCCACTATTTCGATTGATGTAAACTACCCGATGGTCCGGGTCCCATAACTCCCAAACTCCGATTTCAGGGTTGAAAACCTCTAATAACCGGTGGGCCTTTAACACGTCATCCTTGTCGGAAAAAATTTGAACAATTCGCGCGTAGATACCAGATTGATCCAGTATTACTTTCATCAATTGAGACCGCAGACCGCAGGAAAGATGCGGTTTGCTGTATGAATCGTTTTGAGATGCTTTTAAAAGTCTTTCTGTGCCCTCTTTAAGAAACTCATCAAGGGACATCTGATAGAGGTATCTGTCTCTTTCGTCATCTATGATGTTTAATGAGTTGTCATGCACGAATTCCATTGATCTTTGTATTATTTCCGCGGGTGATTTGACATTATCAGCTACAATAGATTTTATTTTCTTAAGATTTTGTGAATACTCTTCATCCTGGATCTGCTTTCTATTTATTGTTGACAGTAATTTTGAATAATCGCTTTTTTCCTGCAGCAGGGCCGCCGTCTGCAGCAGAAAACCCGCACCCAGAATTAGTATCAATATTCCCAACCGAACGGCGATTTTATTTTTAAACATACTCCCTCCCATAAATTACCTGATGGATATTATCCGCAGGTAAAAGAAGCGGCCAATTCATTAGAACGAATCGGGTGAGTTCATTCAGCGGCTCTTTTTGATGTCGCTGACAAGGAATGTAGCATCCTTTTTCGAGGCCAGCCATATTATAATCTTTTTAATCGAAAACCCGACCCAACAGCTTTATGCTCATATTTTTTTATAAACCGAAAGCCCACCATGAAAACCTATTGGCCTTGAGTGGAATCGCGGGTAAGGCGTGCACGTATTTAACCCAGACCATCGGCGTCATCTAAATCCTCTGCTTCGGGTTGGTCCGGGATTGAGGCATCTTCCATATTTTCGCCTGAATTACAGCGCTTCATTGAATTTAGCTGAGATAACCGGTTGACATTAAGCATGAATTTAATGACAATGCGACAAAGATCTCAGTGAAAACTGCAAAAGATCTAAAATATCAAATAGAAAACGAAAATAAAAAGGAAAAAAATATGACCACAGTCGATATCAAACCTCCACCCAATTTCATTCGCAATATCATCTCGGAGGATCTCAAGGCGAACAAAAACGATGGCAGGGTCGTGACGCGATTTCCACCAGAACCAAACGGGTATCTGCACATTGGACACGCCAAGTCAATCTGTCTTAATTTCGGTCTGGCCGCGGAAAACAACGGTATTTGCAATTTGAGATTCGACGATACCAATCCAACCAAGGAAGAAGTGGAATACGTGGAGTCGATAAAAGAAGACGTGAGATGGCTTGGATTCGACTGGGGTGATCGGCTGTTTTATGCCTCTGATTATTTTGAACAGCTTTATGATTACGCCGTGCAGCTCATCAAATTGGGCAAGGCTTACGTTTGCAGTTTGAGCGCTGATGAGATCAGAGAGTATCGAGGTACCTTGACTGAGCCGGGCAAAGACAGCCCCTACCGCACACGGTCAGTCGAGGAAAATCTTGATCTGTTTGAGCGCATGCGCGCCGGAGAATTCGAGGATGGCGCTCACGTTCTTCGAGCTAAAATAGATATGGCGTCTGCGAATCTAAACATGCGGGACCCGACCATCTACCGTATTCGGCATGAGTTCCATCACAGGACAGGCGATAAATGGTGTATTTACCCGATGTACGACTACACTCACTGCCTTTCGGACGCCATCGAAGGTATTACTCATTCTATCTGCACCCTGGAATTTGAGGATCACCGCCCCCTGTATGATTGGGTGCTCGACACTCTCAAAACGCCGTGTCATCCACAGCAAATCGAGTTTGCCCGCCTCAACCTTACCTACACCATTATGAGCAAGCGGAAACTCCTGGAACTGGTTGAAGGCGGACATGTCAGCGGGTGGGACGATCCGCGTATGCCAACCCTTGTTGGGATGAGAAGGCGCGGCTACACACCGGAATCCATCCGGAATCTCTGTGAACGTGTTGGAGTCGCCAAGAGGGATAGTGTTGTTGATATAGCGCTGCTCGAGTACTGCGTTCGGGAGGATTTAAACAGACGGGCTCCCCGCGTGATGGCTGTGCTCCGTCCACTTCGCGTTGTTATTGACAACTATCCGGAAGGCCAGACAGAAGAGCTGGAATTTCCCAATCATCCTGAAGATCCTGACATGGGCTCTCGCAAGGTTCCTTTTTCACGCGTGCTTTACATTGAACGGGATGATTTTCGAGAAGACCCGCCGAAAAAATTCTTTCGACTGGCTCCCGGCCGTGAGGTTCGGCTGAGATACGCGTATTACATCACCTGCGTCGGAATGGAGAAGGATGAAAAAACCGGCGAGGTGGTGGAACTTCACTGCACCTATGATCCCCAGACGCGAGGCGGCTGGGCTCCTGACGGGCGTAAGGTCAAGGCAACGCTGCACTGGGTCTCAGCGGCTGATTCGCTTGAAGCCGAAGTTCGTCTTTACGATCACCTTTTTGCCAAGCTAAATCCGGGTGAAGAAAAGGACGGCGCGGATTTTAAGACCCATTTGAACCCGAATTCTCTGGAGACATTGAAATCATGCCGTGTCGAACCGAGTCTGGCTGACGCGGCGCCTGGCGGCCGGTACCAGTTTGAGAGGCTGGGTTATTTCTGTGTGGATTCCGTGGATTCTACCAAAGAAGCGCTCGTTTTCAATCGCACGGTTTCTTTGCGCGATACCTGGGCCAAAATCGAAAAAGCACAGAAACAGAAGGCCTAGGGAAAAAGCTCGATCTATAGTAATTGCCATTTATTATATTATGGCAGCCGTTGTTAGAGTCTTGATTTAGCTTAGTAGTCAAACGGAAGGTAATTCCGGCAATCACCCTAAACAACGCGTCAATGAATATTACAAGCTTAAATTATGTCCCCGCAAGTTCCCTGGATGCGAACGCGGAAGACGCCGCTGGTTCTTGCCGCCTGAGTTTTCAAGCCGCAATATGCCGCTTCACTCGAAAGATTGGATATGGTATGTATTATGTATGAAATTAGCGGTTATTTCTGATATTCACGGCAACCTTGAAGCCTTCAAACAGGTGCTGGCGGACATCGATCGTTCGGGCGTGGATGATCTGATTTGCCTGGGCGATCATGTCGGGTATGGGCCGGAACCGGAAAAGGTGGTCAGGCGCATCAGAGAACTGAATATCCGAAATGTTATTGGGAATCATGAGTTGGGACTGATTGATAAGGAAGCCTGGGACTTTTTCAACCCGTTGGCGCAAAAATCGTTATCAATTACCCGCAAACTGATATCCTCCGGCACGTTAGGTTATTTCAAGGATCTGGAGCCATACCTTACTTTGCACCATTGCCGTTTTGTGCACGGCTGCCCTCCTGACGATATAATGACTTACCTGTTCGAGGTTTCTAACTTTCAACTCCAGGGTATCTTTCAGGCTATGCGGGAACGCCTGTGCTTCGTGGGTCATACTCACTTGCTGAAAGTCATTCAATTTGACGGCGTCAAGGTCGTTCAAAGACCGTTAAAACAAGGAACATTAGCATTACAGGAGGACATGAAATATATCATCAATATTGGAAGCGTGGGGCAGCCGCGTGATGGAGACAGCAGGGCCAAATATGTGATCATGGATACCGATTCCCAGCTTCTCGACGTGCGTTTTGTTCCTTATGACGCCTCCGCGACCGCGGCCAAGATCATTGAACTCGGTTTCCCGGACATATTCGCCAAACGGCTTTTTTAATTTTCGCCTTCCGCGATTTCAACAAAATTACTGGTTATAGAGAGGTCTCTACTTGTGGATTTCCTTTGAATACTGCGTCGCCCACGCTTTGTCTCGGCTTCCGTGGCAACCCAGACAGGCATAATCCACGGTCACGAACCCTTTGGCAAAGGTGGATTTTTTGCCCTTTTCCTCGACCACTCTGAACATGTCGGCGTCCGGACCGGTGTTGATCTTAAAAATATGTGTTCGTACATCGCCAGTATAGCTATTTAATTTAATCGCGGATTTAGTCACCCTCGGCATATGGCAGTCGATACATCCACGGCCGGCCTTGGCGTGTACGTTTTTCGCGAATTTCTCGAGCACCTCGTCATGGCACTCACCGCAACTAGGCTTGGTCAGGATGGCCCGCTGGTGTGGATTATGGCATTGTAAACAATCCATTTCAGCGTGCGGGCCTACACGCAATTCGTTTATCTGCTCGTGATGCCTGATGAATCCGCCTTTGGCTGGCGGAGCGGAAGGTATTCCACCTCGCTGGTGGCATTTTCCGCAGGCCTCGGACGAGTCATCAATTATAACATTCACCTTGGTCGGTTTGCTAATGTGGTCCGAACCGGGGCCGTGGCACTCTTCGCAGGTGATACCATCTTCCCGCCAGTTCCCAATCATACCCGGCCGGCCGTCCTGATGACCGTCCGGAGAATAGGCGGTCATGTGGCATGGACCGCAATTGTATGGTTTCTTTTCCCCTTTGTGATAAAAAGACCACGATCCGTCTTCCATATTATATTGGGTTTTAGCCTCTGAACCGTCTTTGGCTGAGGTAATGATGAATCCTTCCTGGTCAATAAACCGGGCTTTTTTCATGGCTCCGCCTACAACATAAGAAATGTCATCCCAGGAGTACCCCGGAGGAAGTGGAAGTTTGGAATAACGTGCTTTTTCGGCTTTTCTCAACTTCCAGGGATGTCCTGAAGCCTGCCAGTAATTGTATTGTTCCTGGTGACATGAAAAACACTGGTCCGAGCCAACGTAGTCAGCGGACCAGACCGGACCGGCAAGAAGGATCGCACTACAGACCAAAACTACCAAAAAACCAGTTTTTTTCATCGTATCCACCAGACACTGTTTTAAAGGAAATCCTAATTTTTTGGCTATAAATCGGGTCTCTTAAAGAAGTGTAACCACATGGTTTATATTTTGCAATTTTTTTTGTATTTTCAGCTATAAGGGGAAAAATTGCCTTTCAGGTAGGCGGCGAGGCCTTATCTTGAAATCAAATAGTGGACCAAAGGTACAAAGACAAACCCGGCCGCGGAAACACCCATAGTGGGTATACCCATGGCCCGGCCTCGCTTACGCACAAACTACTCTATCCTTGACACCTAAACCACAGCAGAGTATGTATTTGAATCGATTTATTTTTATTATGCGAGAGTGATTTATGAGTTTTTCTAAAACATTGACGTTTCAAGAGCTTATTTTTGCCTTGGAACGATACTGGGCTGGACAGGGCTGCCTGATTCAGCAGCCTTACGATCTGGAAGTAGGGGCCGGAACATTCAACCCGGCAACCTTACTGCGCTGTCTGGGACCGGAACCGTGGCGGGTGGCTTACGTGGAGCCCTGCCGCCGCCCCACGGATGGTCGCTATGGCGAAAATCCCATGCGCGGCCAGCAGTACTACCAGTACCAGGTCCTCCTGAAACCATCCCCTTTGGATATTCAGAACCTTTATCTGGAAAGCCTTAAAAGCTTCGGCATCGACCCGATGGATCACGATGTGAGGTTTGTTGAGGATGATTGGGAATCCCCCACACTGGGGGCCTGGGGGATAGGATGGGAAGTCTGGCTGGACGGCATGGAAATAACCCAGTTTACCTACTTCCAGCAGGCCGGTGGAGTGGAATTAGCCCCGATTTCCGTGGAAATAACCTATGGTCTGGAACGTATCGCCATGTACCTTCAGGATGTTGACAACATGTTTGACCTGGCCTGGAATCAGCATATTCGATACGGTGAAGTTCACCGTCAGGGAGAGGTTGAGTATTCGGCATATAATTTCGAAAAGGCTGATGTTAATATGCTTTTTCAAAATTTCGATATGGCTGAGGCGGAATCTTTACGGCTGGCTGAGGAGGGTCTGGTACTGCCAGCCTATGATTACTGCCTTAAGTGTTCACATTTTTTCAACCTTCTCGAAGCCAGAGGAGCGATAAGTGTGGCGGAGCGTACCCGGTTTATCGCGCGCGTGCGCAATCTCGCCAGAGCTGTGGCTGTGGCGTATTTGAACCAGCGAGAGGAAATGGGACACCCGCTCCTGGGCCGTTGGGAGAATGATTCATGAGCGGACTGAATTTACTGGTTGAGATTGGTACTGAAGAAATACCGGCGGGGTATCTTGATCCCGCTTTGGCGGCTCTGGAAGAAAGATTGGCGAAAATTCTGATTTTAGCGCCAAAGGGCCATAAACGGATAAAAGCCTGGGGAACGCCCAATCGTCTGGCCGTGGGGGCCTGGGGCTTGGCCGCGAAAGAGATAGACGTTGAGGTTGAGGTAACCGGTCCGCCTGTTAAGGCGGCCTATGATGGTGAAGGTAATCCAACCAAGGCGGCTCAGGGATTCGCCCGCGGACAGGGTGTGGATGTTTCAGATTTAATTACGGTTAAGACCAAGAAGGGCGAATACCTGGCGGTTCGCAAAACGGTTAAAGGACGCACAGCCGAAGAGATTCTCACTCAGACCCTGCCAGATTTAATTTTAGGATTGCCTTTTCCAAAATCCATGCGCTGGGGCAAAGGTGAAGTCACCTTTGTGCGTCCCATCCACTGGATATTGGCCGTACTCGACGGCAAGGTTTTAGATTTTCCCCTGGGCGAGATCAAGGCCTCGAAGTTTAGCTATGGCCACCGATTCTTGAGCAACCAGCGCATTGAAATCAACTCTCCGGATGAATACGAGAAAAAGCTCGCTGAGGCCGATGTGATCGTTGACCCCGCCAAGCGTCAGGAACTGGTAAAACAGGAGATAGACCGGGCCGTGACGAAAAATGGGACAGGGCTTCAGATTCTGCCGGATGAAGACCTATTGAGCGAAGTAACCAATATGGTCGAACAACCAGTGGCAATCTGTGGCCGGTTTGATGAATCTTTTTTAAACCTGCCGGGTCCCGTTCTCATAACGGCCATGCGCGAGCATCAACGCTACTTCGCGGTAACGGGTAAGGCCGGGGTCCTTCAGCCATTTTTTGTGGCCATCAACAACACCCGGGCCAGAGATATGGACCTCGTAACCAGAGGTCATCAGCGAGTGCTCAGGGCCAGATTGGAAGACGCCCGGTTTCATTTCAATGAAGACCGCAAATCCAGCCTCGAATCCCGGCAGGATGAGTTGAAAAAGGTCGTTTTTCATTCCCTCCTGGGAACCTCCTGGGACAAGGTTACTCGATCCTCCAGGCTGGCGGTCTTCCTGGCCGATCAGCTTGATCCTGAAATAAAGGAGCATCTGCTCAAGGCAGCCCAGCTTTGTAAATGCGATCTTGTTACCGGGCTGGTTACCGAGTTCCCTTCACTTCAGGGCGCTATGGGCCGGATTTACGCCGAACTGGACGGAGAGCCCCCGGAGGTATACGAGGCTATTGCCGAGCATTATCTGCCAAACAGGGCGGGAGGTGAATTGCCTCAAAGCTCAACCGGAGCGCTTTTAAGCCTGGCGGATAAGATTGAAACCATTGTCGGCTGCTTTAGCGCCGGTCTTATACCCACCGGGGCGGCCGATCCATACGCCCTCAGACGCCAGGCGCTTGGAGTGATCAATATCATCCTTGATAAACAGTATCATCTTTCCCTCAGCGCGCTCGTTGACCACACTATCGGTGGTTTGACCGACTGGATGAAAAGATCGGAGGCTGAAATCAAGGACGATGTAATCGAGTTCTTCCGGCTCCGGCTCAAAAACCAGCTCACCAGCCTGGGCGCTTCCACGGATGGGACAGAGGCGGTTTTAAGCCTTCATCATGACAATATCGTTACGGCCACGGCCAGGGTCTGGGCTCTGGAACAGATTAAAAGCCAGCCGGATTTCGCCGATCTGGCCCTGGCGTTCAAAAGGGTGGTAAACATCATTAAAAAATTTGGTGAGCGAAAAACACTCGACACAAACCGGTTCCAACATGATGAGGAAAAAGCTCTCTTTGCCGCTTACAAAGAGGCTTCAACTCATGTTCAGGACCTGACCCAGGATCACGATTTTACTGGTTTGCTGAACCAGATCGTGTCTTTGAAACCGACGGTTGACAGGTTTTTTGACGAGGTTCTGGTGGATGATCCGGATCAGGATCTGAAAGACAATCGCCTGGCCTTGCTGACTGAGGTGTCCGGGCTCTTCGCCCAGGTGGCCGATTTCTCCAAAATCAGCACTTAATTATAGAAACCTGTTCGGACCGGGAGAACCCTTATCTTATAAAAAATGGTTCTCCTCAAACCGAAGTATAATTAATTCGAGATGGTGCTTTCTGGAGTTTTATCTTGACTTAAGTCACCAAAAGACTTATTCTTTTTTCTATAATGCCAAAGAAATATCTGACACTGAAGACCTGTGATCTTAACTTGTTTAATCGCTGATTCCTCAAAAGCCGCCTTTTGGGGGTAGGTATAACCTATCCTCTATTTCCAAGGAGTTTCTTATGATCAAGAAAAATCCTGCCATGTGGCTTGCCCTCCTCATTACCCTCATTTTCCTGCTTCTGGCTCGATTCCCAATTGATTTTCTGGAATCACTGGAGTTGAAAACCTACGACCTGCGCATGCGGTTTCGGGCGGGGAATGAGACAACCAAGACCGATATCGTGGTGGTTGAGATTGATGACGATTCAATCACCAAACTTGGCCGATGGCCGTGGCCTCGCTCTCTGGTTGCCCAGATGGTTACCAAGCTCAAAGAGCAGAAGGCCAGTTTGATCGGCTTGAACATTATCTTTTCAGAACCTGAGGTTGCGGAAGGGCTCAATTTGATCCGTGAATTGGAGGCAGATTTTTCAGCGAAGTTTGCGCGGTCTGACAATGAGGAGGCTAAAGATTTTCTGAGTAAGCTTACCAAGGCACAGGCCACCCTTGACCGTGATAAAATACTGGCCCAGGCGATCGCTGATTCGGGAAACGTTGTTTTGCCGGTTTTTTTTGAAATCGGTCCTTACATTATCAACCCGGATAAAGAGCTGGATTTTGAGGAGGTCCTGCTCAAGAACGGACTGATTCACGCCCAGGGAATGGGACAGGGGTATATAATCCCCGCCTCCAAGGTCATCGCTCCTATTTCTTCATTTGCCGAGGGCGCTACAGGCCTGGGACACGTCAATACCCTGCCAGACCGTGACGGAGCGGTTCGGCGTGAGGCCCTGCTTATAGATTTCAAGGGTTTGCCTTTCCCTTCTTACACCTTGAAGATGGCCATGCTGTCGCGGGGACTTCAAATGGAAAATGTCCACATTCAAGGCATGGAGGGCCTCAAGTTCGGTCCCGGCTTTATCCCCACGAACCCTAATCTTGATTTCTTCGTAACCTTTACGGATCCCAAAGCCTTTCCTCGTTTTTCCTTTTATGACGTGCTCAATGACAAAGTCGATCCAGCGGCCTTTAAAGACAAGATCGTTTTGATTGGTGTTTCAGCCACGGGTATCGATATCCCGCAGGTCACACCAATCGATAAAACAATGTCCACGGGGATGTTCTCCGCCAATGTTCTGCATAACCTGATCAAAGGTGGTTTCATTGTTCGCTCCGGTATGATGAACCTTGTCGAATTTCTGGTTATCCTCCTGGTCGGTCTTTTCCTTTCGATCTTACTCCCCCGGCTTCGCGCGAGATCCGGAGCCATCGTTTCCGGTGTAGTTCTGGTTGGTATTGTGGGGGCCGGGATTTATCTGTTCGTTGGAATGGATATCTGGTTTAAAATCACATACCCGGTTTTGCTAGCTATCTTTGGATATGCAGCCGTGACCACCACGCGCTATTTTGTCACTGAAGCCCGCAAGGAGAAGGTTGAGGGTGAGTCGGTTGAGATCAACCGCATGCTTGGGCTTAACTTTCAATCACAAGGCCAACTGGACTTGGCTTTCGATAAATTCCGCCGATGCCCGGTAGACGATGGCCTCAAGGACATCCTTTATAACCTCGCATTGGATTTTGAGCGCAAGCGGATGCTGAACAAGGCCGTTTCGGTTTATCAATACATCGGCCAGCATGATTCTGATTACCGCGATATCACCGCGAAGATTAAAAAACTTAATGTGGTCTCCGAAACCATGATCTTCGGTTTGGGCACCGGAGGACGGCAGGCTGACGATGGAACCCTGGTGATAGACGAGGATACCAAACCCACTCTTGGCCGTTATGAGATCATAAAAGTACTGGGCAAAGGGGCCATGGGGGTGGTTTACCAGGGTAAAGACCCTAAGATCAATCGCGTGACCGCTATCAAGACCATCCGGTTTGAGGAAGAATACGAGCCCGAGGAAGTGGATAAGATTAAAAAGCAATTCTTCATTGAGGCTGAAACCGCCGGTATACTTTCTCACCCCAACATAGTGACCATCTACGACGCCGGTGAGGACCTGGACCTTTCCTATATCGCCATGGAGTATCTGGAAGGTCACGATCTCAAGGAGCATACCAAGGTGGAGAACCTGCTGCCGATGCGTCAGGTCATCGGGATTGTGGCTGATGTCGCGGATGCCTTGAATTATGCCCATGACAAAGGGATCGTGCACCGGGACATCAAGCCGGCAAACATCATGCTCCTTGATAATGGCGAAGTGAAAGTGACCGACTTCGGTATCGCTCGAGCTACCGCCACCTCAAAGACCAAGACCGGTGTTGTAAAGGGGACACCTTTTTACATGTCTCCGGAGCAGATAAAGGGCGTTAAGGTTGACGGCCGTTCTGATATTTTTTCCCTGGGAGTGCTGCTTTACGAACTGCTTGCCGGAGTTCAGCCTTTTAGAGCGGATGACCTGACTTCTCTTATCTTTAAGATCACAACTGAGGAACCGGAACCGGTTACGGAACATAATCCCAAAGTACCCAAAGCAGTGGTTCAGATCATCAGCAAAGCCCTGATGAAAGAACGAGAGAAACGTTACCCGAAGGCCGATCAGATGGCCTCTCATCTGCGCATGGTCGCTCGGAAACTGGACGAGTTGGCCGCTAAAAAGCAGTAGTAGATCTAAATCGTGACAAATTCAAATTCAGGCGGTGAATCATGGCCAACCTAGTTGGCGCGGCTTGTTCTGATGTTGGTTTGAATCGGGATAATAACGAGGATTCCTTTTTTTTTGACGATTCCCTGGGACTGTATCTTGTGGCCGACGGCATGGGCGGGCACGCCGGGGGTGAGGTAGCCAGTTCTCTGGTAGTTCAAACCATTACCGATTATATTAAACACTTCAAAGACAAGCCCTTTGAATATCCGGAGCGTTACAATATTTTTGATAATGATCTCTCTCCAGCCTCCAATACCGTCCTACAGGCGATTCATCTGGCCAATCAGGTCGTTAATAGTTCGGCTCAAAATAACGAAGACCTGCATAATATGGGATCAACCCTGGCTTTAATCATGACCGACGGTGATGATTTGACGGTGGCTCATGTAGGCGACAGCCGCATTTTTCGTCATCGTGGAGGGGAATTAACACGTTTAACCGTGGATCACCGTTTGTCTGAAGACCCCCAGTTCAAGGGTGTCATAAACTATGAATCGACTATGGTTTCCACTCTGGGCCACACCCTGACGCGAGCGATGGGTGTCAAGCCCGAGGTTATGCCCGATATCCGGCAAATGCCTTTTCAAGATGGGGATATCTACCTGCTGTCAAGCGATGGGCTGACTGATATGGTCTCTGAAGAAATGATCGGTCAGGTTCTGGATTTGGATGAAAATCTGGACCAAAAGGTTCAACATTTAATCGAACTGGCCCTCGCTGGCGGCGGTATGGATAACGTAACCGCGGTGCTGGCCGCGGCGCAGCCAAAGACCAAGTCTTTTAGAAAGCTTTTTAATAAAATCGTCAAAGGAAACTGATACCAGAATCGTCTTCAAAAAGATAAAAGGTGAGACGTAATGAATAAAAATGATGAACAGAATCAATCAGGCACTACCATAAGGAGCCTTGTCACAACCTTGATTTATACCACGGAGGCCATGATTAACATCCTTGAAAGAAATCAAATCTTATCCCGATCCGAAATTATCGAGGAGATCAGGTCTATGAGGGAGGCCGCTGAATCCCAAAGATCAGCCCTAGATGACGACTAAAACCCTACCCCTTTTACGCGGCAGTCTGTCCGCGAAGTCTGAAAGAAAAGTCCTTCCTGGGTAATAGTTTGACCTCAAACAATATACCCCTGGCATGTTTAGGCGATCCGCTGATTTCTGAATAGATTTACAAAGCCGGTTCACGGCTTTCTGTTCACGGCAAGAATGACATGAGGAAGGGGGAAATGAGCGCAGGCTCAAAATAACCCTTGACAAATCAGAAAAGACTGCATATGTTTATGAGCGTAGGCTCAAAAAGGAGTGTCTTTAAATTATGCCTCGCCGACCAAAATGCCGCTTCATAGAAGCAATGCCCAATGTGTTTTACTTCAAACCCCACCGGGTGCCCATGAGATTACTCGAAGAAGTAATCCTGCCAGTTGAGGGGTTTGAAGCTCTTCGTCTCGTAGAAATAGAGGGATTGGATCAAGGTCAGGCTTCAGCTCAAATGAAGGTCTCCAGACAGACATTTGGCCGCATTCTTGCCGCGGCTCGAAAAACCCTGGCCCAGGCCGTGGTCCTGGGTATGGCTCTGCGTATCGAAGGCGGACATTTTGAGGTCAGCGAGAGTAACAAGAATAAAACTGAAGACCAGTCTGAATGGCAATCTTTAACCGAAAACGAAAATTCAAAGCAAGGAAGGACAAATGACAGAAAAACTACAACAAATAAATCAAGCGCCGGATCCTCATCAAAATGAACGAGACCTTCAAGATAAGGAGATTCAAAACACACTGGGCCGTATAAAGCATAAAATTTTGGTCATGAGCGGCAAAGGCGGTGTGGGTAAGAGCACCGTCGCCGTAAATCTGGCGTTAAATCTGGCTGATAAAGGTTATAAAGTCGGTTTAATGGACGTGGATCTCCATGGCCCGAGCGTACCTCGGATCCTTGGTTTGGAAGCCACCTTTCCGGGTGGAGACAAACCTCGCCCCATACCATATTCACCCTACCTTGCGGTTATCTCCATTGAACCGCTGCTCCCGGATAAAGACAAGTCGGTTATCTGGCGGGGACCGCTCAAAATAGGCGTTATTCGGCAATTTATCGCGGATATCGAGTGGGATGAGCTTGATTATCTCATTATAGACAGCCCTCCGGGGACAGGGGATGAGCCTCTGACCGTGGCTCAGACCATTTCGGACGCCCACGCCCTCCTGGTTACGACACCCCAGGAATTGGCGGTGGCCGACGTACGCAAATCTCTGGATTTTTGCCGGCAGGTCAACATGCCTATCCTGGGTGTTGTGGAAAATATGAGCGGGATGACCTGCCCTCATTGTGGTGAAAAAATAGAGTTCTTAATGAGCGGCGGTGGTTTGAAGATGGCCAAGAACTTTGGCGTCACCTTTTTAGGCCAAATTCCTTTTGATCCTCAGATAGTCCAAGCATCGGAAAATGGCAAGACTTTTATGAAACCTTATAAAGAAATGACAGATGCTGTCCTGGCCAGGATAGAAATATAAAAGTAAACAATCGTAAGGAGAAATCATAATGGCTAAAATCGTTGTTACGTGTCAGGGTCAGAGCCTTGATGATAAAGTTGATCCCCGTTTTGGACGGGCGGCTAATTTCCTGGTCGTGGACTCCGAAACCCTTGAATTTCAGGTATTGGATAATTCGGCAACCAACTCCATGGCCCAGGGCGCGGGAATTCAATCCGCACAGACCGTGGCCAATGCCGGAGCGGAAGCCGTATTGACCGGCTTCGTCGGCCCCAAGGCTTTTCAGGCTTTGAACGCGGCCAATATTAAGATCGGCCAGGGACTTGAAGGCGTTACCGTGCGGGAGGCTGTTGCACGGTTTAACGCGGGCGAAGTTGAAATTGCGAGTAAACCCAGTCGGGAAGGGCATTGGCGATGATAATTGCGTTGGCCAGTGGCAAAGGCGGCACTGGTAAAACCACAGTGTGTGCTTCACTGGTTAGAATCTGGGATAAACCTGTTCAGGCCGTTGACCTGGACGTGGAAGAACCAAACCTCGCTCTTTACCTAAAGCCGGAGCTGAGCGGTCGCCTGATATCTGAAATGGAAATCCCTGTTTCCGATCAGGAAAAATGTACCGCTTGCGGGGCATGTTCCGAAATTTGCCAGTTCAAGGCTATTACCGTGCTGGGCGAGTATTTGTTAACTTTTCCTGAGATGTGCCACGGCTGCGGTGGTTGCCTGGCCGTTTGTCCGGAAGGCGCGTTGAGTCTGGGTGCAAGAGAACTGGGTGAGGTCCTATGGGGTCAGGCCGGTGAGATTGATTTTTTAATGGGGCGTCTCCGTGTGGGGGAGGCCATGAGTCCTCCTTTGATGCGGGATGTCAAGAAGCGCCTTGATTCATCCAGGGACGTGATCATTGACGCTCCACCGGGAACCAGTTGTCCGGCCATCAACGCCGTCAAGGACGCTGACGTGATCGTTCTGGTCACCGAACCGACCCCATTTGGATTTTATGATCTCAAGCTGGCCCGGGAAGCCTTTACTCCCATAGGCAAACCCATGGGGGTTGTGATGAACCGGACCGGGTTTGGTGATGCCGGGGCATACGACTACTGTCGCGCTACCGGGCTGCCTATCCTGCTCGAAATTCCCTATGATCGCCGTGTGGCTGAAAAATATTCGCAGGGAGAAGTGATTGCGGATGCCTTGCCCGAGTTCCGGGGGCGTTTCATCGAGCTTGCGGCGCGGATTCGAGAGCTGGCCGCCGGAGATTTAAAGGAGGTCAGTAATGGTTGAAATCACTATTATCAGTGGAAAGGGCGGCACGGGAAAGACATCGCTCACCGCGGCTTTCGCCCATCTGGCCTCGAATCATGTTATTTGCGACCTGGACGTGGACGCGCCTGATCTGCACCTCATCTTAAAACCTGAGAATGAATATCTTGAAGAGTTCTTTTCCGGTCATGAGGCGATTATTGACCAGAATCTGTGCTCCAGCTGCGGCGAATGCCTTGAAAGATGTAAATATAACGCTATTAAAGAAACGCCGGAAGGCTTGATGGTGGACCTGCTTGCCTGTGAGGGCTGTAAGGTTTGTGTCCACTTTTGTCCGGTTGGGGCGATCGAGTTTCCGATGAGGCGCTGTGGACAGTGGTATCTTTCCAAAACCAGGTTTGGTCCTCTTGTTCATGCCCAGCTTTTTCCTGGTGAGGAAAATTCAGGACTGCTGGTTTCGCTGCTTCGAAAACAGGCACGCGGCATGGCCGAAAAGGAAAATTACAACCTGATCCTTTCTGATGGCGCTCCAGGCATCGGTTGTCCGGTTATCAGCTCTTTGAGCGGTACCGATCTGGCCGTGGCAGTGACGGAACCAACCCCTTCAGGCAGTCATGACCTGGAGCGGGTGGTGAACCTTTGTGAGCATTTTAAGATTCCCGTTGGAGTCATTATTAATAAATTCGATATCAATTTGGATCAGGTTAAAAAAATTGAAAATTTTTGCCAGGATCATGGTTTGAGTTTGGTGGGCAAACTGCCTTATGACCATGCGTTTACCGAGGCTATGGTTCAGGCAAAAACTATAACTGAGTATCAATCAGGCGATCTGGCGGAAGAGATAGGAAGGATTTGGGCGCGCATTGAAGCGCTGGCTCAGCTAAAAAAGGCAGCCTGAAAATAAAATTAAATAAAAGGAGATAAACATGACAGAAAAGGTAGTAGTTGCTGTACCATCCAATCCGCCCGGTGGACTGGACGCAGAGGTGTCCGGCCATTTCGGGCACTGCGATTTTTTTACTTTGGTGACCCTTGTTGAAAATGAAGGAATCGGTGAGATTTCGGTTCTTCCCAACGTACCGCACGAGCAGGGCGGCTGCATGGCCCCTGTTAATTTTTTAGCCCAGAACGGGGTCAAAGTTTTGGTAGCTGGCGGTATGGGGATGAGGCCCCTTATGGGCTTTAATTCGGTCGGTATATCTGTTTTTCACAGTAATGGGCTCACTCAGGTGGGTGAAGTCGTGGTCGCCCTAGCTGAGGGCCGGTTGCCCAGATTTGGTCAGGATAACACCTGCGGCGGCCATTAACCCTTTGCAAGGGGTTCCTTCTCACCAATGTTTTACTTTTGCGGCGGGTGAACTGCGGGCCGGCGATTTTCAGAATTCCTTATAGTCTGATAAGCTGGTTCAGAAAAGTCACGCCTGATCAGTCGGCTTCTGTCGGTTGATCAGGCGTTTTAATATATGCAAAAGGATGGAAGGATTTCCATTATCGATATAGTAATTGCCAGAATTATTTTCCGTTTGATTATTAAGCTAAATAAAGCCTCTAACAGCGGGTGACATGATGTAACAGGCGGCAATTACATGATGTTTTGGCGTTTGTCGTAAGGTGTTTTAGGAAAACGGCCAAAACTATACCTCCTCCTGCCCCAAACCCAAACGGAACTTATTTATGACAAACGCCATAGGTCCTTCCTTTTTTACTCAGGTTTCCCTGGCCCAGCGTGCCATGATCAAGGTCTGTGCCGCTGAAAGAACCAGGAAATGGATTACCCAGACCGGCCAGCCCAGAATTAAGGCCGGGCTTTCCTCCCAGCGATACCAGTCAACGGCCAGGACAAAGATTGCCAGAAAAGCCCAGGTGTAAGGTGAACGCAGGAACGCCGCCGGCCATGCCAGGGGTTGTTTTTTAAGTGCCCGCTCAATTCCAGCCACTATCAAGTAACTGCCAAATGTCAAAGCCAGTATCGGCACCACCGACAGAAATCCCCAGGTGGGCAGGTGACCGAAAAAGGCCAGAAGCAGAGCGCTTTCCCCCACTATGATTGAAACGATCGCTCCCGATTTTGAACGCCAGCCAGGGTATAATCCAAAAAGAACGGTTGGGAAAAGGACGGCCAGGCCGGTGAAGGTCTGCCGGGCAATGGCCAGAATGGTTCCTGGGGGGCGGATCGCCAAACCGAGACCGGCCAGGGCGAGGAGTATGACAAAAAGTCGCGCGGCCACCCCGCTTGAAGTCTTTTTTTTCCTGACAAGAGAATAGAGGTCCTGGGAGAAGATCGAGGAAAGCGTGAGCAGTTGGGAATCCATGGTTGACATCAAGGCAGCCAGCCCGCAGGCTACCACCAGGGCGCCCAGGGCTGGCGAGTCGAATCCGGCGGCGAGCAAAGGAAGGATTCGGTCTGCTTCCTTTCCAGTTAAACCGGGATGGTTCAAACGGCCCAGGACACCTATGGTAACTGGCAGGAGAAAGACTACTGAGCACACAAAGGGGTAGGCCAGCATGGTTCGCCGAATGGTTCTATTATCCCGGGCGGCCAGGAACCTTTGAAAGAGCTGAGGGAACATGGGATCACAAAAAAACCAGAGGAAGATAAACGAGAACCAGATTGCTGGAAGATAACGGCCTTGCCCGCCCGGCCTGGAGAACAATTCGGGATATTGAGACATCAGTTTTCGGCCGGATGTGATCAACCCCCCGGATTGATTTGCCACCAGAATTAAGGCTGCCAGGAGGACGCTGAGCATGATTAGACCCTGCAGGGCATCTGTTCGCGCCACGGCTTTTAACCCGCCTCTTAATGTGTAAATGGTGACGACTGCGGTAACCAGGACAGCTCCCCATAGATAATTCAAGCCCAAAAGCTCCTGAAGAGCGTACCCGGCGGCTATAGGCTGCAGGGCAAGATAGGGGATGGTGAAGATAATCATGACGACAGCCACCAGCGTGGAGACACCCCGGCTGTTATAGGCCGCCCTCACCAAATCTGGCGGGGTTAATGCTCCGGACGACTGCCCAAGTTCACGAACCCGGCGGCCTATAGTCCAGAAGGTTATGGCCATGAACCCCGTTCCGAAGCCAATGATGGGATAAAATGCATATCCATCACGATAACCGGCCCCTGAACAGCCGAAGACGGTGAAGGCTGAAAAGTTTGTCGCGGCCATGGTAGCCAGGAAGATTATCGGGCTTAAAGATCTGCCTGCCAGGAAATAGCTTTCAGCGGAATCACTCCAGCGAGTTCGGGCCCACCATCCAATTACGAACAATCCGGCTACATACGAAACCAGTACAAAGACCTTGATAAACATATCTGCCTCCAAGCGCGTAAAAAATTAAAAGGCCATCCCTTGCAAGTCGGGATGGCCTCATGGACCTGACATAACTTGACTTCGTTAAAATTTTACAGGGTTATACCGGCTTGCGGGGTGGTTGTCAAGAATGAAATAATTAACATCGGAAGTAAAGAGCAGGGTGACTTAAAAAGTAAAATGGCGGCAATACCGGAGTTAATTGCTTGTTAGCAACAAATAAACTGTCCGGTTTTAGTAGCAAGTAATATGTCCGCTTATCCGGTTGTCCTGGGAATCGTCGCCGGAGCGTAGCGGAGGCGAGGCCCGCGTAATACGCTTGTCACAAAGCCCCTCTAATCCCTCTTCCTCATACCTGCTGATATAGCGGCGAAAAGTCCG
>JAFDLS010000025.1 GCA_019306365.1 Deltaproteobacteria bacterium
CATTGATAAACCCGTCTTGTGTTCTTTTATGGGTATTGTGGATGTTTCCGAGGGAATCAGGTATCTGGAAGAAAACCATATCCCAAATTATGCCTTTCCTGAGGAAGCCATCAGAGCCATGAACGCCATGCTCCGTTTCGGTTCCCTCTTGAAGCTTGAAAAAAGAAGAATCGTGCAAATAGAGTCCGATCGAGAAAAAGTGCGTCAGATTATCTGTGAACATCTCAGCGGCAAAGACAAGCACTTCATGTCTGAAAACGAGGCCAATGAAATCCTCAGCTGCTACGGGTTCCCCCTGCTGAAGAGCCAATTGGTTAAGGGTCCGTCACAGCTGGAAGATGCAGTCGAAGACATCGGCTTTCCTCTGGCCATGAAAATCATTTCTCCGGATATTGTCCATAAATTTGACGCCGGAGGAGTGCGCCTGAAAATCAAAACTCTCAAGGAGGCCCGGGAGTCCTTTCAGCAGATAATTGTAAACGCGAAAAATTTCGATCCGAACGCGGATATTAAAGGTGTTCTGGTCGAAGAGATGGCCCGGAGTGGAATTGAGGTGATCCTGGGGACGACAAGGGATCCCAGGTTCGGGCCTATATGCATGTTCGGCCTTGGTGGAACATATGTGGAAACACACCGGGATGTCTCATTCCGACTGGCTCCCATGTGGGAAATAAGCGCCGAAATCATGATTCGAAACACCAATGCCTATAAGATAATGACTGGAATCAGAGGAAAGCCGCCTTCTGATATTGAGGCTGTAAAAAATTGTATTTTAAAGCTATCTCAAATGGTTACCGAACATCCGGAGATCGCCGAGCTTGACATCAACCCCCTAATCGTCTATCCAGAGGGGGAAGGATGCGTTGTTGCTGACAGCCGGATTCTTTTAAGAACTAAACCGGTATAAAAAAAGCTCGGGTATTATCGGGGAGGCGCTTTACCGGCCTCCCCGATATTAATGTCCACATGGCTTTTAGAGTGAGACCTCTGCAAAACTTCGTCCTTTAGCTGACCTCTTTGTCAGGCTCAGATTTAAGTCCTCGAAATATTAGTAATAAGGATTGAGTGCTATTCTTAACTCCAGTTATGATTTTCAGCACGCTCAAAATTACAGCAGCGGGGAAAAAATCGGATAAATTCAGCCTCGCCTGGGTTCGGTCCTTTGGAGGACCGCAGCTCAACTAAAAGACATTACCTCGAAAAGATTTCGCGGCAACGGATAGGTTATTGAACTGATAAATGATAAATAATAAAAGATTTAAAGTAAGTCCGTTGGGATGGGCCCTCCTGGCCCTGTTAACCATGATGGCCATCACGGCGATCTTTATTATAAGCCCCCTCGGGTCCTGGATCTGGCATATTAAAGATTTTTTAACCGATAGAGAAGAAGCCAGGACTTACATTCTCTCGGCACAACCATATTCAGCGCTTTACTACATCGGCCTGCAGATCTTTCAGGTCGTGATATCCGTGATACCGGGTGAAGTGACAGGCTTTTTGGGCGGGTTTATCTTTGGTGCCGGTCCTGGGTTCCTTTATTCCGTAATCGGGCTGACCGTGGGTTCCGCCATAGCCGTTGCTATCGGACGTGTCTTTGAGCGGGTCTTTCTGGAGAGGATCATTCCGAAACGCCTTTTAGACAGATTCGGCAACAGGGTTGAACGATGGGGCCTGGTGACGGTATTCATTTTTTATCTCATCCCGGGCGCGCCAAAAGATTATACGTGTTACCTTATCGGGCTGTCTCGACTGCCGCTCACGCATTTTATCGTCATCTCTTCAATTGCCCGGATGCCGGCCACACTGGTTTTAAACCTCCAGGGCGCCAAGGTATTTGAAGGGGACTGGCTCTTTCTGGCCATTCTGACCGTGGTGTCTATGATCATCCTTATCCCTCTCCTTGTATTTAGCGATCATATCCAAAGATATTTCGGCATAAAAAGCCGGAAAGAAGAATGATATCCACGCATAAGTTCGATTATAAAAATGAGACCTCTGCAAAACTTCGTCCTTTAGCCGAACTCATTGTCAGGCTAAAATTTAAGTCCTCGAAATATTAGTAATATTCCTGCGGGTTAAATTTTCGCCTTCCGCGATTTCAACAAAATTACTGGTTTTGCAGAGGTCTCAAAATACAGATTTAATTTTAAGTTTTACTTTTAAAACGTATTTTTTCTCTCTATAATATCAAGAACAAATTTTTTGAGTGATATTTCCCGCTTCCAGGAGGGTTTAATGGGGCTGGTCAGCTTAAGTGAAGTTCTCGAGAAGGCAAACGCAAACGGATACGCGGTGGGGGCTTTCAATTTCTCGAACCTGGAGTTCCTGACCGGAATAATTGAAGCGGCTGTGGAACTGGAATCGCCGATTATAGTCCAGACGACCGAGGGAGCCGTTAATTACGCCGGGATGGGTCTTTTGATCGCCATGACCAAAACTGCGGCCTCAAGCGTTAAAATCCCCGTGGCGCTCCACCTGGATCATGGCAAGGACATGGATGTAATCACTGCCGCGATTAAGAGCGGTTACACCGGTGTTATGATCGACGCCTCAGATAAACCATTTTCCGAAAACCTGTCTATTACCCGGCGGGTTGTTGAACAGGCCCACGCCCGAGGCGTTTCGGTTGAAGCTGAATTGGGGCGGCTTATGGGGCAGGAAGATCACATTGACGTCTCAGAGCGGGACGCATATTTGGTAGACCCTGACGAAGCTGAAAAATTCGCCCGGGAAACCGGGATTGACGCCCTGGCCCCGGCCGTCGGCACGGCCCACGGGGCCTTCAAGTATAAAGGCGAAGCTTGTATTGATTTTGAACGCATCACTCGGGTCAAAACCGACTGCGGTCTGCCCTTGGTTTTACACGGCGCCTCTGGCGTGTCTGAATGGATTGTGGCAAAGGCGGTGCGATATGGAGCTGACCTGCCCGGGGTCAAAGGCGTGCCTGATGAACTTGTATCGCGGGCCATCAAGGCTGGGGTAAATAAAGTTAACGTTGATACAGACCTGAGGCTGGCCGGGCTGGGAGCCTTGCGCCAGGTCCTGGCCGAAAAACCGGCTGAATTTGATCCCCGCAAACTGCTGGGGCCGGTCAAGTCAGCGGTTAAGGAGGTTGTCAGTCAAAAGATCAACTTATTTGGTTCAGCCGGTAAAGGGAGAACTTAAGCTGACGGATACCTCCATACAAAAAGGCCAGAGGATCACCCTCATTGGTATCCTGGCCAACGCTGTTTTAATCGTAATTAAGTTTATGGGGGGGCTGTTCGGCCACAGTCAGGCCCTTCTTGCCGACGCTATTCACTCCGTATCCGATCTTTTTACGGACGCGATAGTGTTACTCGGGCTTAGGATCGGGCGAAGGGCCGCCGATGATGAGCATCCCTTTGGCCACAGACGGTTTGAGACGCTGGCTTCAGCCATCGTTGGGATCGCCCTGATTATCGTGGCCGCTATTATCGGTTTCGAATCGGCTCGAAACATATATCTTCATATCGAATACAGCCCCACCTGGTTAACCGTGGCGGTGGCTGCCTTCTCCATCATAGTCAAGGAAATCCTCTATCAATACACGGCGCGCGTGGGCCGATCTATCAAAAGTTCGGCCGTAACCGCCAACGCCTGGCATCATCGCTCGGACGCCCTGTCATCGGTGGCCGTCTTGATCGGCGTGGCCGGAGCTCAAATAAAGCCTAGCTGGCATATCCTCGACTCCTACGCCGCCGTGATTGTAACCATCCTGATCCTGAAAGTCGGCCTGGAGATTATCTTTGAAGCCATCCGCGAGTTTACGGACACGGCTCCCGACCCGAAAGTTCTTGACAAGGTCAGGCAATGCGCCCTGGACGTTCAAGGTATTTTTGATGTTCACGACCTGAAAATCAGGACTTCCGGGGGATTGATGCAGATGGAGATTCATATCTCGGTCGACGGCGATCAAACTGTGAAAGAAGGACATCGAATCGCCAAAGAGGTGGAAAACTGCCTGATTAGGGATATGGATAACCTTCATCAAGTTATCGTTCACGTCGATCCTGTTTAACCTTTTCCTCAAACACTTCAAATAGAATCGGCTTTAATTCCCTTGACGCTCTTTGGTTGATGGGTTAAAAACTTTTAAACAGCAAACGTATTAAAGCGTTTGTCACAAATATGTTCCGGTTGGTTTTGGGGTGGGGGAAGGTTTAGTTTCGGCCAGTTTCATAATCCGCGTTATGACAAACGCTAAAATAGAATGAGACCTCTGCAAAACCAGTAATTTTGTTAAAATCGCGGAAGGTGAAAAATTAACCCGCAGGAATATTACTAATATTTCAAGGACTTAAATTTGAGTCTGGCATATGCCGCTGCAGCGTCAGCGAAGCGGGGCTCAATACCGCTGCAGCGTTAGCGAAGCGGTGCTCATGAGGTCAGCTAAAGGACGAAGCTTTGCAGAGGTCTCAGAATGTAATTGCCATTTGTTGCATCATGTCAGCCGCTGGCGGCGCCTTGAGTCCCTTTGGTAATCAAATGGAACGTAATTCTGGCAATTACTATAATACTCTCCGGATGAAAATAAGGAGTACAAGCAGATCGAGGGGAAAATATGAAAAAGTACAAGCATGAGGCCATTGAGGCGAAATGGCAAAAAAAGTGGGATGAATCAAAACAATATGAGGTAAATCTCGCGGACGCTCCCCGACCGTTTTACAATCTTATGATGTTTCCCTACCCTTCAGCCGAAGGGCTGCACGTGGGAAATGTCTTCGCGTTTGTCGGTTCCGACATCCAGGGCCGATTTCATCGCATGAATGGCTATGATGTCTTCGAGCCCATAGGATTCGACGCCTTTGGAATCCATTCCGAGAACTTCGCTCTGAAAGTAGGCACCCATCCAAGCAAACTCGTACCCGAAAATATTAAGAATTTCAGAGAGAATCAGCTCAAACGGGCCGGTAATATGTACGACTGGACCCATGAGGTGGACACAACTTCTCCCGAATACTACCGCTGGACGCAGTGGATTTTTATTCAGCTTTACAAGGCCGGCCTGGCATACCGCGCCACGGCCCCGGTCAACTGGTGTCCCTCATGCAAGACCGTTTTAGCAGCCGAACAGGTCGTGAGCGGGGAGTGCGAACGCTGTTCAACCGTGGTGACTAAAAAAGATATGGCCCAGTGGTTTTTTAAAACCACGGCATTCGCTCAAAAACTTCTGGACAATCTTGAGATTATTGACTGGTCGGAAAAAACCAAGGTAGCTCAGCGTAACTGGATCGGACGCTCGGAGGGCGCTCAGGTCACCTTCAAGCTGGATGGGCATGACGAGGGTTTTGAGATATTCACCACCCGGCCCGACACCCTTTTCGGGGTTACTTACATGGTCTTTGCGCCGGAGCACCCCCTCCTGAAAAAAATTGTAACCGAGGATAATCAACAGAAATTCAAGGCGTATCGAAAACGCGTCGCCACCATGAGCGAAGTCGAAAGACAGGCCGAAGGGTTGGAAAAAACCGGCGTCTTCACCGGGGGATACGCGATCAACCCGGTTAACGACGAGCGGGTTCCCATCTGGGTCTCTGATTATGTGCTCATGGGATATGGCACCGGGGCCATCATGGCCGTGCCGGCTCATGATCAGAGAGATTTTGAGTTCGCAACTAAATTCGGCCTTGAAATCAGAGCCGTCATCTCCCCGGATGGCCGGGTCCATCCTCTGGAAGAAGCCTATACAGGCAAGGGGGTCATGATCAACTCAGGCTCCTTTGACGGCCTTGACTCCACCGAAGGCATTCGCAAGGTCACCCAGTGGCTGGCCGAAAAAGACCTGGCCCGCTTTCAGGTTAACTTCCGCCTTCGAGACTGGTGTATCTCACGTCAGCGTTACTGGGGGCCGCCCATTCCGATCATCTATTGCGACAAATGCGGCACGCAGCCAGTGCCTGATAATGAGCTGCCCGTTCGGCTGCCTGACATTGAGGATTATCAGCCCGATGGAAGCGGCGACTCGCCTCTGAAAAGAGTGTCTGAATTCTTTTACACCACCTGCCCCACTTGCAACGGCCCGGCTAAACGTGAAACAGATGTCTCAGATAACTTCCTCTGCTCAGCCTGGTATTTTTACCGCTACCCGTCAACCAATTTCAATGACCGTGCCTTTGAAGCGGCCCTGACCAAAAAATGGCTGCCGGTCGATCTTTACGTTGGGGGTAACGAACACGCTGTCCTGCATCTGCTTTATTCACGATTCCTTTGCATGGCCCTCAACCAGATCGGATTGATAGACTTTGAGGAGCCGTTTAATAAATTCGTGGCTCATGGAATCATCACCAAGGACGGCGGCAAGATGAGCAAGTCCAAAGGGAACGTGGTCAACCCCGATGATTTTATAAAGCGTTATGGGGCAGACGCCTTCCGAGTTTATCTGATGTTCATGGGTGACTATCTGGAAGGCGGGGATTTCAGGGATGAGGGCGTGCCCGCCATGCGGGGTTTTCTGGATCGGGTCTGGAGTCATGTCACTGGTGATGACCTGGATGAGGATGAACCGGATGATAGTGAAACCCTTTACTGGCTTCATTATACAACCAGGACCGTGACGAATGATATCAAGCGTTTTTCGTACAACACCGCCCTGGCTCGGCTTATGGAATTGCTAAACCATATATCCAGAGCATCTGTTAAAAACAGGGTCGTGAATGAAACCTTTGTAAAACTCCTCGCTCCCTTTGCGCCTTATATCAGCGAAGAACTCTGGGAAAGGCTCGGGCATGATACAAGCGTCTACGATGAATCCTGGCCAAAATACCGGGAAGAGCACACGACCCGCAAGACCATCGAATATGTGGTTCAGTTCAATGGTAAAGTCCGCGCCAAACTTCCAATTGACGTCGGTCTCAGCCAGGAAGAAATCGAGACGGTTGTTATGGCCAATGAGAGGGTCAAAACACTGATGGAAGGAAAAGAAATAGTCAAAAAAATATTTGTTCCCAATAAGCTGGTGAACTTGGTGGTTAAATAATCACTCTGTTCTTATCCGTAATTCTCCATTCAAAAGGGGCCTTTACAATTCCTGTAAAGACCCCTTTTCTTTTTCACGTAACCGGAAGAAACAAGCTAGTACACAAACCGTAAAAAACCGCCATGTTGACAATTTCTCCAGGCGCGCGGAAACCGGGGGCCCGAGTTTAGAATACCTCCCAAAAAGTGACACTCTTTTTCTTTATCGTTAACTTAACGTATGGAAAAAACAAATATTAATTATAAAGGCAACATTGAAAAACCGTTGGATCGCCCCGTGTTTCTTGTGATTTTTGGCACTAATGGCCAGAATCCCTACGCTAATGTTTTTTAATTATTCACTTTTTGCTTGACTATGATAGCCCAAGAAGGCATATAAATGATCGTATTTTGCTAAGTAAAATTTGTGGAGGAAGAATACTGTGAGCACTGAGCAGACGTTAACGATCAATGGGAAGAAAGTTAATTTCACTCCTGGTCAGACTATCTTGGAGATAGCGCGGGAAAATGGAATCGATATCCCAACATTATGTTATCTGGATCGCTGCAAGCCTACTGGATCTTGCCGGATCTGCTTAGTTGAGGTTAAAGGCGCCAGGGCACTCGTGGCCTCCTGCGCCATGCCCGCCGCTCCGGGTATGGAGGTCCAGACCGAAAGTGAGTCGGTAATTAAGGCTCGCCGGATGGTTATCGAGCTACTGCTTGCCTCGGGAGAGCATAACTGCATGACCTGCGAGGCTAATGGGGAATGTACTTTACAAGACCTGGCTTATAAATATCAGGTTGAAACGGTTCGGTTCGCCAGGCCGATGGAATATTTTCCCACTGAGTCCAATAACCCGCTAATAATAAGGGATTTCAGTAAATGTGTGCTTTGCGGACGCTGCGTCCAGGCATGCAATGAGGTTCAGGTCAATTTGGCCATCTCGTTTGGATATCGCGGAACCAGATCCAAAATTGTAACCAAAGGTGATGTCGCTCTGGAAGATTCAGACTGCGTCTTTTGCGGAGAGTGCGTTCGCGTCTGTCCGGTTGGAGCCCTGGTGGAGAAGAAAGCCCGATATATGGGCCGCTCCTGGGAAGAAACCAAGATCAGAACCACCTGTACATACTGTGGAGTGGGTTGTCAGATCTACCTTCACATCAAAGACGGCCGGGTCTTAAGAGTCAGCGGCGTGGACGATGGCCTGCCGAACCAGGGCAGCCTCTGCGTCAAGGGGAAATTCGGTTATGAGTTCATCCAGTCTGACCAACGCCTGACTACCCCGCTCATTCGTGAGGGGGATGGGTTCAAGGAAGCGACCTGGGATGAGGCCCTGGATATGGTAGCCAAGCGTTTTCTTGAAATCAAGGAAAAAGACGGCCCTGACAGCCTGGCCGGTTTGACATCGGCCCGGGTAACTAACGAAGAAAACTACCTCATGCAGAAGCTGGTTAGAACCGGCTTTGGCACGAACAATATAGATCATTGCGCACGTCTCTGACACTCCTCCACTGTGGCCGGTCTGGCCACTGTTTTCGGTAGCGGCTCGATGACCAACTCTATCGCTGAAATTGAAGACGCTGACGTTGCCCTGGTAATCGGATCCAACACCACGGAAACACACCCTGTCATCAGCACATTCGTAAAGAGAGCCACCCTGGGCAAAATGAAACTCATCGTGGCCGATCCGCGCAAGATCACCATGACCAATTTCGCTGAAATCTGGCTTCGTCAGCGTCCGGGGACCGATGTGGCTTTACTGAACGGTTTGCTTAACGTCATCATTGCCGAAGGGTTGCAGGATCAAGCCTTCATTGACGAGCGCACCGAGAATTTTGAAGAACTCAAAAAGACCGTGGCTGGGTATACTCCGGAAAAGGTTGAAGAGATCACAGGAGTTCCGGCCAACAGTCTGAAAGAAGCCGCCCGGCTTTACGCCAAAGCGGAAAGCGCGACCATTCTGTACGCCATGGGTATTACCCAGCATACCAGTGGCACCGATAACGTGAAGGCTCTGGCAAACCTGGCCATGGCAACCGGCAACGTGGGACGCCCCTCAACCGGAGTGAACCCCTTGCGCGGCCAGAACAACGTTCAGGGAGCCTGCGATATGGGAGGCCTGCCCAACGTGTACACCGGATACCAGAGCGTGACGGATCCGGAAATCAAGAAAAAGTTCGAAGCCGCCTGGGGCGTCGCCCTTTCCGATCAGGTCGGCCTGACCGTGGTTGAGATCATGAATGCCGTCGACGAAGGCAAGGTCAAGGGCCTTTACATTATGGGTGAAAACCCCCTCGTCTCCGATCCGGATTCTAATCATGTTGAAGCAGCCCTGAAAAAATGCGGCTTCCTCGTGGTGCAGGATCTTTTTATGACTGAGACGGCCAAAATGGCCGACGTGATACTGCCAGGAACCAGTTTCGCGGAAAAGGATGGCACCTTTACCAATACAGAGCGCCGAGTCTCCATGGTTCGTCAGGCCGTGGAGCCGGTGGGCGAAGCTCGTTCCGACCTCGAGATTATAAACGACCTGGCCTCCCGCATGGGACTGTCCTGGACAGCGGACACTGCGGAAAAGGTTATGGAGGAAATCGCCGAATTGACACCATCCTATGCTGGAATTTCCTTCGCGCGAATCGAAGAGAACGGGCTGACCTGGCCTTGCCCAGATAAGGATCATCCCGGAACGCCTATCCTTCATGAAGGTAAGTTTGCGCGGGGTAAAGGTCTTTTTACCGCGCTCGAGCACAGGGAACCGGCTGAAGCGCCTTCAGACGATTATCCATTCACCCTGACCACCGGACGGATACTATATCAATATCACACCGGCAGCATGAGCCGGCGCTGTGAGCCTCTTGAATACATGGCTCCGCGTTGTGAGGTTGAAATCAATCCGGATGACGCCGCTGAGATAGGCGTCAACGACGGTGATCAAATCATGATCGCTTCGCGGCGCGGGGAGATTGTGGCGGCGGTCAACGTAACCGACATGGTCCCATCCAAGGTTGTCTTCATCCCCTTCCACTATGCCGAAGCGGCCGCCAACAGGCTGACTATTTCCGAGCTCGATCCTGTAGCCAAGATACCTGAATACAAGGTGTGCGCCGTCACCCTGAAAAAGGTTGTAAACGCAGAAGCCGGCGCGGAAGAGGAAGCGAAAGCGGCGGCCCAGTAAGCCTGGTATCAAAAAATAATACACTCATTATTTCCGGAGCCTCGAAAGGGGCTCCGTTTTTTTAAAAACACCAGGCTTTCGCAGAACTTTGGCTTTTATTATTCAGTTTCCCGGGTTACAGGTTGGCAAGCCAAAGGTCTAATAAGTTAAAGCGATTGCCTGAAATATCTTTCTTTTCATAAATGTCTTTGCTTGAATTTCCAATGACCTGAAGGTTATGTTGGCGCAAGCAATCGGAAGGATGTTTTGAGATTACCAGACGGTTCCATGTAAATGTACAACCTCTATGGACAGGTAAGCCCTGTCTGTAATCGGAACCCAGTTTTGACAATCACTCTAAGGCTTTTAAAGAAGAAGGTGAGGACTCACCCCATATGATTCATACCCAACTGGCGCCTGGGAACACGCAGAAAGCGCTAATTAAAAACTATAACTCCGCCTGAAACCTCACATGGCGGCGAAACGGCGGTCCAGATCGACCAGACGGCTGGCCAGGGTGTATAGGATCTTCTTGACGAATTTTAACTGAAGGTTGATCTCCATTTCGCCGATCTGGTGCGAAGCGACACGAAGACAAAAGCATTGATCTTTAGCTACAACGTGGGCGGTTCGAGGATTGCCCGCTAACGCTCCAATCTCCCCAAAAGTATCTCCAGCGCTGAGCACGGCCAGAACCTTATTGTTCTTGACCACGCTTACCTGCCCTTTTATCAGTAAATACAAGTAGAGGTCGTCTTCTCCTTCAGTGATGATTCTTTCACCGGCGCTCGCCTTGACCCATTCAGCGGACTCGAGAATCTTTTCAATCTCTTCAGTGGAAAATGATTTGAAAAAATCTAGGCGGCGCAATATTTCCTGTTGTTCATTCATGGTCTAACCTCATAGCTTTCAAGGGTGATGATGCTTTGTTCTGGATTTGCAGATAAGGTTATTTTTCTACTTGCGGTTATTTGCGATTTTTAATTAATTGAATGTGAATAAGTAACCTTGGCCTGGTAAGAATCGCGGAAACCCGCTGGGTCGAAATAGTTTTTATATTTATAGTTTAGATTCCTGGCAGGTCTGCCGTCAAGAAATTTTTAACTGATCGAAATAATAAATGCCCCTGTTTAAAGGGGCGTCTTAGACATAGATTATGTGGTTAAACGATTTAATAACAGCTTTGCCGTCACTAATTTTCTGATATAATTTATTAGATCGGTAAAGCCATATTTTATCATGGCTTCTTAAAGTGGAAAAAAACGATTAAAGGCAGGGCAAATCAAGCCCACCCTTTAATTTTTAAAATTCAAGTCTTTAATATGAACGCGCAAAAAAAACGGCTAAATTAAAAGATCTTACTTTACCCAGCTAAATTAGCTTTAAATAATCCCCGATATCCCACGCAAGCTAATACAGGTTACTTCTTACGCAAGACTGAACTGCGCGTCATACCGGCGCCCACCGAATCATAAAGAATGATTTTGGCGTTTCTTAATTGCTCAAGGTTTCTGTTGACCGGAAAGCCCTGAATGGTGTCTTCCTCAAGGGCGCCGCGCTGAAGGTCATAAGGAAGCCTCTGCATGCAGACGACAGAGCAATTTCCTCGACGATGGATATTGGTCACCATTTTATTGGCCAGGTAATCAATCACGTCCTTCTTTACATCCGGCTGGCCATTATTCAAGACCTTTTCCAGGGTCATTGGAAGCATTGCGAAATTGGCTTGATGTTCAATGAGGAGATCAATGTCCTTCATGGTCAGGTTATTTCTTGATAGTAATTTGTCAATGTGAGGCTTGGCGCCGCGAGTGGCGTATAAGAAGACGCCCTTACCGTTCATGTCCCCCCAGATGTCCCCTTCCGCGTGCATAACTTCAATATAATCGCCAAAACATCCGTGAGTACTGGTATGACTGTCAATGATTCCAGACCGAGGCGGTACAAAGTTAAACCCTTCCCCCTTGTGGAGTGAAAACTCGACTGTCAAATCTGAGGTCAAATAACCCGCTAAAATGGTTCCATATTTTCCAGATTCAACAAAAGCTTTCGCAAATTTGTCAACCAGGCTTCTATCCCCGCCGTCAGTATTAATATCATAGGCGAACGAGGTTACGTTTGAGTCATAAAACTCAAGAGCCTCT
Source organism: Deltaproteobacteria bacterium (assembly GCA_019306365.1). GTDB lineage: Bacteria > Desulfobacterota > Desulfarculia > Adiutricales > JAFDHD01 > JAFDHD01. The sequence continues at coordinate 12,278 of JAFDLS010000025.1, forward strand.
CGAAAACGTTTAAAGGTACCTTTTGAGGCTTCCTCGGGATACATCTGTTCAACCAGGCTGGCCTGAATTCTGGCGGCAACCGCCGGGATTCTGTGTTCCATCACCCCCATTTGATTATCGATGATGATGCCGCCTATTTTTTCGTTTCCATAAGCTTCATAAATCAACCTGGCAGTATCCGTTACAAAATCCTCTTTCAGTTTGTGTTTGTGCTTTTCGCTCACCGAGTAACGGCCATTGGCTTTCAAACTGGCTTTTGTCTCAAGCGCTGTAGCCAGGGCGTCATCACCAAAGATAATATTACCAGTGTCGTTTGGCGGGAAGGCGTTGGCGCGGTGTATGTTTTCCGCCCCAACGATGATGGATATGTCTCCTTCGTTAAGGCCCCCTGTCAGAGAGAGTACAAAAGCGAGTTCCATTGAGGTGTTGAAACCGGGACAACCGGCGTATACATCCAGGGCCATAGCATCGGGACAGTGTTCACGCACGAGATCAAAAGGATACTTGATTAACGGCCCGGGATCGTATTTATCCTCGCCTACGTTTGTCGCGGCGATAATAAGCTTGATTCGAGAAAGGTCTATGCCAGACGTATCAATAAGATCCTGCATGGCCTTGACACCGATTCTTTCATCGGCTGAAGCGGCCATCCTTGTTCGAACCCCGATCCTTTGCTGAATCGTCTCATCGTTTACCGGGATTCCACCTTTGAATTCCAGACCTTTTTTTTCAAAAATTGAGTTATCTACCAGAGTGCCGCCATTCCAGGCGCCCTGGGCAGTGATATCCAAAACAGAGTCAAGTGACAAACATCTCCTCCTTAAACGTGTTTCACTATATTAACTTCGTACATGACGATAACATATTATCCCTTAATTTAGATCACCCCGTTTGTAAAAGTTTTGTAAAAGGAAATTTCAATTTTACGCTCACCCATCCGTGCTTACCGGGTCCAGGCGATCTCACCGCCCAGGATGGTCATTTCCACCTGGATGCCTGTTATCTCTTCCTCCGGAACCGCCGCCGGATTATCGCTCAGAACAACAACATCAGCCAGCCTTCCCGGCGAAAGCGCCCCCTTGTCTTTTTCCTCAAAAGCGCTCATAGCCGCCAGCGCGGTATACATGCGCAAGGCTTCATAAACCGTTACCTTTTCATTCGTGAGAACGTCATCCCCGTTTTCGGCCTTTCGTGAAACAGCGGCATATATACCCGGCAGAGGATTGACCGGCACGATAGGGGCGTCCGAACCAGCCGCGATCGGCACGCCGCCGTTCAAGAGCGTACCCATAGGATATAAATACTCGAGCTGCGAAGGAGGCACGGTTTTAAGATACCTTTCACCGCTGTAATAAATAAACGCGGGATGAGTAACGGCCATCACTCCCAGAGAAGCAATTTGGTCAACCAGATTCGGAGGGCAAACCGAACAATGTTCGATCCGGTGCCGGTGATCCGGCCGGGGATATATTTGGAGAGCGTTCCTCAGTGCGGTTAAAGCGGATTCAATCGCGGTTTCCTCAATGGCGTGGATACCCGCCTGCAAACCTGCTTGATGGATGGATAATACTATCTGGTTCAACTCTTGCTGAGCCGGGTTGAGCTGGCCGGTGGTTTCATCAAGAATAATCTTTACGCCTCCAGGACGGAGGTGATTTTCGATTTCCAGCTCGGAAAAGGAAAACTTTCCGGACAGAAGTTCTTCCAGGCCTGTTAATCCGAGCATCATTACAACTCGGCCCTTCAAAAAGCCATCGGCCTTCCACCGCCGCATCTGTTGAAAGCGGCTATAATCGTTACGGGAAGACGCGTCTTGGACCGAAGTGATCCCACAAGAGAGCAGTTCCTGGTTGGCCAGTTTCACTCCATCATCCAGGCGCGCCTCCTCAATGGGCGGAATCAGCTTTGACAAAAAATCACCCAGACCGAAAAAAAGACCGGTTGGTTCTCCGGCTTCCAGGTCTCGTTCGATAATGCCTTCCAATGGTTCGGAGGTCTCTTTTGAAACCTTGATGAGTCCCAGGCTCAGGCTGTTTAAGACATGCGCGTGACCGGAACGATGAGTCAGCTTCACCGGGTGACGCGGGGCAGCGGCATCGAGGTCGGTTCGGTTCGGATGACGTTTTTCGGCCAGATAGACTTCATTGTATCCCCCGGCCCTGATCCAGGTTCCGGGCGGAAGTTTTTGGGATTCGCGACGTATCTTTTCCTGAATATCCGCGATGGAGCGAACACCGTCCGCCGGGCCTATTTTAAGTGTGATCAGACTTTCAGCCAGACCGCGCAGGTGAAGATGCGCGTCAATAAAACCCGGCAGAATCGTTTTGCCGCCCAGATCGATAACCTGGGTCTGCCGCTCCTTTAAATATTGAAGAGCGCCTTCTTCACCCACCGCCAATATTCGGCCGCCCTTGACCGCCAGCTCACGCGCCCTGGGGCGGGCCGGGTCCATGGTTACGACGTTAGCGTTAACTAGAAGCAGATCGGTCATCTAAATATCAGCGCTCCAGAAAAAATTTTAACGGCCCGACCTCCGTGGTTAGAGAATCGATAAAGCCTATCTGTTTTTAATCTCAGCATACTTGACCAGCGCATACATGGCGCGCGCGCAGTTCTCAGGGGTATCATACATCGGGATTTTAGCGTTCCTGAACATGTTTACGACCGCCTCATCCCCCCATCCGCGCCATCGCATGGCAATGACTGATTTACCATATTTTTCAGGAATAGAGGTTAATATCTCCGCACCCTCAATTCCATTCTTTACCGCAGCGGCTATATTACGACCTCGAAAGTGCGTAATAGGGACATTGGTGATAATCCCGTCGATATAATCCAGCTTGGCTAATTCCTCCGCCATGCGCGCCTCGTCAACGGCGGTTCTGGCGCCGCCCGCAAAATCCACCGGGTTGTTGGGTATCGGCGCATGCGGCGGCAGATTTTTCTTCATCTGCAGCCTGGATTTTTCATCAAGCTGAGGAACCTCAAGGCCTAAAGAGGCGCATGAATCCACCGCGACCACACCCTGGCCTCCGCTGCCTATGATTCCAACCCGGTTACCCCTGGGAGAAGTATCGCTGATCAAGGCTTCGGCCATCACGAAAAGATGTTCCACCTCACGCGCCCTCAGTATGCCAGCCTGTTTGCACATGGAATCAAATATCTCGTCCGCGCCAGCGATCGAAGCGGTATGAGACATGGTGGCGCGAGCGCCCACTGACGTACTTCCCCCCTTGTAAATGACGATAGGCTTTTCTTTCACCACATTTCTGGCCACCTCAAAAAAACGCCGCCCATCCTTGAAGCCTTCCATATATAGACCAATAACCTTTGTATCGGGGTCCTGGGCCATATATTCCACCAGATCCGCCGCTTTGAGATCCGCCTGGTTACCGATACTTAGGAATTTGCTCAATCCATAACCCTTGATTTTAGCTATCTGCGCCAGGCCGCCGCCATAGGTCCCGCTCTGAGAAATAAAGGCCAGGGGGCCGGGCGTGGGTTCGGGTTCCAGGGCGACATTAAGTTGAACCGCCGATATCCAGACGCCCATTCCATTGGGGCCTAGGAACCTCATGCCGCCGCTGCGAGCGATTTTGACCGTTTCATCCTCCAGGGCCTTGCCTTTTTCCCCGGTTTCCGCGAAATCGGCGGAGATGATCACGCCGCCCTTGATACCTTTTTTGACACAGCTTTTCATGGCCTGCGGCATCCGGGCCGCCGGGATGGTAAAAATAGCCAGATCAATATCGTTTGGCACTTCATTGACATCAGAATAGACTTTGAGCCCGAACATCTCACCGCCACCGGGATTAATTGGATACACCGCCCCGCGATAGCCGGACTTCAAAGCTCTCTGCAAGGTACGAAATCCCCATTTGGTCTGGTTGGTTGTTGCCCCGATAAAAGCCACCGATTTGGCCTTGAATATTGGATCAAGTTGTTTGCAGATATCCTTTGCCATGTTTTGTAATATCCCTCCTAACACCCTTTCCTGAAAATACAAACTCATTTTTCACGATAATCACAACATGTTTTCAACGCATTCATTATAGATCGTGTGAATGGATTCAAGTGCCCTCCCGTTCAGGAGAGCTTTTCAGAGATGCCGGGCAGAATCTCCCGGGCTTCTCTAATCATCCGCTCAATGATCTCCTTTACCGGCTGAATCTCACTCACCAGACCGGCCACCTGTCCAGCCCCGCGAAAGGAGGCATCCGGATCCCTTTTCAAATCAGACAAAAGATTGGGCCAATCTTTTAAAGCGGCCTGAAAAAAATCTTCCTTGAAAGTCCGGCGAGAAGATCTATCCCGACGGAAAAGCCTTGTATCCGTCTCCACGGCCCTGACCATCATTTCCTTGAAGGCCCGGGAAATCTCGCATTCCTCAGTGGCCATGAACGCCGTCCCCATCTGCACGCCCACAGCCCCAAGAGCCAAAGCGGCGGCCAAACCTCGACCGTCACCAATGCCGCCAGCCGCGATAACCGGGCATTTAACCGCGTCAACCACCTGCGGCACAAGAACAAAGGTGGAAATCTCTTCCAGGCTGGTCATGCCGCCTGATTCCACACCTTCCGCCACAACCGCGTTGACCCCGGCTTCCTCAGCCACCACAGCGTATGACGAGGTTGGAACTACGTGCATTACAAAAATATTGTGCTCTTGTAACCTTGAAGTGAATCGTCGAGGATTGCCAGCGGAAGTCGCCACCGCTTTGATACCCTCCGCGATAACCGTCTCTATCAGTTCTTCCGCGTAATCCGATCGAACCGGAACATTGACTCCAAATGGCTGACCGGTCAGTTCCCGGGCGCGCCTGATCTGGTCCCTTAGCTCGACCCCGTTCCAGGACCCGGCCCCGAGCAGTCCCAATCCGCCCGCGTTACTCACGGCAGCCGCCAGGGACGCCGTCCCAACCCTGGCCAGTCCGCCAAGTATAATCGGATACCGAATCCCCAAAGCCTCGCAAATCACGTTTGACATTCAAAATTCCTTTCCGGTTGTTCATTCAATTTCCTTTAAGACACTTCGATTACAGAAGGCGTGCCTAAAAAAGCATACTGATTCTATGGCCTTCATGTCCTCATGTCAATTACCCTGTTTGACTCGGCCGCATCTAATTTGTTAAACTTTCATGACTTCAACCATGAAAGACTATCATCAGAGGTTTAACGCAAATGAAATACGACTTTGACCGTGTAATCGACCGTACCAACACCAATTCAGCGAAATGGGACGCTGTTGAACAACTCTTCGGGGATAAAGACGTGCTCCCCATGTGGGTGGCGGATATGGATTTCCAGGTTCCAACGGAAGTGATTGAAGCTCTTAAAAAGAAAGCCGGGCACGGGATATTCGGCTATACGTTTAAACAGCCGTCCTACTATGAACCCTTCCTGAACTGGATGGAAAAGCGGCATGGCTGGCAAATTAAAAAGGAATGGCTGACTTACAGCCCGGGTGTGGTAACAAGCCTGATCCTCTGCGTCCTGGCCCTGACACAGCCCGGAGACAAGGTTATTCTTCAACCGCCGGTTTATTACCCCTTTTTCAGAGTCATCCTCAATAACGGCCGCCAGGTGGTGAACAATCCGCTCAAGTTTGAGAACGGGCGTTACTATATGGACCTTGATGACCTTGAAAAAAGAGCGGGCGGGCGCACGCGGCTGATGATCCTCTCCAGCCCGCACAATCCGGTGGGCCGGTTATGGGAAAAGGAAGAGCTTGTCAAACTCGGCGAATTCTGCGTTAAAAACGATATTGTCTTAATTTCTGATGAAGTTCATTCAGATCTGGTCTACACAGGGCACAAGCATATCCCCACCGCCTCGATTTCTGAGGAAATTTCTTTACAGACCATCACCTGCGTCGCTCCAAGCAAAACATTTAATCTGGCCGGGCTCAAGTCGTCCGTGATTATCATCTCCGACCCTAAACTCCGGAATCAATACAACGTCATGCTGGGGAACCTTGGGATCGGCATGGACAATTCCTTTGGCCTTGAGGCCCTTAAAAGCGCCTATCAACACGGGGAAGAATGGCTGAAGCAGTTACTTGAATATCTTCAGCAAAACATGGAATTCACCCTCAGGTACTTTGAAGAAAAAATACCCGAGATAAAGGTGATAAAGCCTGAAGCCACCTATCTGCTCTGGCTCGACTGCCGGAAGCTGGGTTTTGACAATAAAGGGCTTAAAGAGTTTATGATCAAGAAAGCCAAAGTTGGATTGGACGACGGGCCGCCGTTCGGTCCAGGGGGTGAAGGGTTTCAGCGGATAAATATCGCCTGTCCCCGCGCGACTCTGGAAGAAGGGTTG
>JAFDLS010000220.1 GCA_019306365.1 Deltaproteobacteria bacterium
GGCTGTTTCTTTTCCATCCCGGCCATAATCATGGCCGCGTTGGTCGACCAGTCCCCATGACTGGCTATTCGCGGGACTTCCACGGCCAATCCGGCCAGCTCTTCCTGGCTGGAAAGTTCTCCCTTAACTCGGGCTTGAGCCACGGCGGCCCTTACAGTTTCAGTTAAAATTCGTCTCATGAGTCCTTTTTTTTTCTTTGGGCAAGGTAACGTCTCGTGTGAATTCCGGGCAGCGGAGCTTACTCGAAAACTCATATTTATACCTCTTCAGGCAGTCCTTGCGCCAGGCGCAGACCACGCAGAGGGTTTTTTCCTCGCTCACGCTTTTTCTCCTTTTTTATTTTTACTAGACACATACTGGCGGTGATTTAAACCGCCAAAAGTACAAAAAACCTCGTAAGAAATGGTCCCCAGTTTATTGGCCAGATCCGGCCCCGAGATGGATTCGTCGCCCTGGGAACCGAGCAGAACGGCCTCATCACCAACCCTCGCACCGGGAATATGGGTCACGTCGACCATGGTAAGGTTCATGCAGATTACCCCACGAACCGGGGCCCGCTGACCTCGAATCAAAACATAACCATCATTAAAAAGCCGCCGGTTGTATCCATGGGCATACCCAACGGGAAGGGTGGCTATAATCGTCTCACGGCCAGACACCCATTTGCGGCCGTAACTGACGGGGCTGTCCGGCCCTATCTTCTTAACCTGAATGACCTTGCTGATCAAGGTCATTACCGGCTTGAGATCAATTTTGCTGGCCAGATGATCCTCAGGAGCGGCTCCGTAAAGCATTAGACCCGGACGAACCATGTCAAAATGCGATTCTGGCAGACTCAAAACAGCGGCGCTGTTGGCCGTGTTATTGGTTGTCAGATTATACCCCTTGACGCGAGCGGTCTCAATGACCTCCTTGAATCGAACCAGCTGACGCAAGGTATAATCGCTGTCCTTTATACCAGCTTCTGAAAAATGGGAGGCCAATCCCGAAACTTCAAGGTGGTCCATGCCTCTAACCGCCTCAAGAAAACCCTCAACCTGGTCAAGCGGAGCTCCAAGCCGGTTCATGCCCGTGTCGACCTTGAGGTGGACACGGGCCTTCTTTCCGTATTTTTTGGCTGTCTGGTTGAGCTGCCGGGCCAGATCCAGGTCATAAATAAAAGGGATCAGGCCCCTTCTTACGATCTCATCAGAGGAACCGGCCTCAAAACCGGCCAGTATGAAAACGGAAAGGTTCAGGCCTTTATCTCTGAGGATGACCGCCTCATGCAGGTCCATCACTCCCAGCGCGTCCGCGCCTGAGCGCTCCAGCACCTCGGCCACCGGTATAAGACCGTGGCCATAGGCGTCGGCCTTGACCACGCCCATTATCCTGACGCCCGGGCCCACCACTTTTCTGACCTGGCCCAGGTTATGCGCCACGGCGTCCAGATCGATCCGGGCAGTATTAAGACTAAAACTCATTCGCCCCCACGCAGGCCCCTCCCCTTTGGCAGTTACAATTATCCTGATTCCTTCATAAAGATCAAGCCTTTCGTAAAATTAATAAAGCTCAGACTTGACATTGCGGAGCGTTTAAAGAATGATGGCGGTGGTTCATTCTTGAGTCTGAGAGGCTTACCGCATGGATATCAAATATTTACTCTGTGTTTTGGGTTTGGTGCTGATCATTGAGGGATTTCCTTATTTTGCCTTTCCTCACAAGATCAAATCCTGGCTTAATCAGCTCATGCAGGCCCCGGAGACCACTCTTCGGGTCTTTGGATTCATATTTATGGCCCTGGGCCTGCTTCTCGTTTTTATTGGCCGAACTTAAGTGAACCCGGAGATCATACATCATACCACGATGGAAGGATTTATTTCAGTTAATATTTTACCGGCCCTGAGTGGAAACCTTGACAGGTTCGCACAGAAATGTATATATGCAGAAGGCACTTGTCTTACCGGAAAAAATTCGACTGCCAGACACAAATAGGTGACAGGGATGAAGGTTAGTTTAAAGATTTCCATAATAGTTCTGCTGCTGGCGTTGGCCGGATTGGCCTGGACCGGTACGGCGCTGGCCTCAGACAAAGCGCTAAAGGTACTCGTTTTGCCTTTTAAGATCAACGCCGCGCAGGATTTGACTTACATCCAGGAAGGAATCCTGGACATGATCAGTTCGCGGCTGGCCTGGGAAGGTAAAGTAGCGGTCGTGGAAAGAGTTTTGGCCCGTCAAGCTTTTGAGCAGGCTCAAGGCAAAATTGACGATAAAACCGCCATCGAATTGGGGCGGAAAGCGGAGGCCGACTACGTCCTTTACGGCTCCTTGACCGTGATCGGTCAGAACATCAGCCTGGACAGCAAGATTTTGAGCCAGGTAGAAAAAAAGCCCGCGCTGACAGTTCACGCTCAAGCGGAAAGCATGGATGGTGTCATTCCCAAGATAAATTCCTTTGTTGAGGATATAAACGACAAGATCTTCAAACGGAAAGCGCAGCCTCGATATGCCGAACCTAAAAAAGAAGCGCCCGCGGCTTCCCGCCGTCATCCTGAATCCCTTTTGATCCGCTCCGGTGATCAGGGCGTTTTCAGTTCTTCCGCTGCTTATCCCAAGGGTGAGGGTTTCTGGAGGAGTCCCTCCATACGAGTTCCAATCACCGGCCTGGACATTGGGGATATCGACGGTGACAATAAGAATGAAATTGTATATTCATCTTTCAACAAAGTCTTTGTCGGACGATTTGAAGATGGGCGGTTCAGGCGGCTGGCGCAATTCGACGGCTATGTAAACGACCGCTGCGTCACTCTGGATGTGGCTGATATCAATGGAAACGGCCTGGCCGAAATTTTCGTCAGCAACCGTATCAACGACAAGGCTAGTTCTTACGTCTTGGAATATGTCAATGGCCGCCTGGCGCCGATTGTCAAGGATTCACCGTGGTACTATCGAGTTATCAACTTGCCGTCCGGCCGGATTCTGGTCGGTCAGGAAAGCACGGCTGATAAAATGTTTTACGGCCCGGTTTACAGAATGGATCCCAAGGGGAACGAATATGTGCCCCGGGAACCTCTGAGTCTGCCAAGGGAAAAGGTGAACATATTTAATTTCGGCGTCATCCGGTTCGCCGGCCAAACCAGCGACAGCCTTGTTTACGTGGACAAGTATGAAACCCTGCATATTAAGGTTCTCGGCGGAGAGTCACTCTGGGACGGCGACGAGCGGTTCGGGGGATCTGTTCATTATTTGGCAGCCCCTCTGGAAGATGGCGATAAGAACATGAGATTCGAGGATAAGTATTACTATATCCCGCCCAGAATTCTTAGCGTAGACTCTAACGGTGACGGGCGTCAGGAAATCCTCATCGCTCGAGCCAAAAGATCCGGTTTGACCGATTTCGTGCGCAGTCTTCGGCCTTTGCAGAGCGGTTCGGTATTTTCCCTTTCCTTCAGTCAGATGTCACTCAGGGAAAACTGGCGCTCCCCGGTTCTTGCGGGCTATCCGGTCGATTATCAAATCAAGGATTACGATAACGACGGTTCACCTGATCTGGTCATAGGGGTGCTTATCAAGTCAGGTGAGTCCGTGCTTTCCAAAGCCCGGAGCGTTGTGGTCGCTTACTCTTTAAAATCCTTACAGGAAGAATCAAATACCGGGAGGTAGTTAGCGCGTTTGTCATAAATAAATTCCGCAATAAATTCCGCTTGGTTTTGGGGCAGGAGGAGAAATAGTTTTGGCCATCCTCCTGAGCAACTTTATGACAAACGCCAAAACATCATGTAATTGCCGCCTGTTACATCATGTCAGCCGCTGTTAGAGGCTTGGTTTAGCTTAGTAATCAAACGGGAAATAATTCTGGCAATTATTATAGTATTTTTTGATTGACATGATCGCTGATTTTTTTAAGATATTCAGCGTGGCGATGTAGCTCAGTCGGTTAGAGCATACGGCTCATATCCGTAGTGTCCGGGGTTCGAATCCCTGCATCGCCACCATTTTATCTGACCTTATTAAAACCCCTGTCTTTCAGGGGTTTATATTTTGAGACCTCTGCAAAACTTCGCCCTTTAGCTGACCTCTTGAGCACCGCTTCGCTCACGCTGCAGCGGCATATGTCAGGCTCAAATTTTAGTCCTCGAAATATTAGTAATATTCTGGTTTTGCAGAGGTCTCATTTTTTGTCTCCATTTGAAAGATCGTTCCATTGACATGTTGCGCCATGATAGTCAGGTAACAAAAAGTAGAAAAGATAAAGCAATATGCGGTGATAAGCGCTCAAAAAAAGACGGCCTTGAGCGCCGGACGGGCAGACTGGCAAGTGTTAAGGTTTTTCGGAGGGTGGATAGCAAATGGAAGCTGATTTGCTCTCTACTTCTTCTCTGCGGGGGAAGGTGGTTGGATAATCGATTCCTCTGCTTTCTCAATTAATAATTCTGAAAATTTATATCTAGGTTGTCTAATTGGTAAAGTTATTGGGTCAATACCCATACGCGAGCTAATATTGTGGCATAATTCCCTCCAGAAAGGCCAAGCATGATGTTCTCCATTGACAACCACAAATGAGGCAATGTCTTCAGTGGTGATATCACCTCTTTCCTTCAATAGATACTGCAAAAGGAATGAACCTTCAATTTTGAAGATTTCATTCTCGTCCTCTTTATCTTCTTCTAACACCCCTCTAATTCCGAATCGACAAATCCCCATAAAGGATTTACCTGGAGGCTCTTCTTCAACTGTTTCCACCATAGTTGTTTTTGTTTGCATTTTTAATGTATTAAGATCTACGTGTTCAATTGTTCTTTTTGAGAAAGAGTCCAAAAGGGTAATATCAACCAATTGGACCCTTCTAATAATGGCCTCCAGCCTTTCCTTGTTTGGTCTGAATCTCTTTGGTGCTTTTTTACCTTTCTTTTTTTTCTTTTCTGTCAACGCCAATTTACCGCCTTATCTAATTCTTGACCCATGGAAGTAAAAAATGAATTTAGTTTAGGTGCAGGTTTTACATTTTTTGTTTTTTTACTCTTTCGAGTTATTTTTCGACCTGACCACTCCCTCCATTCTGCCTCTTCATCTCTGCGCGGTGTCCCAGCTGGGACCAAGTTAAA
>JAFDLS010000221.1 GCA_019306365.1 Deltaproteobacteria bacterium
TTACCTCCTTGTGGAACAGGTTGGGCGTGAGTTGCGTGAACGCCGGCAGGCCGCTCGCAGAATCGGGATTTCACTTGATTACAGCGACGGCGTGCGCGTTACCCGGCAGAAATCCTCCAAGGCAGGCACAGCCAACGATTTCAAACTTTTTGCCCTGGCCCGGACAGCGCTTGAGTTGGCTTTAACGCGGCGAGTGCGCCTGAGGCACCTGAGGCTGGCGTGCGACCGTCTTATCTATCCCCCGGCCCAACAAGAACTATTTTTTCTGGATGAACAGGAGATCCAGACCAGTGAAAATCTCGTCATCGCCCTGGATCAGATTCGTAACCGTTTCGGCCGCTCTACGATCCGTATGGGTCGCAGTTTGGCGGCCGATGTTTGGGGGAACACTTTTTCGTTTGGCGGCCGATGTTTGGGGGAACACTTTTTCAAAACAAGGTGTTCCCCCAAACCCCCTCCCCAAAGCCCAGACCGAGCTGGCATATGAAGCGCCTTAGAATTAATGCCGGGAAGCAGTGAAAACCTTTTTTTAGATAAATTCCGGAAAATAGAAAAATAGAAGATTTCCTCTCATGATTCCTTTAACCATCCGTTCCCATTTTTCTCTGATGTGGGGCACGGCTCCCATCGAGCGACTCTGCCAGGCTGTCCGCGAACGTGGATTTAACCGGATGGCCCTCACCGACACCGACAACCTTTACGGCCTGTGGCCTTTCCTCCGGGCCTGCGAACGGGAGGGGATCAGACCCATCGTGGGCGCGGAGGTGACGGATCGGAAGAGCAGCCGGCGAGCCGTGTGTTTGGTGGAAAACACAACCGGATACCGAAACCTCTGCCGCTTACTGAGCAGCCGGCATCAGGATTCTTCTTTCAATCTGGAAAAAGTTTTAGCCGTATACGCTTCAGGGCTGGTGGTGCTTACAACCAGTGTCAGCTTGATGACCATCTGGCGCGAGGCTGGAGTGAACGTCGTTGCGGCCTTACCGCGCAGGCCGAACAATATCACGGAAAAAATTTTTAGACAGGCCAGGCGGCTTGATCTGTCCGCCGTGGCGACCCCGGGAAGCTTTTTTCTGGATCCGGAAGATTATACGCTGCACCGTGTGCTCAGGGCCATTGATCTCAACACCTCTCTTTCTCGCCTCAAAATATCTGACGTAGCTCCGCAGGATGCCTGGCTGGCCGATTCCCGGGAATACAAGCGGCGGTTTGAGATTTGGCCTGAAACCATAACAGCCTCTCAGGCAATCGCTGAGTGCCTTACCTTTTCCGGCCCGGACCACGAGGCCATTCTGCCTCCCTGGCATGACCCAAACGGGCGCAGCGCGGCGGCGGTGCTTCGTGAGGCGGCTTTTGAGGGGGCTTGTCAGCGTTATGGGCATGATTTGCCTGAAGCCGTGGTTGAGCGTCTGGAGCATGAGCTTAAGCTGATCGAGTTAAAGAGTTTTTCATCCTATTTTCTGGTCGTGCGGGATATTATCAAACGCAGTCCGCGTATCTGCGGGCGGGGTTCGGGCGCGGCCTCACTCGCGGCCTACTGTCTGGGCATCACCAATGTCTGCCCTCTAAAGCATAATCTTTATTTTGAGCGTTTTCTTAATCCCGACCGGGCTGATCCGCCTGATATTGACGTGGATTTCGCCTGGGATGAGCGAGACGATGTCCTGGCATCGGTGCTTAAGCAATACGATGGGCACGCGGCCATGGTCTGTAATCATGTTTTGTTTCAGCCGCGTATGGCTATCCGGGAGGTGGCCAAGGTGTTCGGTCTGATGGATCGCGAGATTGGTCAGGTGAGTAAACGCCTGCCCTGGATTTGGCGAAGCCAGGAATCCGATACAGGTCTTCAAACCAGGCTGGAAGCCTTGCCTGAGATGAAGGGATTGGATTTCCCTGATCCCTGGCCGGAGATATTAAAGCTGGCCCAGCGGATCGTTGGCACCCCGCGCTATCTTTCGGTGCATCCGGGCGGCGTGATCATAACCCCTCAACCCATTCAGGATTACGTGCCGGTTGAGCGCGCTCCCAAGGGGGTTAATATCGTGCAATGGGAGAAAGACGGTTCTGAAGATGGAGGGTTGGTCAAGATCGATCTTCTGGGGAACCGCAGCCTGGGAGTTATTCGCGATGCCATCAATAATATCCACAAGAATGGTGAACCATTTGACGAATTACACTGGGAACCGGAAGACGACCCCGCGACTCAAATGGCCGTGGCTGAAGGCCGAACCATGGGCTGTTTTTATATTGAAAGCCCGGCCATGCGTCTGCTCCAGGAGAAATCCGGGGTGGGTGATTTCGAGCATTTAGTCATCCACAGCAGCATCATTCGTCCCGCGGCCAACGAGTTTATTAGGGAGTACCTGCGCCGTTTGAAAGGCGGCGGCTGGGAGCCTCTCCATCCCTTGCTGGCCGATATCCTGGATGAGACATTCGGCATCATGGTTTATCAAGAGGATGTATCCAAGGTCGCAGTGGCCCTGGCCGGCTTTTCTCACGCCCAGGCGGATGGTTTGCGCAAGGTTATGTCTAAAAAGGACAAGCAGCACGCTCTTCGCGACTACTGGGAACGGTTTGCCAGGGGGGCGCGCGCCCGGGGAGTGGATGAGGCGCAGATAAAGGCCGTTTGGGATATGATTATGAGTTTCGGGGGTTATTCGTTTTGCAAACCTCACAGCGCGAGTTACGCGAGGGTTTCTTTTCAGGCCGCCTACCTCAAGGTTCATTATCCGGCTGAATTCATGGCCGCGGTCATCAGCAATCAGGGAGGGTACTACAGCACTTTTGCTTACGTCTCTGAGGCCAGGCGTCATGGACTCACCATACTGCCTCCAGACGTTAATTCAAGTGAGCTTCGGTGGAAAGGCCGAAAAGGTTTAATCCGGGCAGGGCTGCAGTCGATAAAAGGCCTGAGCCTCAAGACGCAAGAGCGCATTGTTTTGAGACGGAGGAACGGTCCTTATAAATATCTTGAGGATTTTTTATCTTGCGTTCACCCTGATGAAAGAGAAGCGCGAGCCCTGATTCATTCCGGCGCCCTGGATTCCCTCGCCCCGGGTCAGGATCATGCGTATCTTATCTGGAAAATTGCCGGCTGGCAAAGAAGGAAAGATCGTCTCTTTCGTGAAAGCCAAACAGGGAACCTTTTTGTAAGCCAGGAGGAGCCTTCCCCTGACTTCCCGCCAGACAGCGAGATCGAGCGATTGCGTCGTCAGTTCGCTGTCCTGGGCTTTCTCACTGACCGCCATCCGATTGTCCTGTTCGCAAACGCTCTGCCCCGTGAGGGCTTGGTCAAGGCGGCGGATCTCAAGCGGCACGCGGGAAGGCGAGTACGCCTGGCCGGCTGGTTGATCACGGGCAAGGTCGTCAGCGCCAAACATGGTGATCCCATGCGTTTTCTTACCTTTGAGGATGAAACCGGGTTGGTGGAAACAACTTTCTTTCCTGAAGCGCACCGCCGATTTTGTCACATGCTGGACTGGGGGCGGCCTTATATTCTTACCGGCAAGGCGGAGGAAGACTATGGGGCGTTAACCTTGACTGTAGATCAGGTCAGGCGGGTGTGTTAAAAAATACCAGGAGGAACTCCGGTGAGTTCCCCCATTCCAAACGGCTTATAGAACAGACTCTAAGAATGATTCAAAACTCAGGGCGCTGCCCGCAAACTGCTATTGAAACAGCCCCGCCGGTTATACCTCGAGATATTTCTCCCGGATCTCCGGTTGATTCTCAAGCTCTTCCACGGATCCCGCGAAACCGATGTGCGCCTTGCCCATGAGATAGATGCGATCCGCGAGCGACATGGCCACCTTCAGGTTGTGTTCCACCAGAAGGATCGACATGCCGGCCTTGTTAATGTCATCCAGTACTTCCCGCACCTCTTGAACCAGGATGGGAGCGAGTCCCTCGGTGGGTTCATCGACCAGCAGGAGTTCAGGGTTGCCCATCAAAGAGCGGCCAATGGCCAGCATTTGCTGTTCGCCGCCTGAAAGCAGGCAGCCTTTTTGCTTGGCCCTCTCCTTAAGTTTCGCAAAATGCTCGAAAACCCGATCTACCGTCCAGATATTTCCATTTTGCCCATTTTTATTTTGCCCCGATTTTATACCCATGGCCAGGTTATCCAAAACCGATAAATTGGGGAATATGCGTCTTTCTTCCGGAACATACCCAATACCGGCTCTAGCGACCATGTGAGGAGGTTTGCCCGCCAGGTCCTGGCCGTTTAGCAGAACCTTCCCCGATTTTGGCTTGACCAATCCCATGATACTTTTCAAGGTGGTGCTCTTGCCCATGCCGTTTCGGCCTAGAAGGGCGACAATCTCTCCTTTGTTGACCGTCAGTGAGATACCTTGCAGGACATGACTCGCCCCGTAGTACGTGTTAAGATCCTCAACTTCAAGGAACATCCTTATACCTCCAGATCGCCCAGGTAGGCGTCTTTG
>JAFDLS010000222.1 GCA_019306365.1 Deltaproteobacteria bacterium
TTGACTGTACTTTTTTTTAGATTTCATAAAAAGGTGTTAGAGATATATCCAGTGGTTGTAGAGAAAAAGTTGAACTATTTTTCCCGGAATTTCTTGCCTCTTTATCGATCTTTTACTCAAGTTATTTATTCTCTCCCTTATTTTTCTATTATTTTAAACAACTTATAAAAAACGCAAAAATGGTCCGAATTTTGCTCAACCTGAAAGCAAGTGCATTCGGGAGGAAAAAAGTAGCTATGATGATTAAAAAAGATTGGCTGACTATCGGTGAAGTCTCGTACCTGACAGGCATAGCCATTCACACCATTCGGTACTGGGAATATCTTGAGCCTGAACGAACCAATGGCCGCCAGCGTCGGTATGATGAGTCAACCGTCCGGAAGATTCTGGAAATCAAGTCCTTGCTCAAAGATGAGAAATACAGCATTGCCGGCGCCCGACAGGTCCTTGATTCTCAAAACGGCAACGGCGCAAGACTGTTTTCCAGCACTTAAAGCGTTTGTCATAAATAAGTTCCGTTCGGCTTTGGGACGGGAGGAGGTATAATTTTGGCCATTCTCCCAAGCCGCCTTACGACAAACGCCAAAACATCACGTCAGCCGCTGTTAGAGGTTTGATTTAATTTAGCTTAGTAACCAAACGGAAAATAATTCTGGCAATGCCTATAATCTCAAATAGTTCCGCTAAAGCTTATTAGCCGGGACAGCCGTTCGAGTTCGGCCCAACTTTCGGATTTGGACCAGCGAACGATTTGGCCTTCTTGCATCAGTATCCAGATCTCCGCTTTTCATACACCCCCATATTTGGGTTGCGACCGGGAGATGTTGCCTATTAAAAGGCGAAACCTTGCAGCCTGCCCAAAACCTATAAATAATAAATATGAACGCTGATAACTTCCAATTGTGATCAAACGGGTAAGGAGGAAGCGTCATGAAGCTTTTAGTTGTTTACTACTCGCTTTACGGCCATGTGCAGCGTATGGCCGAAGCGGTGGCCGAAGGGGCTCGGGAGGTAAGCGGCGTTGACGTCACGCTGTATCGCACTCCCGAAACGCTGCCTTCTGAGGTTTTGGAAAAAATGGGGGCTGTCGAAGCTCAAAAAGCCCTTGAGCACGTCCCGATCTGCACCGTGGAGGAACTGGGTTCAGCCGACGCGGTTATCTTTGGGACACCAACGCGTTTTGGCAATATGTGCGGCCAGATGCGCCAGTTCCTGGACGCGACCGGAGGTTTATGGCAGTCCGGAGCCCTGGTCGGTAAGGTGGGCAGCGTCTTTACCAGTTCAGCCACCCAGCACGGCGGACAGGAGTCTACCATCCTGAGCTTTCATATTACGCTCCTTCACCACGGCATGATACTCGTCGGTTTACCCTATGCCTTTCAGGAACAGATGCGTATCGACGAGATCACCGGAGGTTCACCCTATGGCGCCTCAACCATAGCCGGAACCCAGGGAGAACGATTGCCCAGCGAAACCGAACTGGCCGCGGCGCGTTTTCAGGGGAAGCATGTCGCCTCAATAGCCGCCAAACTGGCAAGTTAGCGCTTTATAGTAATTGCCAAAACTGAGTTCCGATTGAAAACAGGATTCATATATTTCCAGAGATTGTAAACCGGCCAGAAATATTTTTAGCAGCCGCTCTGGATCGAAGAGCATACGCTCTGACAGCGATAAGCCGGCGCCCTTTGAATAACTCCTTAGTAATATAACAAAAAGCTCCTTTACCAGCCGCGCTGCTCAGTTATGGTCAAAGAGTCTGATGAAATAAAGAAAAATTTTGGTATAATAATAACAACGCTACTGTATATCAGGAGGTGGGCCGTGGCCGAAGTAATTGACATTAAGGGCCGGGTAAAACAAAAAAAAGACCTAAGCAACCTCGAAAAGCTCGAAGGGCTTTGGAATATCATTCAATGCGCCAAGTGCGCCATGCGATGCGCCAAATGCGGAACTCACGGTGAACCCACGAGCCAGGTCGGCAGATCTGGGACCAGTTTCAAACTCTGCTCAAGCTGTATGGAAGAGTATCAGCAGGTCATAACCGAACTCGGAGGCAATCCAAGCCGGCCAAAGCCTTTCTGGTACAATCGGGAATGGCTCCGCCACTGGGTGATTTGGCTGGAGTATCAACAGGTCCTGAATGACTACATAGATTCCCCTGAAGTCTACTTTGCCCTCAAGAGCCTCGCGGAAGAATAAATCAGGTTAGAAGCCATCTCAAAAAAGTTTGTTTACCCTAACTCATTGTCGTACGAAAATTTAAGTCCTCGAAATATTAAATATATTCCTGCGGGTTAAATTTTCTTTCTCCGCGATTTAGACCAAAACACTAATTTTGAGATAGCTTCTAGTTAGAACGGGATTTCATCATCCCCGGCCGGTCCGCCCTGATTAATACCATCATTATGGCTATTGGAGTTTTCAGGTCTTTCTCCCCGGTTTGGGGGTTGTCCCTCCCGCCCGTCATCGATGGCCTGTCCTCTTGCGCCTTGAGGCGCGGGACCCAGCATTTGCATGGTTTGGGCAACGATCTCAGTGGTCCACCGTTTGTTTCCGTCGCGATCTTCCCAATCACGAGTTTGGATCCTGCCTTCGACGTAAACCTGCCTGCCTTTGGCCAGGTATTCACTGCAGATTTCAGCCAGTCGGCCAAACGTCACAATGCGATGCCATTCGGTCTTTTCTTCTCTGTTATCACTGCCGCGAGGGGTGTAAGTTTCGGTAGTCGCCAGAGTGAAGTTGCAGACCGCTGTACCGTTTTGCGTGTAACGAATTTCCGGGTCGCGCCCTAAATTGCCAATCAGGATTGCCTTGTTGATGCCTGCCATTTCTGACCCCATTTGGTTAAGGTGGAAGAAGTTTAAAACTTCGTCAAACTAACACACCGGTGCTATTAAATCAAGAGGGGAGACAGCCCTGAAACGCGTGAATTGTTTTAGGGAATTCCTGCTCGACAGGCCACCCGCAACCGTTATAATCACCTAATTCTTGAAATAGCGATCGAGATAAGTTAAAAAGACCGTGGCATTAAGAACCTTAACGGCAAATTAAAAGATCACCTTCTATAAAAGAGGATAAACCATGGCAAAAAACTTCAAGGCATGGCCCAAGGGTTGGCCAACAAGCTTGAACTATCCCCAAATACCGGTCTATGCCTTCCTGGATCAGACCGCCAAAAGGAACCCCAACAGGATCGCAATCATCTTTGAAGGGCTGGAACTGACTTACGGTGAATTCAAAGAACTCACCGACCGCTTTGGAGCGGCCCTGAGAGATTTAGGCGTGAAAAAAGGCAGCCGTGTTGCGATCCGTCTGCCAAACTGCCCGCAATTTGCCATCGCTTACTATGGACTTCTCAAGAGCGGGGCGACCTTTACCCCGCTGAGCCCTCTGCTGGCTCCAGGGGAGGTGGCCTACCAGCTCAATGACTCAGGCGCTGAAACCCTGATCGCTCTTGACGAACAGTTCCCAGAAGTTGAACCCGTTTTATCAACCACCGGGGTTAAAAGGGTTATCACCACGAGTCTGGCCGACTGCCAGGGGCCCCTCAAAAACTGTTTGAAGGAAACGCAAAAAGTCGAAACACCGGGGGCATACGACATGATCTCCCTTTTGAAAAAGTATGAACCCGCTCCCGGAGATGACTCGATCGACATCATGAAAGACCTGGCGCATATCTCATATACCGGCGGAACCACCGGCTTCCCCAAAGGGGTTATGCTGCCTCATTCAAACGTTGTGGCCAATGCCACTCAGGTCGCCCACTGGCTCAACGGCGCGCAGATAGAAATGGTCGACGGGATTTTGGAAATGGTTTTTCCACCCGGAGTTGATCCTATAAAAGATCGCCTTACGGCACAGGACCGCGAGACCGCGCTCGTGGTGTCGCCGTGGTATCACGCCCTGGGAACGATCCGTTACCTGAACAACCTGGTCTATACCGGGACGACCATAGTTGTCTTTAGGAGGTTCGATCCCAAAGAATACCTCGAGGCCGTGGTCAAATATCAGGTTACCATCCTGGGCGGAGCGCCTCAGCTTTACATCCCCCTGGTAAACCACCCGGACTTCAAGTCTTATGACCTTACCTGTGTCAAGTTCGCGGCTTCGGGCGCGGCCCCGCTGCCCCTGCCCGTGCTGGAAAGGATGCTGGAAGCCTTTTCAGGAGTGGTCTGTGAAGCCTACGGCATGACCGAATGCACCATGGGCGCCACAGCCAACCCGCCGGACCGCTCAGCGATTCGAGTCGGGTCGGTCGGCCTTCCCGCCTTTGACACCTCGATCTTATCACCGGCGAAGATCTGCCGCCCGGCCAGGAAGGAGAAATTTGCATCAAAGGACCGCAGGTCATGCCCGGTTATCTGAACAGACCAGAGGAAACCGCCAACCAGCTCAAGGACGGCTGGCTTTTAACCGGGGACATCGGCCGGGAAGATGAAGACGGCTTCTTTTATATAACCGGCCGCAAAAAGGATATGATCATCTACAAGGGTTACAACGTCTACCCCAGGGAAATTGAGGAGGTTATCTTTGAGCATCCGGCGGTGAGCCAGTGCGCCGTGGTCGGCAAG
>JAFDLS010000026.1 GCA_019306365.1 Deltaproteobacteria bacterium
TAAAAGATTCGGTCTTGACAAAAGACCTGTTTCCGGTTTTACAATGCAATAACTAAACAAGTTAAAGGCTTCGGCGCGTGGATTGAATAACCGGCTGAGTAATGATCAACCCGGTGTCAGCCTTCTGCCGATAATTTTGAGTCTCGGTCTGGACACCCGCTGAAGCGGGAAAGGGGGAAAATACGATGAAACTGGAAGAGCTAACCGACGTGAAGTATGAAGTTGATCAAGGCCTTGCGTGGATCATAATCAACCGGCCTGAACGTTACAACTCCTTCCGAGGCCGGACGGTCGATGAGCTTATCTGGTGTTTTAAAGCCGCGTGGGTTGATCAAGGAGTGGGGGTCATCGCTCTTACAGGTGCAGGCGATAAGGCGTTCTGCGCGGGCGGAGACCAGAAGCAGCGTCAGGAAACCGGAGATTACGGCCCGACTGAGAGCGGTCTTTTCGAAGTCGAGTCGTTCCATCGCTTGATTCGGGAGGTGCCCAAGCCCGTGATCGCGGCTGTGAACGGAGTCGCTATTGGCGGCGGCCACGTTTTCCATGTGCTTTGTGATCTTACCATCGCGGCCGATCACGCGCGATTCGGACAGGCCGGTCCCAGGGTGGGGTCTTTTGACGCCGGTTTTGGCAGCGCCTACCTCGCTCGTATCCTGGGCGACAAGCGCGCTCGAGAAGTCTGGTATCTCTGCCGCCAGTATGACGCTCAAACGATGGAACGCTGGGGCCTTGTCAATAAGGTTGTGCCGTTTTCTGAATTGCGCGATGAGGTACGGCGCTGGGCTGATGAGATGCTCAACATGAGTCCCACCGCACTCAAGGTACTAAAACACTCCTTCAACGCCGACAGCGATTCCATCGCGGGAATCGGCACCATGTCCTTTGACAGCCTCCATCTTTTTATTGAAACCGATGAAGCCAAAGAGGGATTGAAGGCGTTCAGCGAAAAGCGATTGCCTGATTTTTCGCGCTTCCGATGATAAAAGAATTTCTCGTCGGCAAGAAAGGAATTACAAGTCGAGACCTCTGCAAAACATCGTCCTTTGGCTGACCTCTTTGTCAGGCTAAAATTTAAGTCCTCGAAATATTTAACATATTCCTGTGGGTTAAATTTTCACCTTCCGCGATTTCAACAAAATTACTTGTTTTGCAGAGGTCTCAAGTCGGAGTATATTCGGACCATCCGTGAAAAGGAGACTAATATGGAATATAAGGACATTATTTATCAGCCCGGCAAGGTAGCCCGAGTAATACTTAATCGACCCAATTACCTCTTTGAACGCGCCGTGGATGATGACGAGGTCGGCGCTATTGTTCTTTCGGGCGCGGGTGATAATTTTTCAAGCGGTCACGACATAAGCACGCCTGAAGACGTTGAGCATCGCAAGGCCCATGGACATGATAGAAAAGACCGGTTTGGACGTTACAAGGATCAGCGTTACATAAATATGGAAAACACCCTGCGGTGGCGTAATCTGCCAAAACCCACCATCGCCATGGTGCGGGGTTACTGCATCTTCGGAGCCTGGATGATCGCTTCCTCCATGGATATCATATTTGCTTCGAAAAACGCTTTATTCCTGCCTTCACACTTTCAATATTTTTGCGTTCCCTGGGACATAGGCCCGCGCAAGGCCAAGGAGGTTTTGTTTGAGCATCGTTTTATGACCGCGTGGGAGGCTTACGATCATGATTTCGTGAATCGAGTTTACCCGGACGAAAAACTCGAGGAGGAAACTCTGGCGTATGCGGATCGTGTTGCCGAAAACTACCTGAGTCAGCCTTTTCGATTACAAACGACCAAGTTTTCTATCAATCATATGATGGATACCATGGGTTTTTCGACTGAGATTGAGGTTGGTTATAACAGCTACAGCACCATGATGGGTCTTCAGGAAAAGGAGCTGCCGCATCCTCAGCAGGGCGGGCTTGCCCGTACCAGCGTTGCCAAGGAAAATTTAGAACTGACCAAACCCTGGCTTGAATCGGTTCATCACCGAGACTGAATTATACCGTATTTGGTACAAAAATATTAAAATTCCTTTAAAAAAATAACATTTCGATCAAGGTTGAGAAGTCTGCCTGTTCATGCAGCACTTCTTGTATTTCTTGCCGCTGCCACAGGGGCAGGGATCATTCCGGCCTATGTTTTTAAATTCCGGCGGCGGTATGGGCCGTGGCGGACCCATGGACGCCTGCCGCCTTTCCATTTTTAATCTTTCGGCAATCTGTTTGAAAGCGGGCAGTGAATGAGCGTAAAACTTCTTCCAGCCGCTGCAAAGCCAACTCAAGGTGGAAGGATCAACCTCATGATAAAGCCGGTGTTTAAGACAATCGCCTGAGCATAATTCCAGGTACAGGCATTCCTGACAAGCCTGGTTCCAATCTGATTTCCTGGCCCCGAAATCCAAATACTTATTCGCGTGGTGGAGTTCATCCCAGGCATTGGTTAAAACACTGCCAAGCTTTAAATCTTGCTCAACAAAAAAATCGCAGGGATAGATATCGCCGTTGTATTCCACCACGTAATACTGACAGCAGCTTGTGCCCATATGGCAGATGATGCGTTGATCTTCCACGAGGTAGGCCAGAATCGAGTCAAAGAGGCGGATCGAAACCTTGGTGATATCTGATTTTATCCATTCATCGAAAATGGAGCATAGAAAATCGCCCCACTCTTCTCCTGAAACGGTAAAAGGAAGCGGTTTGCCCGCTTCGTCAAATTCAACACAAGGGATATATTGGTGATAGAAAAATCCATTCTGGCAGAGATAATTATAGACCTCGGCCGGCTTTTTTACGTTGAGATTGTTTACCAATACAAGGATATTGAAATCCACCTTGTTGGTCTTGAGGCATTTGATCCCGCGCATGACATCGGCATGGGAAGCCTTGCCGCCTCTATTTCTCCGATAATGATCGTGGATTTCAGGCGGACCGTCAAGACTCACCCCAACCAGAAAATTATATTCCGAAAGATGCCTGGCGAACTTGTCGTGAATAAGTGTGCCGTTGGTTTGAAACCCGTTCGCAACCATTGAACCTCTACGTCCGTGTTTTTGCTGAAGGTCCGTAACTCGCTTGAAGAATTCCAACCCCATAAGCGCTGGCTCACCACCTTGCCAGCCAAAGGCGTACTGCTCCTGCTCGGTGGCCATATAGCTGGCAATCATTTTTTCCAGCACCTGGTCGGACATGCGGTGAACTTTGGTTTGTGGGTAAAGGGCGGCGTGGTCGAGATAGAAACAATAATCGCATCTTAGGTTGCAGTCAGCCGAGGCGGGTTTGATCAGAAGTGAAAAATTTTTCAATGATAGCTCCCTGATTCGTGAAAAGAGACCTCTGCAAAACTTGGTCCTTTAGCTGACCTCGTGGGCGCCGCTTCGCTGACGCTGCAGCGCATATGTCAGGCTCAAAATTAAGTCCTCGAAATATTAGTAATATTCCTGCGGGTTAAATTTTCGCCTTCCGCGATTTTAATAAAATTACTGGTTTTGCAGAAGTCTCTAATAATGAACCCGGTCAAAATTCCCTTGCACTAATTTTCAGTGTCATTATCGACCAGGGCCCTTAGCTCCTTGCCTACTTTAAAAAAGGGAAGCTTTTTAGGCTGGACTTGAATCGGTTGACCGCTTTTGGGATTTCGGCCTTGATAACCATCATAAGACTTGGTTTTAAAGGAGCCAAAGCCTCTTATTTCCGCTCGATCCCCCTTGACTAGCCCATCCGTAATTGATTCGAAAAAAACATTTAACACAGCCTCTGCATCCTTGAGACTGAGTCCCTCACGCATGGCTAGTTCCTCAATTAATTGAGACTTATTCATACTTTCCTCCGGAAGGTGAGGTTTTCATACTATGGTAAAGATTTTTGCAAACATATGATATACGTCGGCATTTCCAAAAAGTTGTTTAATTATTAGCCAGTTATATACCTTGTGTCAAGAAAAAAAATAAGAAACTAATCCCCCGCTTTCTCTAAAATAAATGAGGAAGATTATGAATTCATAATCTTCCTCACTGAAACTGCCTGCTTTTCCTACCCCACCCTCCCTTGCCTCTGAACTTTTGCTCAAGTCAGTGAAACAATTTTAAGGCTTTAAGCCTTTATTGGAGACCTCTGCAAAACTTCGCCCTTTAGCCGAACTCTTTGTCAGGCTCAAATTTAAGTCCTCGAAATATTGGTAATATTCCTGCGGGTTAAATTTTCGCCTTCCGCGATTTCAACAAAATTACTGGTTTTGCAGAGGTCTCATTAGGTTAATGATAACCTAAACCGCAAAAGGGGCTGGCCTTGAACTCCGGCCTCTCACATAAACACTGGGTAAACCTGGGGTTTCTCCTCCTCTCGTGGCTGCTTACCCATTCAGCCCACTCATCGGGCCACATTTCAATGTAAGGCCTGCTCTCCCCTTCCGCAAAACTTTTATCCTTTTTGGACGCCAGATCTTTCAATCTCTCTTTTTTTTCTTTTTCCGTCATTTCAGCGCCTCCTCAACCAACCTTACTCTAATATGTCAGTTTAAACATAATACTCCTTCTCCCCCTGTCAAGATGGGGTGAAACCAGGTGATGCTCAGTGGATCCCTTGACTTGCCCGGCCGGCAAACATATACTTGATGACACTTTATCGACACACCATCATAATTTGGCAGTCGAGAATACTTGAAGGTTAAAGCGTTCAGAGCTATGCCTCCTGATAATCAAAAAAATATAAACGTAAAAATATTAGTAGTTTACCACTCGCAATCAGGACACACCCAGAAAATGGCTGAAGCGGTTGCCCACGGGGCTGCCTCAATCGAGGGGGTAAATGTCAAACTCAAAAGAGCCCAAGAGGCTACCCTGAAAGACCTTGTTGACTGCGACGGACTTGCTTTAGGTTCACCGGAATACTTCGGTTATATGTCTGGTATGATTAAAGATTTTTTTGACCGAACCTATCACCAGGCCAGAGGCAAAAAAGGAATCTTTAAAAAGCCGTATGTTGTTTTTATCAGTGCTGGGAACGATGGCACAGGAGCCCTCCGGCAGATCGAACGGATATGTTTGGGTTATCAGTTTAAAAAAGTTTATGACCCTGTCGTGGCTAAAGGAGAGATCGAAGAAAAAGTTCTGGCCAAATGTGAGGAGCTGGGCCAGGTGATCGCGGCTGGATGTGAGGCCGGGATTTACTGACCAGGCCTGACCAGGCCTGACCAGATCTGGCGATGTAAGGGCCGTCGCGCATATTTCACAATCAATCCAATTTTGTTAATAGAGACCTCTGCAAAACCAGTAATTTTGTTGAAATCGCGGAAGGTGAAAATTTAACCCGCAGGAATATATCTAATATTTCGAGGACTTAAATTTGAGCCTGACAAAGAGGTCAGCTCTCATTTTGTTAATAAATAGGTGCAGGATCGCCGAATCTTACACTGATAAAATCAGATTTCTGAAAACGGGAAAGGGGAACTATGTTCCACTTTGGGACTGGTAGGTGATGGCAGTAATGGTCTATCTCTACTTGCCAAATATGAGAGAACCCTGGCTTCGATCAAGGTTGATTCCAGTGGACAGCCACGGTTGAGCCTTTCAAATCGAAACGGCAAATCACATGCCGTTTTGGGGATGACTTCCCCAAAACCGGTTTTGGTATTTTTAGATAAAGAAAAAAATATTACCTGGAAAACGCCCTAAATCTTTTTACTGAAAAGCCTTGCAACCCTCGTAATATAATGCTTATAATGCTGTCCATTGATGAATTAGTATAAGGTATGTGAATAGAAGTTAGAGTCTTTTGATGTCTTCTTCAGCCTCAAAGACTGGATTGGTTGAAGGCTTTGCGGAATGGGAACCTTTATTAGCTACAAAACTTTTCATTCCGCAAGCACGACCCGATCTAATAAAACGCCCACGCCTGATTGAAAGGCTTAACAAAGGGCTAAAGCGAAAACTCGCCATCATTTCCGCTACGGCTGGGTTCGGTAAAACAACTTTGCTCAGCTCTTGGTATAACGCGTCTTTAAGCTCAAAAATCCCGGTTGCCTGGCTTTCGCTGGACGGAGATGACAATGACCCAACCCGTTTCTGGGCTTACCTGATAAGATCCGTTGGTGCGATTAAACAGGGGGTTGACGAAAAAGCGCTCGCCCTGCTTGTTTCTCCAAATCCGCCGCCCATTGAATCCGTAATTACGGCCCTAATTAACGAACTCACTGTAATTCCAGAAGATTTTGTCCTCATCCTAGATGACTACCATGTGATCAAAGCCAAACCCATCCACGAGGCCATCACCTTTATGATCGAGCATCAGCCGCCGCAGATGCATCTTGTCATTTCCGGCCGGTCGGAACCACCCTTATCTCTGGCCCGCCTGCGAGGCAGCGGTCAATTAATCGAATTGGGCGCGGCTGATCTAAGGTTCACTCAGGAAGAGGCTTCATCCTTTCTTAGACAGCTTATGGGCCTCAAACTTTCACCACAACAAGTAGCCGCACTTGAAAATCGAACCGAAGGCTGGATAGCCGGACTCCAGATGGCGGCCCTTTCCATGCAGGGACACGAGGATATTTCAGACTACATAGAGACCTTTGCCGGTGATGATCGCAGCATCATGGATTACCTTATCGAGGAAATCCTTGAGAAGCAGCCTGAAAATATTCAGACCTTTGTACTGGAAACCTCTATCCTCGACCGTGTAACCGCCCCGCTGTGCAATGCCGTCACCGGACGAAAAGACGGCCAGGAAATGCTGGAAAAACTGGAACGCGCCAATCTGTTCATTACCAGTCTGGATAATAAGAGGCGGTGGTATCGATACCACCGCCTTTTCGCGGATGCTTTACGACAACGCCTTGATCAGCTGAAACCCGAGCGAATACCTGAACTTCATCATCTAGCCTCGATTTGGTATGAAAAGAATAATCTGCCCGATGAAGCCCTGGCACACGCGCTGTCGGCAGGGGATTACGAACGGCTGGCCCAACTGCTTGAACAGGCCGGCTGGCCCATGTTGATGCATGGTGAAGTGAACCTGATGCTGGAATGTCTGGAAGCCCTGCCAGATGAAATGATCCGTTCCAGACCCAGGCTGAGCCTTTATCACGCCTGGGCCCTCCTGAGAAACATCAAATTTGAGGAGGTTGAGTCACGGCTCGGTGACGCTGAACAAGGGTTTGGCTTAAACAAAACTCAGGAAGACCCTCCTGATACTTCCAAACCGCTGGTTCGCGAAATGCTGGGGATACTTGCGGCTCTTAGAGTCTGTCTTGCCGTCAACGAGGGTGATGTGCCTCGAACGCTCGAACTT
The DNA here is from genome assembly GCA_019306365.1 of Deltaproteobacteria bacterium. Lineage (GTDB taxonomy): Bacteria > Desulfobacterota > Desulfarculia > Adiutricales > JAFDHD01 > JAFDHD01. The sequence continues at coordinate 7,291 of JAFDLS010000026.1, forward strand.
GCTCGACAAGCGTTAGAATACCTGCCTCAGGATAACCTGGTTTTACGCGGGGTCGTGACGCGAAATCTGGGAGACGCCTACGAAAGTGAAGACGATCTTGTAGCGGCAGTCAAGGCTCAAACGGAGGCGATTGCCATCAGTCAAGCGGGTGGGGATACATTTGAAGCTGTGTTGGCGACCAGCAGACTTGGCCGGCTGCATGAAATCCAGGGGCATCTTCATCTGGCGGCTAAATCATATCGCGAAGCTTTACAGATCGCCGCCAAAAAGCGAGATGGGCCGCCAGCCCCGATATCTGCTCTGGCTCATATGGGATTAGGCGATGTACTGCGTGAATGGAACGATCTGGACAATGCTTTACCGCAAATTTACAGAGCCATTGCCTTATATAAAAGATGGGGAAGCCCTGTTCTCATGCCCGAGGGTTACGCCAATCTGGCACGCGTAAAGTATGCTCAAGGTGAAATGTCAGGAGCCCTGACCGCGATTGAGGAAGCGAAAAAGATCGCCGAGGAAAACAACTACACTCAAACGATTGACCGAATTTCCGGTATTCAAGCGCGCCTATGGGTAAAAATGGGTAATCTGGAAGCGGCCTCGGCCTGGATGCTCGAATCCGGGCTGAAACCGCAAGATAATTTCAGTCATTTACCTTTCAGAACGATACAGGTTACGTATCTAACGCTGGCCAGGGTGCTTCTTGCCCGAAACGAAACTGACCAAGTTTTGGAATTAATAGAAAAACTACGCCAGATCGCAGCAGTATCCGGTCGGATGGGAGGACTGATCGAGGTTCTTGTTTGCGAGGCCTTAACCTTGCAAAAAACAAATGAAATGGAGAAGGCGACAAAAACCATTCAACAAGCGTTATTCCTTGGTGAAACGGAAAACTTTATGCGCGTCTTTCTAACCGAAGGTCCGCCTATGACCAGTTTATTAAACAGTGTGCTTGAAAATAGGCATGAAGAAATTAGAGGCATCAGATATGATGTCTCAGACGATTATATAAAAAAGCTCTTGTTAGCGCTAGAAATATTCAGCCAACGACCCCAGTTGAACATAGATCCGAACCAGTCCCTTGTTGAACCGCTCAGTGATCGAGAATTTGAGGTCCTAAAACTGCTTGCAGCCGGGCTATCGAATAAAGAAATAGGGGAAAAACTTTTTGTAGCGATCAACACTGTTAAGACGCATATCCGCAATATTTATGGCAAATTGAACGTCCGCAGCCGCACTCAGGCTATCGCTCAGGCAAAAAAAATAAACCTTCTTCACTAGAATCCATCCTTTCCGACAATATTTTCTTAAAATCACCCCGCTCAATAACCCATTAGGGTGATGGAATGATACGCTTTTAATGATTAAATTATCCTCAAAGGCGGAAGCAGAATTCTATTTATGATTGCTTCTCAAAAGGAAAGGAGAAAAAAATGCTTTGGTTAAAAGAATTAAAAAATCCGCTCCTTCCAGAACATACTAAAATGAATTTTGTCAGTGCGAGTAATGCGGCAACCTTACCCGAATCAATTTTCGCGACGCAATCGGCGACCTCCAAACTTCGTGAATGGTGGGAAAAATTAACACAGACCTTCACGGCGATGAATCAACTATCGGTAACTGAACTTAATACACCAAAGAACCCGCATCTGCGCCACAAACCTGAACTATATTATGAAATACGGAAGGCCAACGCGGCGTATGAGGCGATCCAGGCAGGACTCAGAATTATTCAATAACCAAAGATAACTCCGCTGGTTCAGTGATTATGATGTACCAATTTAAAGCCAAAAAACAAAAGACGAGCTCCAAAAGGGGGCAGATAGGTAGCGAAATAACATAATCACCCTTGATAATCACTCCTTTGGGTGATTACTTTCACGATCTTAGTGATTATATTAATACTGTAACCAGGGCCTGTCTTAAAGGCCTTTCAGATCGAACAAGACAGGCCCTGTTAATATATAAATATAAAAAGGACAGCGGATATGACAACAAGAGAAACACTGATAGGATTGGATGCAGAATACGGACCCTTAAAAAGCCCGGGTTTTATCGGGGCCATCTCTTCATTTAGTAGAAATCTGTTTGTGCGAATGAAAAAAATCTTCGCTTTTAAAACAAAAGAAAAAATCAGCTACAATACAAACGAGTTAGGCTATGTACCCTACAGTGTTAAGAAGAATACCCAGGTAGACCCTTACGATATAATGATGAGCCGTAAAGCAATCAATCTCTTTATGTGGCCCATGTAGTCTGTTTAACTAATCATTACAAATATTTGGATTTCTGGCAGGACTGATTTATCAGTCCTGCTTTTTTTTCTAAGCAATTAAAATTTAAAACACTTTTCGAGACCTCTGCAAAACCACTAATTTTGAGATAGCTTCTAATATTTCGAGGACTTAATTGTGAGCCTGTCATATGCCGCTGCAGCGTCAGCGAAGCGGCGCTCATGAGGTCAGCTAAAGGACGAAGTTTTGCAGAGGTCTCAGGGTATTATTGCCTTCTGGACCAAGGTATGCTGTGTCCGTTGTAACTATCTGATTATTAAGGGGTTTATTGTATGAAAAGCTGAAGTCCAGCCAGACGGGAAATCTCACAATTACGCATACTCAAGCTGATTTTTTACAGGGTTGGCATACATCTGAAAAATGAAGGGCCGCAATGCTTCCGCCACCTGATTTACACGATCCAAAAACATTTGCCTTTCATCCTCAGTCACACCGGAATTGGTCCCATACAGTTCATCATAAGCTGTCAGGTTTGTGTGCCAGAGCTTATAATTAGTGATTATCTGTCTGTCCAGTTCGCAAGTCACAGCCTTTGCATTTGAGAAATTTCCACGAAGCGGAGTTCCAAAGGCGATATGAACACGGCCTTTCTTACCCAAAACACCTGTTATGATGGAGTTTACATCCTCATCAACGACTTTGTGGTAGTGATTTTTGTTTAATTTTTTAACAAGAAGTTCTTTGGCCTTAAGTTCATCACAGGGATCGTATTCATACGAAATGGAAACAGGGACAATATTCAGCCGGTTGATAAAATCGGATATAGACATGGTTCTTCTTTTAGACAAATAAAGCATGCTGATCAGGGCGGAGTTGGTAAAATCATTACCTTCCTTTGCCCTGCCTTCTCTTTGGGCGATCCATAAGTATTCCCCCATTTGACTTTGCTCCCAGATATAAGCCGATAACTCACGAGAAGCTAATAACTGTTCCCTTTTAGGGAGATTTCTTTTTACAATAAAACAGTTATTTATCTTTAAAAGATCGGTGGCGAATGGTGAGACAAGAAGGTTATCGCCGATTGCGATTTGAACCGATCTATATTTATACGTATCAATGGCGTAAATCATTAATGCGGGATCGAGTGCGATGTCTCGGTGGTTGGAAATAAATAAAAAACCACGATCATCATGCTCGACGATAGCCTCCAGACCGCTGAAACTGACGCCATCAACGGAGATATCAAAAATCCTTTGCAGAACTTTCCGGCCGACAATATCTTGCAGCTCACTAGAATTCTTCAGCGAGTAATACTCAGGCAGAATTGGGACATCCAGCCATTTAAAAATGGCAATCAGGTCCGGGTGTTTTATCAGCTCTTTCCAGGCCCTTTCAGCTTCCGCGTCATTATACGGTCTAATATCGTCAAACATATTCTTAAATGACTCTCTTACAAATCTAATTTAACTGTATATTGAAATTGTTTCCTGTTTGCTTATACGAATTCAAGCAATCAGTCAAGATCGATGAAATGGTTTTAAACCGCACTTCCAATCATCCTATTTTCAGGTCCCTGATCGGTCAATTTAACAGGCACAATCTTACCCGCAGGCAAAATGGAATCAGGAATAAGAACCTGGATATAGTTGTCTGTCAGACCGCGCGTCAGGCCGGTCTTCCGGTCTCTGGTATTTTCAATCAAGGTGGGACGTATTTGTCCTTGATGTCGCTCATTAAAAGCCAACCTTTTGGCCAGCCCTATTTCTCGTAAGGCAGCGGCCCGCCTTTTGATTTCCCAATCAGCCACCTGACCGGGCATATTTGCGGCTACGGTGCCAGGTCGTTTAGAATAGGGGAAAACATGCAGATAAGCCATCGGCAGCTCTTGAATCAAGTCTCTTGTATTTACAAAGGCTTGCTCCTCCTCACCGGGAAACCCTACCAGAACGTCCGCTCCAAGGCAAAGTTCGGGCCAATCCGCAGCGAGAGATAAAATCAAATCCCGGAAAAAATCACCAGTATATGACCGGCGCATCTTCGCGAGAACCTCATCATCGCCGCTTTGAAGAGCCAGATGCAGGTGAGGACAAAAATCGGGAAAACGCCGTATCACCTTGATCAATTCCGGTGTCACCTCAGCGGGCTCAATCGAGCTCAACCGAAGCCGGAGCTGAAAGGATTCCTTCTCCACTTGTTCCAAAAGGCCAGCCAGGTTATTAGAGGGGCATAGGTCGAGACCCCAGGCGCCAAGGTGAATCCCGGTAAAAACCACCTCCGTATAGCCGGCTTTCTCGTATGCCCGCAGGCCGGTGAGCACCTTATCGAGGCTCATACTTCGGCTTGGTCCTCGAGTTTTCGGCACGATACAGTAACTGCACCAGGCCGAACAGCCATCCTGAATACGGAAAAAGGCCCGGGTGCGATCAAAGCCTGGAAAACCCAAGGCGGAAACCTCGAGGTCTGATTTCAACGCGGACACCTTGACCAGCGGCCCGGAACTGATATCCGTATCGGCCAGAATGCTTAAGAAATCCTGTTTGTATTCCTGCCCCAGGACCAAAGCTACTCCCGGCAAACCAACCAAGTCCTCAGGCCGCACCTGAGCATAACACCCGGCAACCACGCTTATTCCGTCTGGATTGGCTCGATGGGCCCGCCTGGCCATAGCCCGGGTCTCAAAGGCAGCTTTCTGTGTCACGGTACAGGCATTGATAACCGTCAGATCCACGGCCTGACCTCTTGGCACCATGGTATACCCTGCCTTGACCAGGGTATCGATCATCCCTCGGGATTCATACTGGTTGACTTTACAACCTAATGTCAAAACAGTTGCCTTTGGCATCTAAATAATTCCAGAAAAAGGGGTATTGTCAAAATGAAATAAATATCAAAGAATACGACAGGCAGGAATAAGTTTCACGACCCGCAATTCATAAGTTGAGGCCTCAAGTTACGCATTTTAGCTGGTTTTCAAGTGAATCTCACCCAAGGTTAACCCTTCTCGGGTTATAATTAATTTCGCGTCCCCTTCCAAAGTTTTGAAGCTGAGAAGGGCTTCAGGGTTTTTAATCTGAACGGCATGACCTTGTATCTTAATCTTTATCCTGGAGCTTGGAGCAACGTTAGTCTTGAAATCCAGAACCTGGAATTGATCGCCCGGTTTAACCATAAGCGCTTCCCCGTTATAAACGCATAGCCTTGATTCTCCATTTTGACGCAGGATGACGTAATCCATCTTCGGTTTATTCAAACGAATGGTCATCCGAGCCATTATCTTTGATTTTTTTTCAACGACTACCGCATACAACTTTTCAGTTTTCGAAAGGCTGTAACGCTTTAAAAGATCCTTGGCCGTATGAATGACAAAGCCCCTGTCTTCTCCAACATTTTTAATTCCCCTGGGCACAAAGCCCTTGAAATTCACAAAAAGATCCCTTGCCCGCGGACCTCCTTCCGTAATTATATCAACAATCTTAACTAGGTCACCATCGAAAGCCTCTAAACATTCACCGTTAGCCGTCAGATGCCTTTGATTTTCGATCTCAACGATAAAGAATTTAACCCGAGACGCGCCCTTAATTGAGGCAGTTCGCCTGGCAGTCCGCGCCTTTGAGTTCAACGCCAACTTGACTCGGCCAAATTTAATATGGTCTTTTTGGGCTACAATAAAGGTTGGTTTGTTGATTTTATAACTCCGCCTGGAATCATTTATCGTACCGAAACCTTTAATGTCAACCGAAAGGCCGCGTTCGTAATTAGCCTCCACATGCACCACCTCTATCGTGTCATTCTCATTAAGGTAAAGGGTTTCATTATCTGCCACAGCCACCGGATTCTGATTATTCACCGAAATCACGAGATATTTTAATTTGGGAGGCGTGAGATAGATACGTGGTTGTTCAGGCTCAAGGCCAAAACTTTTCATAAAGGCATTGACAGCCAGATTGTGATGACGAACCTTCATCTCGATTGAAGGCAGATTCTTGGATGTCTCTATTCCGAAAGCGGGAATGCCGCGCTTGACGAGGGCATAATATGTAGCCGAAAGGCGCTGCTCAGCATGAGGAGACCCCTTCTCACCCGTTCGTGTGTTCATGAAATGAAAATGATATCTGGGATTATCGATCTGTTTATTGATAACCTCGATTACCTGTTCGGCTGTTTTTTTCAAAGGAAGAATGCGACCCGAACTAGGAGAAAAATATTCCTCGCAATCCGCTATAATGGACTGGCCAAAGCGCATCGGATTGGCCGCTTTATTGATATACTTGGGACGATAGAAGCCCCAGCCGTCGTGCAGGTTAAGCAGAAAATCGCTTTCAGAGATAAGATTCTTTAAAATGTTAACGATTCGAGAATCCTTATCATATTTCAATTTCGATCCGAACTTGCGGTTCATATCGCCGTTGGCCCCGCGCTTAAATAAAAGAATCGAATTAAAATTCGCTCTGGGTACAACGATCAGGTTGCCGCGCTTCATACCGAAATCCACGTAATGATCAGCGGAAAGGAATCCTCCAGGTTCATTGCCCTGGATGCCTCCCATAATCATTAGGGTTGGCCCCTCCTGTAGGCCGTAAATCTTAAAGACATTTAATTCATGAGGCGTATCCTGGAAATAAATCAGATGTTCACGCTGAGCTTCCACGTGGCGCGCAAAAAGAAGAAGCGAAAAAACGACCAGCAGCCCTAAAAAGTGATATGGTCTCTCAAGAAGATTTTTTAGCATCGGCTACCGCGATTGATTTTTTCAGGAGTAATTCCCCTTTGAAGGAGTAAGCGAAGATTGTGGCCTTGGTAAAGGCTTTGGCGTCACTTACTTTGTGGATTATCCCTTTAACGATTTTTCCATGCCGAATGGCGAACTGCTGGCCACGGCGAAAATTGGTAGGCACACCGTTTACAACCTTTATCGAAGCTGGAAACGTCGCAAGCGCCGCAGGACTGACCTTGTGATTCTCCAATATAACTATCATATAGCCTGACACGAGATCGATCTCATCGCTAATCTTTCGCAGATTGAAACTAAAACGAAGGTTCTGTGAAGCCTCGTCGGTCCGTAAGATCAGTTCTGAAACGTCCACCAGCGGTTTTTTCGAACTCGCGGGCGGTCTCTTAACAGTCTGTTTTACCACCGGTATCTTCTGGGAGGCTTTTTTAGATGGAGTTGCAGTTGCGGGAGCTTGTTGTTGCGCCAAAACTTTTTTGGCGGAGGCCGGTTCGCTGGGCGGGTCAAATTGGTTCAGTTCCTCGATTAAAAGCTGATACTGGTTGGCTAGTTGAGCTTTGAGCCGGTGGTCACTCACCAGACGAGACAGTTTGACGTTTTCTTCTAGTAAGGCCTCATTCTCGATATAAAGATCCACATAGCGATTGATAACGATAATTGAGACGACTATAAAAAATAATAAAAAAAGGCCGAAGACAAGGATATAGCGCCCTGAGACGCGCAAGCTATGGACCTTGCCCAGGCTGCGCATGAAGATTACGTAAATCTTCTCATTTTTTATCTGATGTGTAACTATGGCTTTGCTCCTGCTTTGATTTGATCCCAGGATTCTTCCTTAATTCGCCAGCTGTTGCCGTGTTTAACCAGGAGCAGTTTTTTCAGACCGCGGTCTTGATATTGTTTTGTGCGGAAGTCCTGGATAAAGGTTACATGGGCGCGTGATTTCTCAATTTTTACTTTGAGCTTCCTTACTCCAATGAACATTTTATTATATTTCTTAAATACCCGGCTCTTGTAATCTCGAAATCCTGCCAAATTCATATTCCGATAACGGAAATCCGGATGATAATGATTGATATAGCCATTTACGTTCTTATCCCGCCAGTTCGCCAGCCAATTCTCCAAAAAGAATCTGATTTTTTCTTTTTCCAAACCAGCCTTGAGCCGGACGTCTTTTTTTGGAAGGGCAGGGGGGCTGAGTTCAGCCACGCGAGCTTTTTGAAGCACCTCATTTCGAACCGCAAACGGCAATTTCTTAACGCGCTCTCGGGGCGGGAAAGGCGACCAGACTTCAGCGACAATTTTAAAACCGCTTCCTTGTTTACGAAGATAAAGCCGCTTGTCCCCGTTGCTTATGAAAGAACCACCCCGGTAGTATTGTTTGAACAAAGCCACGATCATGCCTTGATGCTCGAAAAGCCGAAGATGCCGAATATCTATTTTGATTTTTTTATATTTCTTATTCAACCGCTCCTTATGAGTCATCCAGGCGCGGTAATTCATGCCGGCGTTGCTACTGAAGTTCTGAGCGTAACATAAACGGTACCGTCTGAAATCTTTTTGCTCCCAGGCTTTACTCCAGCTCTCAATAAAGGCCTTAATTTCTCCTGCCTTTTTCTTGTTATCTCTGATATCGCTATACACAATCCTGTCATAAATAATGATTGGGGTTTCATAAAGCCTAATAAAACCCTCAAGCGTTAGGATATCTATATTATTTAAAGCCACACAGCCGTTTGAGTCCCAGGGTTTCAGCTTTCGGTTTGTCCCGTGCATCCAGATACCCTTACCGTTTTTACCCAGACGTCGGTCCCAAAAATTTGGATAGTCCATTGGGTATGCCAGGATACCGTAAATATCGGCCAGTTCTTTTTTGATAAATTTATTATTAAAAATATAAAAGCCTTCCGGTGTTCTTACATCTCCCTCCTTTTTCTTATCTCCATTTTTTTCTCCAGTTGAAATCGAAAAAGAGGATTTTAGGAAATATTGACCATTCTTTATTTCATACAGGAAGAGACGCTGGGTCGCCTTCTCGACCACAAAGGCATAAGACTCCTCTTTCGAACCGGTATCAATCAAGGCGGCCGGCACCTTCTGCAGCGGGGTTTCAGATGGCAGCTTAGCCAGGGCTGTAACTGAAAAGAAGGAGAGTGCTATTAAAAGAAGTAGAATTTTAAAGGCGTGGTTAATCCGCATGAATAAATTTTTGTTCAGTTCTCTATGCTAAATATCAGCCGGGCGGTTCCTAAAACGCCTGTCTGTACCAGATGAATGCTGGTGGCGGACTCAGGCAGCGGAACATTCTTAAACCTGATTCGATACACCTCAACCCAGGGAGTAATGTAGGGGAAAAACTCTTTCAAACGGGTTCGTTCCTTTTTTAAATTACGTATCTCGACCGGATGCTGACGCTTCAGGCCCTCAACCTCAAGATAAACCCGCCAGAGCGATTCACGCGATTCCAATTTAACCTTGTCTTTTTCCGCGGCATATACAGCCAGGATAAACTCGAAATTCTCTTCAGCCATGCCCAAATCGTCGGTCAGCATTTTTTTCGCAGCGGCTGAATCGAGATGATAAGCTCGAGCGTACTTGCTAACATAAGCCCGGCGAAATGCAGCTGACCGGTAGGTGCCTGTTACCAGGTACATGGTCTCGAAACCGCGATAAACCTGCGACTTGGCTGTCCAACGCTTTAGAACTTCCCTGTATTCCCCGCTACGATATTGTTGATAATTCTTGTAACCAGATTTAACGGAAGTACACCCCGCGCCAAAAAGTAAAATCAAAAAAAGGCTCACGCACGCATATGCAAAAGCTTTTGTTAAAAAGGAATGGGAAACTTTTTTAGTCATCTCACCAAAGTCCTTGATTAATTGGTACATTTATAGTGTATTTTCAAGGTATTTTCAAGACTATTATGGCTTCAACCTTTCCCAGCTCATTTGAGTGGGTAAACCATGTTAGTCTGCATGTTCGAAAACGCGTTGAAAAATGGTATCAACGTGCTTGAGATGGTAGCCTAAATCAAAGATGCCAGTGATTTCCTCAACAGAAAGATGTTTCAGGATATCCTTATCCTCAACCAGCATAGTCTTGAAATCCGACCGTTCATCCCAGGCCCTTAAAGCGTTTTTCTGCACCAGCCGGTAAGCCTGATCACGGATCAGACCCTTTTGAGTCAGGGCCAGAAGGACCTGTTGTGAGAAAAAAAGCCCTTGAGTTTTTTCCAGGTTGGCCCTCATCCTCTCGGGATAAACGGCCAGATTCTCGATAAGACCGGTCATACGCGCCAGCATAAAATCCAAAAGTATGGCGCTGTCCGGACCGATAACCCTTTCGGCTGAAGAATGGCTGATGTCCCGTTCATGCCACAGGGCTACATTTTCCAGAGCGATTAAGGCGTTCCCTCTTACGATACGGGCCAGCCCCGCGATGTTCTCCGATCCCACAGGGTTACGTTTATGAGGCATGGCCGAGGAACCTTTCTGCTTCCTACCAAAACGCTCCTCCACCTCCATAACCTCAGTTCGCATCAGGTGTCTGATCTCCACGGCCATTTTCTCCAAACTAGCCGCGGTCACGGCCAGAGTGGTGAAGTATTCAGCGTAGCGGTCTCTCTGAATAATCTGAGTGGAAACCGGAGCAGGGGTCAAGCCTAACCTTGACAGAGCCTTGGCCTCAACCGATGGCGGGATATTAGCAAATGTGCCCACGGCGCCGGAAATTTTTCCGTAGGAGATGGTTTGACAAGCCCTAATTAATCGCTCGCGATTACGGCGCATCTCATCATAAAACACGGCCAGTTTCAAACCAAAGCTGATCGGCTCCGCGTGAATTCCATGAGAACGGCCGATCATAACCGTATCTTTATGCTCAAAAGCCCGGCGTTTTAAAGCGGCCAGAAGCTCATCCACGTCGTCAATCAAAATATCGGCGGCTTTTTTTAGCCGCAGGGCCATGGCGGTATCGAGAATATCGGAGGAAGTGAGGCCTTGATGAAGAAAACGCGATTCTGGACCAAGGTTCTCTTCAATATTTGTTAAAAAAGCGATTACATCGTGTTTCGCTTCAGACTCAATTTCTTCAATACGCTTGATAGAAAACCTTGCTTTGGCCTTGATTTTAGTCACAACCTGCTCCGGTACAAGCTTTTCTTCGGCCATGGCCTCCAGTACCGCAAGCTCCACCTTGAGCCAGCTTTCGTATTTAGCCCTCTGTTTCCAAATGGCTCCCATCTTCGTTCTGGTATATCTTTTTATCATCAGGTAAGTTATCTCTTATCAAATGTTTTTGTTTGTAATGTGCCAAAAAATTAACAAGCACCAAGGAAATTGTCAAGCGCCATAAACCCGTTAGGCCGATCGAAAGCCGTGTTGACCGGGAGCGGAAATAAAATATTCTCACCAGCATTGTAAGCAAACTGGAAATTCTTATTAAACATATGATAAATTAAACATATGAAAATCTTGAAACCTTATTCTGAACGGCTGAGGCGCTTGCGGCGGCATATGATAAAGGCCGGCCTTTCGGGTCTTTGGGTTACCCGCCCTGAAAACAGGCGTTATCTTTCCGGTTACACCGCCACGGACCCCCAACTGAACGAAACGTCAGGAAGCCTGTTCATTACCCGCAGGAGTCAATACCTCCTGACCGACTCCCGTTATGATCTCCAGGCCGCCCGGGAGGCTAAAGCATATACAGTGGTGGTCTATCAGGACGGCCTGGTCAATACCCTCACCCGGCTTGCTCGAAATCACAGAATTTCCAAACTTGGGTTCGAGGGAGACCATGTTACGGTAACGACTTACAATGAAATGCTGGGGTCGCTCAAAGGAATAGAATTACTTTCCGCTACCGGCCTGGTGGAAAGTCTTCGGCTGATAAAAGACCAGCCAGAGATAAGAAAGATTGTTCGTGCCCTTCGCATTACTGAAACCGCTTTGGCGGAAACTGTTAATTTTATGAAACCGGGCCTGACCGAAAAGGAAGTAGCCCATTACTTGGAAGACAGAATGGTTGCTTTGGGAGCTGAAGGCGCGGCCTTTGAAACGATTGTCGCCTCGGGTTCAAACGCGGCTTTACCTCATGCCATTCCATCCAACCGGCGAATCAAGGAGTCTGAGACAATCATCATTGATTGCGGCGCCAAATTTCAAGGCTATGCGGCGGACATGACTCGAACCATTTTTTCAGGCCCCCCGCGCCGGTGGATGAAAGAAATTTATCAGCTGGTGCGAAACGCCCAGCTTAACGCGCTAAAAAATATTAAACCAGGGATGACCACCGTCCAGGCGGACGCTAGTGCCAGAAAAATTATTGAAGCCGGCGGGTATGGCCCCAATTTCGGTCACTCTTTGGGCCATGGCGTTGGGCTGGCGACCCATGAAGCTCCTTCGCTGTCTCAAATCAGGCCGACCGAACTGCAAGAGGGTATGGTTGTTACTATAGAGCCTGGTATTTACATCGCGGGTCGGGGAGGAGTTCGCCTGGAGGAAATGGTTTTACTGAAAAAAAACGGGGTACGGCTTCTTAATCAAGACCGTACTTTTTTTGACTTTTCACCAGTATAAATAGAAGTTATCTCAAAATTAGGGTAAAAAACGTTTTTGAGATGGCTTCTAATTCTTTTCTTTACAATTAACATGAGTAAATGTTAAATATTAACTGATTTTATACTTTTATAATTTTTGAGTCAGTGATGTTTTTACCTTCCTGGGGTTGATAAAAGTGAATTCCAATTCTACAAAAGATCAACACAATGACCCAAAATTGAACGCCCCCCTCTCTTCTTCTCCCGAAGTCCATAATCGTGCTCTCGTCGTGGACGACGAAAAGGACACATGCGAGGTCATCAAAGAAAGTTTGACCCGCGTAGGATATGAAGTTGATACGGTATTAACCGCTTCTGAAGCCCTGGACATTTTCCCCTTAAAAGATTACGACGTTATCATCAGCGATTGGAAGATGCCAGACATGGACGGTATCGACTTGATCAACCGTTTTAAAGCGAAATCTCCTTTCCTTGGGGCCATCCTTATGACCGGGCATGGAACCGCAGAGAGCGTTATAAACGCCTTCACCCAGGGAAAGATAAACTACTATCTGTCCAAACCTTTTGAGCTGGAAGAGCTCCTTGAAACCGTGTCAGCAACGGTTAGGGAACGAAAGCTTATGCTCAGCACACGCGCCTTCCGCGAACGTATGGAGGAGGAAATCAGGAAGGCCACTAGGGAACTGGAGGATAAAAACATCCTTCTCCAGAACAAGCAAGCTGAGACTGAAAGCCTTTACAATGCGCTCCAAGGCCACCAAACAGAGATACAGGAAACCAAGGAGTATTTGGAAAACCTTATCGAAAGCTCCGTAGACGCCATCATATCAACTGACTGGGATTACACTATAAACCTGTTCAGTAAAGGCGCTGAGGAAAAATTTGGCGGCAAGGCAGGGGATTACTTGAATGAGCCGGTCACAAAACTTTTTGTAAAAGGCCAAGAGGAACTGGATCTCATTCTGGAGCTTCTTCGAAACGAAAAACGAGTGACCAACCATGAAGCGAAAGTGCGTACTGCGGATGGAGGTCATTTTTTCGCTGATATTTCCGCGTCAAGGTTAGATAACAAAGGCAAAGGGCAAGGACTCCTCTTTATCATTAAAGACATTACTGAGAGGAAAAGGCTTGAGGAGGAACTCAAGGCCAGCAACCTCATCCTGGAAAAGTTCTCAATCACCGATGGAGTAACCCAACTTTTCAATCACCGTTATTTCCAGGAACAGCTTGTCAATGAATTCCATCGTTCATTGCGTTTTGAAACCCATCTTGGGCTGATAATGCTTGACATTGATAACTTCAAACAGGTTAACGACACCTGCGGCCACCAGGTTGGTGACAAGGTGCTGGCACAAGTAGCGGAGCTGATCCGCCAGTCCATTCGCACTGTCGATACCCCTGCTCGCTATGGCGGGGATGAGTTTGCGGTAATCCTGCCTCAGACAAACCTTTCTGATTCAGTGCAAGCCGCCGAACGAATCAAAAACGCACTCGAACGCTACCCCTGGCAAAAGGAAACCGCCCCTGGAATCAGCATCACCGCCAGCACTGGGCTGGCCGGTTTCCCGGAATCAGGCGTGGAATCCGCCACGGTCCTGATCAGGCAGGCTGACCAAGCGCTCTACCGGGCCAAGCAGATAGGAAAAAATCGTATCGTTAAAAGCAGTAAGGAAGGGTTAGAAGCCATAGGCAGAGGTGAACGCCTGACCCAATCAGAGAAACACGCCATACTGCGGCGCGTCAGTCAAACCTTGCGAACCACTCTCAATCTGGAAGATGTGCTTGATTACTTTCTTCAGGAAACTACCACTGCTTTGGGAGAGCGGCAAAATGAGCTGCCCTGTTCGATTATTCTCATGGATGAGCACATGCAGCTCAAATCTCAAGCAGCTATGAACATGAATAAAAAGCGGCAGGCTGATTTTAATTATACCACCCGTAAGGTGATGGAGGAAGGTAAGTATCAGGTATTTCAGGACAAGAAAGAACATGGTCCAACCAGCGCTTTTCCCATAATCATTATGACGCCGGAGGGTTTGGAGGAAGTGGTTGGCGTGATTAACATTGGGGTTGTACCGCCAGACCTTGAGTTCATCCAGGAGCTGGTCAATCAAGCGGCCCTGGGTATAAAAAACGCGAAAATATATCGAGAAATGGAGCTTTCCAAGGCCGCTTTGGAGAGAAAAGTTAATGAGTTGATCTTTCTTTCCCTCATGGGGATGACCCTGCAGCGCAATGCACAAACCCTGTCAGCTTACGAGGATGAAAATCGAAAGCTAATAAGCCGATGCGTGGCTCAAATCGGGTTCAAAAGGGTTATGTGCTTCAACTACAACAAAGAAAATCAGACACTGTCCGCTGGCGTTGACAGCAGTTTTCGCGGAGAAATGAAAAGCGCGTCCGTCTCTCTGGCCGGTTTGAATAAAAATAGTCTTTTCAGCAAGGCCTTGAGTAACCTAAGTGATTATAGAAATATACCGGTACTCCCCCTCTCACCCAGTGAAGGCCTTGATCCCGCTGACCGTGAGGTTTTTAAGCTTCTGGGTATAACCTCCGGTGAATTGGCGATCGCTCCAATAATCAGCAAGAATGGTATACAGGGGCTGCTGTTCGCTCTCAAAGAAACCATATTGCCCGAAGAACTCGAATCCATGGCTATTTTTGTTCTGCACGCCAGCCTGATCATGGACAACCTAAGCCTGTCATCCATGTATCAGGACAAAACACATCGCCTGGAGCTCCTGCATGAAATAGGCTTAAATATGTCGGCCATGGCCGCGCCTGAAGATAGAACGAAGGTGACCCAAAAAACCATAGAAAGAATGATCGAGGTCCTTCAGGCCGATGAATTATCCATTTATTCATATATACAGGAAGACCAAACTTTAAGGTTAATAGCCTTTACTTCCACAACCGCCAGCCCTGATCAGCAGCCTGTGCAGGAACTCAAGCTTGACGAAAGTAAAGTTATGGCCCAGGTTGTGAGGTCCGCATTAAAATCCGTTGAACCCGAACCCATTATTATCCCGAACGTCAAAGAATATTTGAAGATCAAATCGAAAAAACGATATATTACGGACAGCTACCTGGGCGCGCCGCTCATATTCGGTGGGCATCTATTCGGTTTGATGAATGTAACAGATAAACAAGACCGCACCGGTTTTACCGAGGAGGACAAGGAACTGGCACGGACCACAGCCGGTATGCTCGGCTCGGTTTTGTATCATCAACGCTTCTTAAAAAACGTGGAAGATCAAGCCTTAAAGTCATTTTTCAATCTGATCCAAAGTGTGGAATCTGATGAAGGCACCGCCGGTAGAAGCCACTCCTCGCGGGTTGCCAGCCTGGCCAGCGGCGTCGCTAAGAGCATGGGGCTTGATAATAAAGAGGTTGAGAATATTCGCCGCGCCGCATTCCTTCACGATATCGGCAAGTTAAAGTATGGTGATGGAGAAGTTCCTTATGAAGAACATCCCCGGAAAGGTTCCGTGATGTTGGGAGACTGGCTGAGTGATATCCGCCCGGGGGTACTAAGTCATCACGAACAGGAAAATGGCGGGGGTTTCCCTGATGGTCTGACCGGTCAAAACATCCCCGTGGCGGCGAAAATTATAGCGGTTGCCGATGAATTTGATAACCACTATCTAACACACGAACCCGGTAAACGGCCTGCCTTAGCCGGAGTTCTTCTAAACCCTGATGCTGGATCTGGCCAAATCGAGCAAGGAGCAATCTTCCACATATATTAAGCCGCAGATCAGGAAACGCTTTTTAAATTTGATAAGTGAAATAGCTGCACAAGGAAACTGATATCGTCTCAAAAGGACATCTCCCATGACTAAAAAAGAAAAAGAGCTTCTAGATCGAATTGAAAAGCGCTTTGCCCGCCATAAAGGCAACAAAATAATGATGGCCCTAAAAGACATTTCCACGCGTTACTTGATAAAGCAATTAAAAAGTAAAGATGAATAAGACAACCCAACAGGCTTTTAATGATATTATTGGCCGGATGACGGGGTTGCCTTCTCTACCAGAAACCGTAGTGGCCATTCTGGAAGTTCTCAACAACCCTGATTCCTCAGCT
>JAFDLS010000223.1 GCA_019306365.1 Deltaproteobacteria bacterium
AAAATGGCGCTGTTTGAAGTAAAAGCCAGTTTGAGATTTCCTCCTTCATCGGCCATTTTTTTCATTTCTGACAAACCCTTGCGCGAGATAATCACGCCTTTTTCAATATCAACACCCCCAAGACCGTCCAGTTTACTGTCCACAAGCGAGAGTCGATGGCCGTCAGTTGAAGTAAAACGAAGGAAGTTTATGTTCTGGTTCGTAATACGCTCCACAAAAACCCCGCCGAGAATGTAACGGGTTTCCTCTGTCGTTATGGAATAAATGGTTTTATCAATCATGTCTTTTAACGTTTCAGCGGAAACGCAGCGGAAAGACCGTGAAGCTGGTAATTGGATCGAGAACCAACGACGGACAGGTTGAAGTTGTCGGTTTCCTTGAGGCTGAGTTCTTCGTTGGCCATTTCATGAACAATTTCATAAAACTTGCGAGCTGGTACGGTAAGTTGTCCGGGGTTCATTATTTTGGCTTCATAAGTGCCTTTGAAACTGATTTCCAGATCCGTAGCGGTTATTGAAAGTTTTTCATTTTGCACTTTCAGGAGGACATTTGAAAGAATAGGCATGGAGCTTCTTTTTTCCGCGATAGATTGTGTTCTTGAAACCCCTTTGAGAAGCTCTTCTTTTTTCACCTTTAGTTCCAGCATATTATCATCCTCCTGTTAATCTTTTATTTATTAAATATTTATTTAATTAATAATCATAATAAGGGTTGTTGTTTTGTCAGCAACTATATTTTTTTATAATAATACCTTTTGTTTATATTAAACAAAGAATTGCCGGTTATAAACGGTTTCAACCGCCGTGAAAAGAAAAAAGCAATAAAAGCCGGTTTACGTAAGGTTTTCAACAAAGAACTGACATCATCGTTTCTGCGCTTCATGTTTTGTTAACACTGCTTAAAACGGCCTGTTCCAGTTCGCTTAAAATTCGAGCAAAAACCCTGTCTTGTTTTAAAAGCCCTTTGACCTTCTTGTCGGCGTGTATAACCGTGGAATGGTCCCGTCCTCCTATGCGTTGTCCAATTTCTATAGTTGACAGGGAAGTAAGTTTTCGGGACAAGTACATGGAAACCTGACGGGGCGCGGCAACAGCCCGCTGCTTCTTGCCCGACTTGAGATCGCTTATTTTTACGTTAAAAAAACCAGCGGTTAACCGAAGTATCTGATCCACGGTGATTTGTTTCTTTTCCGTCTCGAGAAACTGACCCAGGACCCTTTGAGCCATCTTGACGGTAATCGGTTCCTTTTTCAGATCTGAAAAGGCCTTCAGGCGGGCAAGGAGGCCTTCTAAAACACGAATATTGGACTCGTTATGAGAGGCGACATAGGCGGCCGCTTCCTCGCTCAGCCCTATCTTTTTTTCCTTGGCCTTTTCAGACAGGATGTTAATCTTCGTTTCCTGGTCAGGGGGCGCGATATCTGCGAAAAGTCCGCCTTCAAGTCGAGACCGGAGCCTTTTTTCCAGACCCGGGATTTGTTTTGGGATTTTATCGCTGGTAAAAGCAAGCCGTTTATCCGCCTCGTAAAGAGCGTTAAAGGTATATAAGAACTCTTCCTGGGCTCTTTCTTTCCCGCCGATGAAATGAATGTCGTCAACCAGCAAGGTGTCTATGTTTCTGTATTTTTGCCTGAAATAACTCATGCTTTCGTTACTTATTGCTTCGTTCATTTCGTTTAAGAATTTTTCCGAGCTTAAAAAGGCCACTCGATGGCCGCTGTCTTGGCTTAAGAGCATGTTTCCGATGGCATAAAGAAGGTGAGTCTTGCCCAGGCCGGATCCGCCGTATATGAAAAGGGGATTATAAGACGCGGTTCGGTTGGCCAAGGCTAAAGAGGCCGCGTGAGCCAATTGGTTGCATCCGCCAACCACGAAGTTGGAAAAGGTATATTTGCCGTTTAAACCGGAGTTCAGTTCGGAAAAAGCCGAAGGCTCGAGGCCGTAATTGGCGTTCAGGCGTGAAAACGAAGAGGCGGGGCCGCCCTTTTTAATCGTATATAGAAGCTCTATGTTTCGCCCGGTTATTTCAGATAAAACGCGCTTCAAGTCGGCGTCGTAGTTGTCATTAATCCACGTTTTAAAAAATATATTAGGGACTTGAACGGTTAAAGCGTTTTTGGTAGAAGACTGAAGTTCAAGCGGTTTTATCCACCGCTCAAAATCGCGAGACTCAAGCTGTTTCTTCAATTCCGCCCTAACTTGATCAAATACTTTTTTCACCCAAAAAACACCCACAAAAAAAATTAATAAAATTAATAAGTTAACTTAGTATACTTTAACAGAAAACAGAAAAATTATCAACAAAAAACTAACTTTTTCTTTATCTTTTCTTAAACAATAACAAGACTAAAAAAAAACACGGTGAAAACAGTGAACAAAGGCTTAAAAGCAATAAAAAACAATGACCCAAAACATGTTAAAATAAAACATAGCCCGAACTTTTTCATAAGGGGTTAAGCCGCCGACAAGGAGAGGAGAAAATGACCGAAGAAATCCTAATAGAATTCATTATAAACGCCCGCGATCACCTCGAGCGGGCCAACGAACACCTTCTGGCCTTGGAAAACGATCCCCGAGCCCTTGATCGCCTTGACGGCCTTTTAAGAGACCTTCACAGCATAAAGGGAAATGCCGGGTTTTTGAATTTAGAAGAAATTTTTGAAGTAACGCATAGCGCGGAAAACATACTTCAGGATTTGCGGCAGAAGAAAGAGGCTCCAACCGCCGAAACCATCGAGTTGTTATTCAACTCTTTGGATTTACTGGAACTAATGGTAAGCGAAGTTGAATCTGGCGGCCCGGAAGATACACCGGGAACCAAGCGTTTAATGGAACGGCTGAACAGGCTCGACCATGATGAACCCGGACGAAAACAGGCGAAAAACCCCTTTTCAGCCCCAAAAACATTGCCCTCTCCAGCCCGGCAAAAAGAACAGGGGAGTCACCAGGCCCATAAGCGTAATAACGCCTCGGAAATAACCCGCCCTTTAAGCGGATCGGAAAAAAAGGGCTTAAAGACGATCCGGCTTCACCAGAACGACCTGTGCGGCGGCGCGCCAGATTTATTAACTCAACTAATTGATTTATTAGAAATAAATGATATTAAGACAGTCCTTTTCGATTTACGTGAAATCGTGTCCATGAAGAGTTCGGAGGCGGAAAGCCTTCTGACATTGATTCACCTGGCTCAAGACAAGGCCATGGCAGGCGTGGTCGTTGACCCGCAAACCCAAGGCGGACTCAAGCGCGCCCTTCAGGTGCTTGAGACATGCCGGCCCTTCAATGTCTTCGATGATGTAAATGGAGCTTTAACCGAGTTAAAACAAGCCAAAGCTAGTCGCGAGGCACCGCTAACATCCGATTAACCGCCACCAGGGCCTTCAGCCGGACGTCTTCCGGAACCGTGACAACCGGGTCCATGGTTTCCAGGGCCACGGCAACATCCCTCAACCGGGTCAGCTTCATGTTCGGGCAGACCATGGAACGGGAAGCCTGATAAAACTTCTTGTCCGGATTTTGTGTCCTTAGCTGGTAAAGCAGGCCGTTTTCCGTGCCAATAATGAACTGTGTTGCCTTGCTTTCCTTGCAAAAACCGAGCATGCCGGACGTGGAACGAATCGCGTCCGTTAGGTCCAGGACTTCGGGCCGGCATTCCGGGTGAGCCACCACAACCGCCTCGGGCCAGCGTTCTTTGGCTCGAAGAATGTGATCCGCCCGAAGCTTGTCGTGGATGTTACAACAGCCGTCCCAGAGCAGGATTTCCGCGCTGACATGCCGCTGAGCGTAACGGGCCAGGTTTCTGTCCGGGGTCATCAGGACCCGGTCGGCGTCAAGGGAATTGACTACCTTCACGGCGTTGGCCGAGGTGCAGCAGATATCGCTTTCGGCCTTGACTTCCGCCGTGGTGTTCACATAGGTGACCACGGGCACACCGGGCAGTTCGGCCTTGCGCCTTCTTAACGCCGGGGCGGTAATCATGTCCGCCATTGGACAGCCCGCGTCCATTCTGGGCAGAAGAACCGTTTTGTGCGGGCTTAGTATGGAGGCGGTTTCGGCCATGAAATGAACTCCGCAAAACACGATCACTTCGGCGTCGGTCTCTGCGGCCTGGATGGACAGTCCCAGAGAATCTCCAGTTAAATCAGCTATTTCTTGGATTTCCGCGCGCTGGTAATTGTGTGCCAGCAGAATGGCGTTTCGCTCTTTTATCAGGCCGCGAATCCTTTTTTGAAGCTCCTTTGTTTCCATAAGGCCTCTCTTAGAGGTTTTTAAAGTGGTCTATGAAATGTAAACCAGACCTCGCCCTGTGTCGTTTTTGTTTAGGGTTGACCCTGCGACCCCCGCATAAAACCTTGTAAACGAGACCGCTGCAAAACTTCGTCCTTTAGCTGGCCGCATGAACCCCGCTTCACTCACGCTGCAGCGGCACATGTCAGGCTCAAAAGTAACCCCTCGAAATATTAGCAATATTCCTGCGGCTTAAATTTTCACCTTCCGCGATTTCAACAAAATTACTGATTTTACAGGGGTCTCATTATAATAATCAAAAGAAAGCTCAAGCAGGGTGCGCCGAGCGCGCCCTTTTTATTTCGTTCGGGTCATCATTATCGCCTTTCGATGCGCTTAAAACTCGCTGACTATATTAATATTTCAGCGAGTTACTGCGCGTCGGCGTCCATGACCTCAGCGCCGGGCGGGATTTGAAAGTCGAACTGGCCGGTTTTTAAATCCTGGTTATAACTGATGTTGCTCAGATGAAAATCCGTGGTTTCCTTTAAAATGGACGTAAAACGAAACCCGATCAGGGTGTAATCGTGAGTGTCAAGCCACAGGGAGATCTTTTGAGGCCCGGTTCCTTTTTCGATCGGCTCCAGGACCAGTTCATGAATGGGTTCAGGCACGTCTTTGGCGGGGGTCAAGGTGATGGTAAAGCGGTCCGTAAGGCTGTCCAGGCCGGCCAGAAAATCCACAAAGGGCTTGACTTCGATCATAAGGTTCGGACCTGAGTACCGCTGAACCAGGTTTTCCTCGGGAATGTACCACCACACGGTCACACCATTCGTAACCAGTTTTTCAGGCCGGGGCTTTATTTGATTTATCAGCAGTTTGTTTGGCTTTTTAAAAAAAAGCCGCCCTGAGGCCTTGTGTTCGGACGCGACCCTGAAGAGGCTTTCCATGGCCGGGGAGCTGGTCTCCCTGGCGTAGTCCGCGGTCAGGTCGTTCATGCCCGCGTACCGCTTCTGCATGCCCGAAAGGATTTCCTGTTTGGTCGCTTCGGCAAAAACACAGGGAGGCGTTAAAGTAAATACCAGGAGCGCCAGGGCCGTTATGACTGACAGGGGCCCGTAAGGATGTTTCTTATGAATCATAGCTTTTTGCCAGAATTTCGCGGGGCTTGATACCGTCAGCGGGCCCAACGACACCCTCTCGTTCCATGACCTCGATCATCCTGGCGGCACGGTTGTAACCCACTCGAAGGTGGCGCTGGATTAAAGAAATGGAGGCACGGCCGGTGCGGGTTACCAGCTCCACGGCCTCATCGTACTTCTCGTCATAATCGTCCTCGCCCTCCCCGTTTTCAAGCGCTTCCTGGGCCACCTTCAGGTCTTCCAAATATTCAGGTTTCTGTTGAGCCTTAATATAAGCGGTAATCCGCTTGATTTCGTCTTCCGAGACAAAGGCTCCGTGAATACGGGTCAGCTTGGCCGTGCCGGGAGGCAAAAAGAGCATGTCGCCGTCACCTAACAGCCTTTCCGCCCCGTTGGCGTCAAGGATGGTTCGGGAATCCGTCCTGGAGGAAACCTGGAACGATACTCGGGTGGGCAGGTTGGCTTTTATGATACCGGTCAGCACGTCCACGGAGGGCCGCTGGGTGGCCAGTATAAGGTGAATGCCCGCGGCTCGAGCCATTTGAGCCAGGCGCGTGATGGATTCCTCAACGTCACGGGAGGAGATCATCATCAGGTCGGCCAGCTCGTCTATGATGACCACCAGATAAGGCAGCGGCTGAGGCGGAGCTTCGGTTTCTCCGTCACCTTCCCCGGCCCGCGAGTCGGAGATGACGATTTTTTTTGAGCCGGAAGCCTTGGGCTGAGCCAGCTCACGCTTGACCTTGCGGTTATAGGCCTCGATGTTGCGGACGCCCTTTTCAGCCAGCAGCCGATAACGGTTCTCCATCTCCACCACCGCCCACTTGAGGGCCTGGTTGGCGTGTTTGGGTTCGGATATGACGGGGTAGAGCAGGTGAGGCAGGTCGTTGTAAGCGGCCAGCTCGATCCTCTTGGGGTCAATCATCAGAAAGCGAACCTCATCGGGCCGGGCCTTGTACAAAATGGAAAGAACCATGGCGTTGAGGCCGACAGATTTGCCTGAACCGGTGGCTCCGGCGATCAGTAGGTGGGGCATCTTCCGCAGGTCGGTCACTTCGGGGCGGCCGATGATGTCCACGCCCATAACCAGGGTCAGAAGGGACTTTGATTCCTGATAAGCCGGCGTGGCGATAACCTCCCTCAGGGAGACCAGCTCACGCCTGGGATTCGGAATCTCAATGCCGATGACAGCCTTGCCGGGCAGGGGGGCGATGATACGAATGGACATGGCCCTCATGCTCATGGCCAGGTCGTCTGCCAGGTTGGCCACCTTGCTTATCTTGACACCCGGCGCGGGCTCAAACTCGAACATGGTGATAACCGGGCCGGAGGAGACCTCAACCACCTTGCCTTCTATGCCGAAGTCGGCCAGCTTTTTTTCCAGCAGCCGGGAGCTGGCCATGAGGCTTTCCTCGGACATGCCGCCCTGCCCTTTTTCAAGGGTGTCAAGGAGGTCCAGCGGCGGGTGATCATACGGCCCTTCCGGCACCATCCAGTCGAAAACTTCCTGCCTGGGAGCTTCCGGCTTAACCTCGACCGGTTTGGCCCTTTCCTTGATTTTCGGTTTGGGGCGTCCCTTTTGTTTATTGAGCATTTTCTGGAGACGCCTGGCCCGTTCCTCGCGTTCCTTCTTTTTTAACCGGAGCTCCCTGCGCCGTTCTAAGGCCTTGCGAAAGAAGCGAACCAGAGCCCTGGTGACTCGAATCAAAGAAAGTCCGGTGGTGAGGAGGATCCCGATCAAAGCCAGGGCTCCGACGATCAGTGACGCGCCCATGCGGTTCAAGAAATGAACCAGGACCCTGGTCAGTATATCGCCTAAAAAGCCCCCGCTCAGGAAGACGCCAGGCGCGGTTTTATAGCCGTTTTCTGAAAGCGACAGGGAGGCGGAAGTGCTGATAAGCAGAAGAAATACGCCCAGGATGATCAGCCAGGAGAGGTTAAACGCCTTACCCCGAAAAAAACGCCAGGACGCCAACAGCAGAGCGACGACCAGCCAGTAGGCGGCCAGACCGAACACGTCAATCAGGAGGGCGGAAAAATGTGACCCGAACAGCCCGATATAATTGGAAATCGGCTTTGATGCCTGGGCGGTGATATACCTGGAGAAGGAAGGGTCCTCAGGGCTGAAGGAGATCAAGGAAAGAAAGGTAATAACAGCCAGGAAAAGGAAGATTAAGCCCGGAACCTCTCGGGTGATGTAGCTATGAGACTCTTTTGCGGCACGGGGCATAGCCCAGGGAACCCCCCTTTTTGGTTAAACCCCTCCCCGTTTTAATCAATACCTGAGCCGTCCACAAAAGTCAACAAATTATCTCAAATTATAATAAATTATATATAGCTAAAACGTGTAGAAAGGTCGATTTAACTCAAACACGCAGTCCCGGGGTATAAATGAAGGCCGGGGCAATGATTGACAGGCCAGGCAGCCAGGGGTTATAGTAATTGCCAGAATTACGTTCCGTTTGATTGCTAAGTTAAATCAAAGCCCAAACAGCGACAGCCATATTATAACAAAGGGCAATTACATGATGTTTT
>JAFDLS010000224.1 GCA_019306365.1 Deltaproteobacteria bacterium
GACTTCCTGATGATGAAAGGTTTCAAGTCGGTTCCGATGATCGCCAACGCCGTGTACCGCAAAGATACTCCCAGGGGCCCCTTTGATGAAAAACCCCCGATTTCCCACAGGTACCTGGCCGTGCGTTCGGGCCTCGGGCACTTTGGGCTATCCGGGAATGTGATCATGAAAACATACGGCGCGACCGTACTGTTCGCTTCGGTGGTCACCGAGGCGGAACTGATCCCCACGGACCCGCTGCCCCCGGAGGACAGTTACTGCGACCAGTGCCGTCTGTGCATGTCCGGCTGCGCTTCCGGGTTAATGTCCCAGGATGAAGAAACGACCGTCACCCTGGGCGGCGTGGATTTTTCCTATGCCAAACGACGGTCCTATAACCGTTGCGATTACGTTTGCGGCGGTTTCAGCGGATTGCATAAATCAGGGAAATGGTCCACCTGGTCGCCGGCCAGGTTCCCGATTCCGGAAAACGATGATGAGTTCCTGGGGGCTCTGATCAACGCCGCCAAGCCTTATGTGGATCGACCGAAGACGAACTATGGACTGTATCATCCTCTGGTTCCCGGCGATCTGCTTGAATTTACCTGCGGACATTGCCAGTTCATCTGCCATCCCGACAAGGATGTGCGCCAGGAACGTTTTAAAATGCTGGCCAACAGCGGCGTCGTGGTGCAGAACGAAGACGGTTCGCTCGAAGCCGTCTCACCCGAGGAAGCGAAAAAGCGCCTGGCGGCGGCGAGCCCGGAGCGAAGGGCTTTGTATGAAAAATGACCGGTGAAAACATTCAAATTGCATGGAGAACTCTATGACCGCTGTATCTGCTGTTGACACATCGAGTACAACCAGTTATCACGATCCCGGAGCGATTTCGGAGGGCTTTGTTTATCGAGATCAAAGTAAGCGGTATCCATGGTGGGTCAAATCCGTGGACAGGATCACGGTTGAGACGAACGCCTCAGAGATCCAGAAGCCGACCATAAACATGATCATGATGTCCCTCATGCGAAGGGGGCAAAACCCGGACCAACCGCGTCAGCGCGACGGCCTCGTGAATAAAATCAGCAACGGAACGCCCGGATTCAGCCTTCCCGATGTATCCCTGGAATTTGCTTCCCAGACCTTTTTCCAATCGGGGGTGAACGTTGACGGGGGCTTGATCAGCGGTTTCCGCAAGATTCGTGAGGTCATCTCGGATCAGGTTCATACGCCTCAAGAACTGGGCGTGCCGCCCTGGCGGGGAACCGAGGAGGAGGCATCGTCCATGATCGAAAAAGCCGCAGTGCACTTGGGCGCGGCCCAGGTGGGCTTCACGGCCATGGACTTGACTTGGTTGGGGCCGAACGTGCGGATCAGTTCGGATGTCGAAAAGCCGACCACCAGCCGGGAGGGGATATTTTTCCCTCCGGCTTACAAGTACGTCATTGTCGTGGCCGGCCGGGTGCCGATGTGGGCGGCGAAATGCGCGCCCGGGGCCCTGGGCAGCGCGGCGGACCGTGCCGGTTATGAAGAAGCTCACATGGCCGAGGAAAAGCTGATGAACTTCATTCGAGGCATTGGCTACGGCGCATTTGATATTCACATGATGGGGATCAATCCAATTCCCTTTGCCGTCATGGCGGGCCTGGGCGAGATGGGGCGCATGAACCGCGTGGTTTCGCCTTTTTTTGGAGGCGCCGTCCGTTTCGCACTCATCCTGACCGACCTGCCTCTGGCTCTGGACAAGCCGATTGATTTCGGTCTGCACGAATTCTGCCGGCATTGCAGGAAGTGCGCCAGGGCGTGCCCGGTCAATGCCATCAGTTTTGAGACCGATCCGTCCTGGGAGCCGCTGGGCCCGTATTCCTTTAAAGGGAAAAAGGTCTGGTTCGAGGACTGCGAAAAGTGCGCGGCTTACACCTCAAGCGCCGGAACCTATTGTAGCGCGTGTCTGGCTGCCTGCACCTGGAACAAGCAGAACAAGACAGCCCTGCATGGCCTCATGAGGTCCCTGGGAGCCAAACTGCCAGCCTTTTCCCGGTTCTATGCCTTGATGGACGATCTTTTCGGATATGGACTCATACCGGAGGAAAAAAGAAAGACCTGGTGGGAAAAGGATTTGCCGGTTAAGGGGGTTAGTGAGTCATCAAAAGACTAATCATTAAAGTTTCATATTTTCATTTTTCATCAAATCTTAATTTTGAATTAACAGAAAGGACGGTGGCCCCATGGAAATCTTAAGAACCCCTGATGATCGATTTGAAAATTTACCAGGCTACCCTTTTGATCCGCATTATGTCGATGTCCCTGATTCAGAAGGCGGACAGCTCCGCATTCATTATGTCGATGAGGGACCGGGTGACGCCGCGCCCGTTGTGCTGTTCCACGGAGAACCAACTTGGTCTTATCTTTACCGAAAGATGATCCCGGTGCTTGTCGGCGCGGGGCATCGTGTACTCGCGCCAGATTTGATTGGATTTGGAAAATCAGATAAACCGGCGAAAAAAACGGACTATACCGTTGCGCGGCACGTGGAGTGGATGCGTTCCTGGCTCCTTAAGCTTGATCTGCACAATATCACCTTTTTCGGGCAGGATTGGGGAAGCTTGATCGGGCTGACACTCTGCGCGCTCGAACAAAATCGGGTTGATAGAATCATGATGGCTAACGGTGGTCTGCCTGATCCCCGGAATATTGATCGAATGGTGAAGGCCGCTACTACGGGCTCTCCTGAGCCGGGGGCGTTTACGCGCTGGCAGACCTGGATCGAGAAACAAGAAAAGTTGGAAACCGGTAAAGTAATATCCGGTGAGATACCCGAACTTGCCTGGGAAGGTATGAGCACGCTGTCTTTATCTGACGAAGAGAAAGCGGCATACGATGCGCCTTTTCCGGACGGCACATACCAGGCTGGAGCGTTGATTTTTCCGTTGTTGGCGCCGAGCGGTCCTGAAGACGCTGATACAATCAGATTATTTTCAGAAGCCTGGGAGGTTTTTGACCGCTGGGAGAAGCCATTTTTAACTGCCTATGGAAAGGCCGATCCGATACTGGGATGGTTCGACAAGATATTTCAGGAACATGTGCCCGGGGCGAAGGGTCAGCCGCATACTGAATTTCCAGATGGTGTGCATTTTATTCAGGAACAGTACGGACCGGAGCTTGCCCGGATCATGAACGACTTCATGGCCGAAGATGTCAGCATACAAACCTGATCCAATCTGACGGGATCTAGCAAGGTATCTTAAGTGGTGGAAAAAGGTTCATGAAATGAAAAGGGGGATCATAAAATGGTCAATCTCGTTTTGGGCCTTCTGACCGGTTTTGCAGCGGCATGGCTGCTTTTACAGGGTTCAAACCAGACCTGGTACGTGTGGGTGTTGTTCATACTCGGGGCTGCATCCACTATCTTCAGCTTTGACGTGCTGATCGGGTCGATCAAGGAACATGAAAAAAGGGCAGCGGTATTGGGTTTTCTTTTTTTCGTCATTCCCGGCGTAATTCTGGTCGGGATGTCCTGGGCCTTGGTTTTTAGTCAATAAACCGAATCCCTGTGATCCGTTCTGGACTCCCCGGGAAATCTTTGGTAACTGTCCAGGAAATCCAAATCGTCATCAAAAACGAAACAGACAAGGAGGTTAAATCATGAAAGTTTTAGTTACTTATTTTAGTCAGACCGGGAATACGGAAAAAATCGCCAAGGCCATCTGCGAGGAAGCGTCCCGTGAAAATGAGGCTGACCTGAAGAAACTGGAAGATGTCAGCGCCGATGATTTCGCCGGATATGATTTCATCTTTATCGGCTCGCCGCTCCATGCCGGTAACCTGGCCGGACCGGTTAAAGAATTCTTAAGCGGTATTCAAGCCGGTTCAGGACAAAAAATGGCCGGTTTCATAACCCATTTCGCCCCGGCCTATCCGAACCAGGCCATGGATGGGTTTACCGAACCTATAACCTCTGTCTGCCAGGAAAAAGGTATTGAATACAAAGGATGTTTCGACTGCCAGGGGGCTTTGACCGAATCTTTACACGAGATGGTAAAGAAGAGACAGAATTTAACTGACGAACAGTGGG
>JAFDLS010000225.1 GCA_019306365.1 Deltaproteobacteria bacterium
GGCTGCCATGATATAACAAATGGCAATTACATGATGCTTTGGCGTTTGTCGTAAGGTGGCTTACGAGAAAGACCGAAACTAAATTTTCTCCTACCCCAGGGCCAAACGGAACATATTTATGACAAACGCTCTACATGCAATCACCCAAACAACCAGCCGATCAGCACTAACGCCGCCGTTGGCTTCATTGAATTTTTAAACAAATGTGAAAAACCGCTGCCTGCTTTAGCCGGTAGCGGTTTAATCTTAATTCTTCAATGAGTAAGTAGTGTTCGGGAAAGCGGGCATGACACGAGCTAAAGGGACGAGGCGCTCCTACTTCTCAACCGGCGGGCGAACATTCCCCTTATGGTTAGCCAGTATCTTTGTTAACCTCGCCGCCTTGACCGGTTCTACAAAGGCCAAAATTTTACCCGCGGATCGGCCGTTCATAAAACCGAGGATACGAACCGCCACGTTATCCTCACAGCTGTTTACCAGCGTGGCGGCGTTTTCAGGGCGCATGGCGCTATAGGCCTTGACCAGATGATTTATTTTCGCGTCTTCAAGCGCCTTTTGCTCTTCGATGAGTTTCTCCAGTTTAACAGTCAGCTCCTCTTTTTGTTTGATAAGCTTACTTAACCTGGCGGTCAGTTCCACGGCCCGTTTTTGAGTTTCTTTTTCCAGGGCCTTTAGAGCTTCCTCTTTTTCTCTGAGGCGCTGCTCTTTTTCATTGAGCCTTTTGTCTTTGCTTCTCAGAACCAGGAGTATAGCCTTATATTGTTCGATAAGTGACAAATCTTTTGGAGATTGAAGCGTTTCCAGAGTGTAGGGAGCTGCTTTTTGTTCCTGGGACTGATCGGCTGCTATAGCCACTGAGGGTTTGATTACTGAAGTCCCCTTGGTTATTGAGAGGAAATATCCACCGGTAAGGGTCATTTTAAGGGTAAGGCTTAAAATGATAAAGAGCTCCAGGCTTAGCCATGAGGACCTGTTTGACGTATTATGTTTATTTTTCTTCATTTTTTCTTCCGGCCCTTAAGGTGTTTATTTCATCAAAAATTTTAAGTTCTTTTTCTAACTCAGCTTTCTCATAAGCCTGGCGCTTTATCTCCTTAAAGCGCTCGATAATCTTGCGGTCGACAGAGGCTTTTATTAGTTTCCCGCGCTGTTTATCAATGTCAGCCTCGGTTTGGGTCAATTTATCCCGCGTCTCTAAATCCAATTTGCGAAGGCTGTGCAGGTAATTGGAATACATGGCAATAATCGGCCCTGAAACGGTTGAGGTTATCTGTTCTTTGGCGGCCTTCTTCAAATTCGCGGCCCTCTTTTTTATCATTTCAAGATCCGCCTGAACGGCATGCATGTTTCTGACCCGATTGGAAAGCTCATGCATCTCAGTATCTTCCTTCTGACGTCGATACTTAAGAAGTGATTCAAGCGGGAAATTAAACATAGCTAACTAAAAACCATCTTGAGTTCTTCCTGGGCTTGGAGAAAACTTACGCTTTCTTCCGGGGTCTGCTTGAGAAAGGCCTCGAAACGGGGCATTACTTTAATCGCGTAATCAATTTCAGGACTGGACCCCTTAATGTAAGCTCCGATATTGATCATGTCTTCAGCCCTGGTATAGGTCGCCAGCACCTCTGAAAACCGCCTCGCCAGGTTTAGATGATCCTGTTCGACAACATCAATCATGAGTCTGCTGATGCTAATAAGCGGGTCAACGGCCGGATAACGGTTTCGAGCGGCCAGTTCCCTTTTCAAAATGATATGACCGTCCAGAATGGACATTAAGGCGTCGGCCAGCGGTTCATTAATATCATCACCTTCAACCAGAACGGTATACAACCCGGTTATGCTGCCTTTATCACGCCAGTTCCCGGCCCTTTCCAGGAGCAGGGGCAGCTGGGCGAAAACTGATGGAGTATAACCCCTTGTAGTAGGCGGTTCGCCGATGGAGAGGCCGACCTCCCTTGAGGCGTGGGCAAACCTGGTGGTTGAATCCATCATGAGGATAACGTCAGCCCCCTGATCCCGGAAGTACTCAGCCACCGCAGTGGCTACAAAAGCGCCTCTAATTCGGACCAGGGCGGGCTGATCAGAGGTGGCGGCTATGACCACGGAACGTTTCATGCCTTCGGGACCCAGCCCCTTTTTTATGAACTCTTTTACTTCCCGGCCGCGTTCCCCGATAAGAGCGATAACATTGACGTCAGCCTGGGTATGGCGCGAGATCATGCTGAGCAGAGTGCTTTTACCCACCCCGGAACCTGAAAATATTCCAACTCGCTGTCCTTTGGCGATAGTGTGCAGCGCGTTGATGGATCGTACACCGACGTCAATCGGTTCCGTGATACTCGCCCGCGTCAGTGGATTACTCGGCTGACAGTAAATAGGATAGGGGGTTCCATCCTTGATGGGGCCAAGGTCATCGATCGGATAACCAAGGCCATTGATGACGCGGCCTAATATCTCCTGGCCAACCTGGACTGTGGCGGTTGAATTTTGGGGCACGACCCGGCAGCCCGGAGTAAGGCCCTGTACCGGCCCGAGGGGCATGAGTTGAATATGACTCTGGTGAAAACCGACAACCTCAGCCTCTATGGGCTCGTCTCTATCACTTGGGAAGATATAACATAGGTCACCCACAGAGGCGGCTGGACCTTCGCTTTCGATCACCAGGCCCACGACTTTCACCACGCGCCCTTCCAATATCAAGGGTTTAGCATTGGCGGCGATATCGATATACCTGTCTAAGTTATAATCTATGTCCATTTATAAAAAGCTCTGTTTAAAAGGGTGCTTTTTACCAATCCACATTAAAATTCTTTTTAAGTTCCTCATCCACGGCGGCGACTACGGCTTTAAGGCGTGTTTTCAGCGTGGCGTCAATCAGACCGGCCTCTGTCTCCGCAATAAGATCGCCTCTATTTAAAGTCGGATCGGGCGAAAGGGTTATTTTCACCGTCTCGTTTGATTTATCCGTCATATTGGATCGTGCGGCTTCCAGTTGAGCCAGGTCATCGGGGTGAGCTCTCAGGATTACTTCATGCATATTATTCAGGTGCTCCATGGCGGCCTTGAAGGCGGCGGAAATAGCCTCTGGAGAACAGCTCACTTCACGCAGTAAAACTCTTTCAGCCACAGTCAGGGCCAATTTTACCAGTACAGCTTCATTGGCTTCCATGATATTCTGGTAAAGGTTTCCGATGTCATCGAGAAATTTCCAGGTTTCAATTCTTTTTGATTTGAACTCCTCCTTGCCTTTAGCCTGACCTTCAATAAATCCCTGCTGATATCCCTGATCAAACCCTTCAGGCTGGGCTTTTTCTATAATCTTTTTTTTATCCTTTTGAGCCTGCGCTCTGATTTTTTCCGCCTCTTTCCTTGCCTCAGCCAGAACCTGTTGAGCCTGCTGGAGCGCTTTTTTGGCCTTAGCGAAGGTCGCAGCCGGTGAATCGCCCACCTCTGCTAAGGGCTCAAAGGTGTACTCCGCAGGGGTCTTGTCCGGAGTGATTTTTTTATGCTTTTCCATTTCCGAGAAATATTTCAGGTTAAAAGTCCTGCACCCGGATTGATCAACATCACTGGATCGGATGATCTTCGATTTAGACAAAGGTTTCTTCTCCACCCTTGCCCAGCATTATCTTGCCTTCGCCTTCGAGTTTTTTGCCTACTCTCAGAATGGATTGCTGTGCTTTTTCCACGTCAACAAGCTTTACCGGACCCATGATTTCAAGATCTTCCTGAATGATGGCGGCCGCTCGTTCAGAAAGATTACTGAAAATCTTATTCTTCATGGCGTCAGAAGCGGTTTTGAGAGCCAGAGTAAGCTCTTCATTGTTGACCTCTCGGAGAATTGATCGAATTCCGCGATCGTCAACGTTAATTAGGTCATCGAAAACAAACATCAATTTGCGTATATCATCCGCCAGGTCGGCGTGCTCCTCCTCGATTTTTGATAGAATGGCGTTTTCCGTAGATTGATCCACCTGGTTGAGAATTTCAGCTACCGCCTCGGCCCCGCCAACCTTGCGTGCGTCAATGGTCCCTAA
>JAFDLS010000027.1 GCA_019306365.1 Deltaproteobacteria bacterium
GGCCGATTACATCGCCACGGGACACACAGCCGACGACAACGCGGAGCTCCTGCTGATAAATCTGATGCGGGGCGCCGGGCCCCAGGGTTTGGCCGGTATACCGCCCGTCCGCGATGGCCGCATCCTCAGACCCTTGTTGACCTTTTGGAAAAGCGAGCTTCTCACTTATCTCAACGCCAAAGGTCTTACCTGGGTGGAGGACAGCAGTAACAAAAGCCTGAATTTTACCAGGAATCGGGTTCGCCACGGCCTGCTTCCCAAAATGGCTCAGGATTTTAACCCGGCGGTTAAAAAAGCGCTGGTTCGGACGGCCCAGCTCATTCGTGAAGAAGAATCGGCCTGGGAGGAGATCTTGGATGAGCTAAAACCGGGAGTGGGCTGGATCGAAAAACAGGAATCTGTCCGGCTAAACGCCTCAGAATTGGCCGCCTTGAACCGGGCTGTGGGACGACGTTTGGTTCGAGCGGGTATAAGATCCATCACCGGCCAAACTCGATCGCTGACCATGAACCATGTTGAGGCGGTTCTGGACCTCACTTCCTTGAGCGGGGAACGCGGAATTGATCTTCCGGGCGGGCTTCGAGCCTGGCTGGAAAACGGTTATCTTTTTCTAGGATCGCCTCCCAGCGGATCGGATCTTTCTTTCAAGTACACCCTGATTCCCCCCGGTCAGGTTCAATTGAAGGAAATCGGCCTCGAACTGGTGGCTGAAATATGCGGTCGGCCACAGGATTTGGACCCTCGAAACCTGGGGCCGTCGGAAGCGGTCCTGGATTTGAGCAAATTATCACTACCGTTGACCATAAGAACAACGCGTCCGGGGGACCGGTTTCAACCCTTTGGGATGAATGGGACCAAGAAACTGCATGATATCTTTATTGATACCAAGGTCCCGCCGCATCAACGCCTAAAAATCCCTGTGATACTGGATCAAAAAGGGATCGTCTGGGTTAGCGGTTTCAGGATCTCCGAAAGGGTCCGGTTAAAGGCAGATACAAGGCAAGCTCTGGTACTGACACTGAAAGAGCTTGAAAAAATTCCATAAACGAGACCTCTGCAAAACCAGTAATTTTGTTGAAATCGCGAAAGGCGAAAATTTAACCCGCAGGAATATTACCAATATTTCGAGGACTTAAATTTGAGCCTGACATATGCCGCTGCGGCGTCAGCGAAGCCGTGCTCATGAGTTCGGCTAGAGGACGAAGCCTTGCAGAGGTCTCTAAACGCATTTGCCTTGAATATTTCAAGCAATCGAAATATAATAATAAGTTGTGAGTAATGAAACATAGCCGGACAGACAGTTTCGTTTCCAGCGCTGATCCTAGGAGAAAATATTTTGAGTCCTTTTTATAAAAATTTAGCCTTATGGCTGGTCATCAGTTTGATGATGATTTTACTTTTTAATTTATTCAATAATCGGCCGCCAACTTCCAACATTATCGCTTACAGCGAACTTCTGACCTCCATCCAGACGGGCGAGGTCTCAGAGGTGGTTATCAGGGGAAATGAAATCACAGGCAACAGGATTGACGGACGAAAATTCAAGAGTTACGCGCCCGACGATCCGGATTTGATCAAGACCCTGCGGGATAGGAACATCAAGATATCGGCCAAACCCATGGATGAATCTCCATGGTACATGACCATTCTTATTTCCTGGTTTCCCATGCTCCTGCTCATCGGTGTCTGGATCTTTTTCATGCGCCAAATGCAGGGCGGCGGCGGTAAAGGCCCCCTGTCCTTTGGTAAAAGCAGAGCTCAGCTTCAGGTCGATCAATGGAACAAGGTCACTTTTGAGGATGTAGCCGGGATCGAGGAGGCCAAGGAGGAGCTTGAGGAGATCATTGACTTCTTGAGAGACCCGAAGAAGTTCACGCGTTTGGGCGGCCGCATCCCCAAGGGCGTTCTGCTCATGGGTTCACCCGGAACGGGCAAAACCCTGCTTGCCAGAGCCATCGCCGGAGAAGCCGGGGTCCCCTTCTTTTCCATCAGTGGTTCAGATTTTGTGGAAATGTTTGTGGGGGTCGGGGCTTCCCGGGTAAGGGACCTCTTTGTGCAGGGTAAAAAGAACGCTCCCTGCATTATCTTCATTGATGAGCTAGACGCCGTAGGCCGCCACCGGGGCGCCGGTCTGGGCGGCGGTCACGACGAACGTGAACAAACCCTGAACCAGCTTCTGGTCGAAATGGACGGATTTGAGTCCAACGAGGGCGTCATTCTGATATCCGCCACGAATCGGCCTGACGTGCTGGATCCGGCCCTCTTGAGGCCGGGGCGTTTCGACCGGCAGGTGGTTGTGCCCATACCTGACATCAAGGGGCGGGAAATGATTTTTAACGTCCATACACGCCGCATACCCCTGGACGATGATGTGGACCGTTCGATTCTCGCCCGGGGGACACCGGGTTTTAGCGGCGCGGATATTGAAAACCTAGTCAATGAAGCCGCCTTGCTGGCCGCCCGTGAAAGCAAAGAAAAAGTTGACATGAGCGACTTCGAGGAAGCCAAGGATAAGGTCTTGATGGGCAAGGAACGGCGGAGCATGATTATCTCTGACGAGGAGAAGCGTATCACCGCTTACCATGAAGCCGGGCATGCCCTGGTAGCCAGACTGACCCCTGGCAGCGATCCCATCCACAAGGTCACTATCATACCTCGAGGCCGGGCCCTGGGCCTAACTCAAACCCTGCCTATGGATGAAAAGCACACCTATCCCCAGAAATTCCTCCTTGGTAACCTGGTTATGCTTCTGGGTGGACGGGCGGCTGAGGAGCTGGTGCTCAAGCAAATGACCACCGGCGCCGGTAATGACCTTGAAAAAGCCTCTGACCTGGCCAGGAAAATGATTTGTGAGTGGGGCATGAGTGAAAAGCTGGGGCCTCTTACCTTTGGCAAAAAAGAGGAACAGATCTTCCTGGGCCGGGAGTTCGCCCAGCATCGGGATTACAGTGAGAAAACGGCTCAATTGATTGACACCGAGGTCTCAGCCCTGGTTAACAACAGTCATAAGCAGGCCCTGGATCTACTACAAAGAAACATAGAAGTCCTGCACAGTCTGGCTCAAATCCTGCTGGAAAAAGAGACGCTGGACAGCGCTGAGATAAACGAAATCGTAGCTCCGGCCGTGGAACGAGAACTGGGTGCCGTAGAAGAAGCCAGAGAATCAATGGAGACTGAATAAGAGTCGTCGAATCAGTAAATAATCTTGGTTGAATTCAGGCTTAAATGGGATAAATGGGTGCTGGACCTCGGGTTGCGGCCCCACATTATGGGTGTGATCAATGTCACACCCGATTCATTTTCGGACGGCGGGGATTGTTACGCTCATGATACCGCCGTGACTTATGGTCTGCGTCTGGCGGAAGCCGGCGCCGACATTTTGGACATCGGAGGCGAATCCACCCGGCCTGGCGCCGAGTCCGTAAGTGAAGACGAGGAACTGCGCCGGGTTATCCCGGTCATAGAGGGCCTGGCCGGGAAGGTTGACGTCCCCCTGTCCGTGGATACCTGCAAGGCCGGTGTGGCTGAGGCCGCCCTTAAAGCCGGGGCGTCAATTGTCAACGACATCAGCGCCGGACGGATGGATCCAAAACTGCTGCATGTAACGGCCCGCGCCGGTGTGCCTCTGATCCTCATGCACATGAAGGGCGAACCCAGAACCATGCAGGTTAACCCGACCTATAAGGATTTGATAGGTGAGATCAAATCTTTTCTGCTTGAGGCCGCCAACCGGGCTGAGAAAGCGGGGGTGTCCAGGGAAATGATCATAATTGATCCCGGGATCGGATTCGGGAAGACGTTTGACCACAACCTTACCTTGATCAACCGGCTGGAAGAAATTATCAACCTCGAATATCTGGTGATGATAGGAGCTTCCCGCAAGGCGTTTCTCGGGAAGATCCTGGGCGGAGCTCTGCCGAAAGAACGAGACATTGGGACCGCCGCGGTGACTGCCCTGGCGGCTTACAAAGGCGCGCATATACTGCGGGTGCATAACATTGAACTGGCGAAACAGACCCTGGCGGTGGTCAACGCGGTGAAACAGGAAAAGATAAAACAGGACGATTTGTGACGGGAAAGAAACAGGACAAAACGGCGGTTCAAAACGAACGTAAACTTTTTGGCACGGACGGTGTGCGCGGCCTGGCCAACGAATTTCCCATGACCGGGGAAATGGCCATGCGGATAGGGCGCGGCGCGGCGTATATCCTGAGAAAAGATTCGAAGAGGCGGCCAAAGATCATTATCGGTAAAGATACCCGCCTTTCAGGTTATATGATCGAAAACGCCATGGCCAGCGGTATCTGCTCCATGGGGGCGGACGTGATTTTGGCCGGCTTGCTGCCAACGCCGGGTGTCGCCTTTTTGACCAGAAACATGAAGGCTGACGCCGGGGTTGTAATTTCCGCGTCTCACAACCAGTTTCAAGACAACGGGATCAAGATTTTCTCTCATGACGGATTCAAACTGCCTGATGAAGTCGAAGGTGAAATCGAAGCCCTCATTTTCTCAGACGAGCTGGATTCAGAGCGGCCCACAGGCGGGGAAATAGGCCGGGTGGAGCGTCTCAAGGATTCCACCGAGCGCTACGCCCGTTTTCTTAAAGAGACCTTTCCCCGGGACATGACCCTTACCGGCCTGCGTCTGGTCATTGACACCGCCAACGGAGCGGCTTATAAATGCGCGCCAGCGGTCCTTGAGGAACTTGGAGCGGAAGTTATTCTCATCGGCGCTGAACCTGACGGCCAGAATATCAACCGTGACTGCGGTTCTCTCCATCCTGAATTTACGGCGAAAACGGTGGTCAAAGAAAAGGCTGATTTGGGTTTGACCCTGGATGGAGACGCCGACAGGATTATCTTTGTGGATCATCAGGGACAGGTGGTTGACGGGGACCACATCATGGCCATCTGCGCCCGGGATTTGGATCGCCGGGAACTACTTTGCCATAAAACTGTTGTCACCACTGTGATGAGTAACCTTGGCTTGAAAATAGCCCTTAAGAACCTTGGCCTGAGCCTTGTTCAAACCGACGTCGGTGACCGTTATGTCGTTGAACAAATGCGCCAGGGAGGCTATAATTTTGGTGGAGAGCAGTCCGGTCATCTGATCTTTCTGGATCAAAACACCACCGGCGATGGCACCTTGAGCGCCATACAGGTTCTGGCGATCCTGAAAAGAGAAGAGAAATCACTGTCCGAACTGGCCGGGATTATGGAGAGTTTGCCTCAGATACTGCTTAATGTTCGGGTTTCGGAGCGTGTGAACCTGATGGATATCCCTGAGATCGAAAACCAATGCCGCCTAGTCCAGGAGGCCATGGGAGAGGAGGGCCGGCTGCTGGTTCGCTATTCAGGAACAGAGCCGCTGGTCAGGGTCATGATCGAAGGAAGGAACCCAAAAGAAATAAAAACAATGGCCGAAGAAACAGCGGCTGTGATTGCCAAGGAGTTAGGGTAAGAAATGCTTATCGCTCTTGATGTTGGAAATACGAATACCGTTATTGGAATCTTCGACGGGGAGGTCCTCAAGGCGGATTGGCGAATAAGAACCGAAAGGGACGTGACCGTAGACGAACTGGGCATGCTGTTTCGAAATCTTTTTGATTCCCGGGGGCTCGATTTTTCCAAAGCAAATAACCTGATTATCTCATGCGTGGTGCCTCCCATGCTGGACACCCTGGAAAATTTCGGACGCAAGTATGTCCAAACCGACCCGCTTGTAGTTGGCCCCGGGATCAAGACGGGTATTCCCATTCTCATCGACAATCCAAAAGAAGTTGGAGCTGACAGGGTTGTCAACGCGGTGGCCGCTTATGATAAATATCGCCGATCTCTGATTATCATTGACCTGGGCACCTCCACGAATTTTGACTATGTCTCTCCCAAAGGCGAATATATGGGCGGGGTCATAGCGCCGGGCCTTATTATTTCGAGTGAGGCCTTATTCCAAAAAGCCAGCAAACTGCAGCGAATTGAGATTTCGCGACCCAAAAGAGTCATTGGCAAAGACACAATCTCGGCCATGCTCTCAGGCCTGGTCTACGGACACGTTGGTTTGATCGACGGCATTGTACGCCGCATGATAGCCGAAGCCGGAACTGATCCGCTCGTCATCGCTTCAGGAGGTTTAGCGCCGCTGGTTGCCGTGGAATCGGAAACCATCACCGAAGTAATACCCGATTTAACGCTGGACGGCCTGAGGATTCTTTTCAATCTCAATCGGACCCCTCGTGGCCAGAGCTGAAACACGAAAACTTCTACTGCCTCAACCCCTCACCGAAGGGGACATCGTGGGGGTGGCCGCGCCGGCCGGCCCTTTTGATGAAACCCGCTTTAAGGCCGGTTTAACCCGCCTTGAATCCATGGGGCTAATACCCCGTTATTCACCGGATATTTTTAAGCGAGACGGGTATCTGGCCGGTTCGGATCGAAGCCGGGCCGAAACCATTAATACCCTGCTGGCGGATGAGAGCGTCAAGGCCGTCTTCTGCGCCCGCGGCGGTTATGGCGCCATGAGAATCCTTGACCGCATCGACCTCGAGCTCATCCAAAACAAACCCAGAATCATGATTGGCTTTTCCGATGTGACGGCCCTGCTTCTGGCCTTGCATCAAGCGGTCGGTTTAGTCACCTTTCACGGCCCTGTGGTTACATCCCTCGGCCAGGCTGATAAAGAAACGGTTTCCACGCTTAAAAAACTGCTTTTCCGCCAGAGTGTCTTTCCGTTAATCGTGAGTGACTTTCGCGTCATGCTTCCCGGGCGAGCCGAAGGTCCTCTCATGGGAGGCAACTTGACGATTCTGATACACCTGCTCGCCACACCCACCTTACCAGACCTGGATGGGGCCATCCTCTTTCTCGAGGACACCGGTGAGTCCCCCTATCGTCTGGATCGGATGCTCACGGCCCTCAGACTCTCCGGAACCCTGGAGCGGAGTTCAGGCTTAATTCTGGGACAGTTTGTTAATTGCGGATCGAGTGATGAGGTAAACCGGGTGCTCGAAAGGAACCTGACCGATTTTCACGGCCCTGTGCTGGCTGATTTCCCCGTAGGCCATGGGGCAAGGAATATAACCTTACCCATCGGTCCCAACGCCATTCTTGACACTCAGGCGGGCCGTTTGGATCTGACTGAACCCTATCTGGCCTGAGAAGCGCCGAGTTTTTAAACATGAAAATCAGGCGACTGGAAGAGGAGATGAATCAAGCGGCCGCGCGAGGCGTTTTTCCCGGCGCGGTGCTGCTGGCGGCTAAAGGTGAACGTATCGCCGCGAATATTACCGCTGGCAGGCTTGAATACGGCGATCAAGCCAGTTCGGTTCATTGGGAGACGATTTATGATTTAGCGTCCCTGACCAAGATTCTCTCCACCACCATATTGACCATGATCTTTCTAGACCAGGGTCGGTTTGATCTGCAATCTCCCCTTAAACGGCTTTGGCCGTTCTTCGTGCCGGATGACAAGAAAGAGCTGACCCTGTTTCACCTCTTGAGCCACACCTCC
The DNA here is from genome assembly GCA_019306365.1 of Deltaproteobacteria bacterium. GTDB lineage: Bacteria > Desulfobacterota > Desulfarculia > Adiutricales > JAFDHD01 > JAFDHD01. Next base: position 7,507 of record JAFDLS010000027.1, read on the forward strand.
GGACTGCCAGCCTGGCGGCCTTATTTCGAAACTCTGGAACAAGTTCCTTCTGAAGAACGTCGAAAACAAGCGGCTGAATTGATACTCGAAGAACCCTTCGAGGCGGAACCCGGGACACGATCCATTTACAGCGATCTGAACTTTATCTTGCTGGGTTTAATCCTGGAAGAGATCGGTCATGCTCGTTTGGATCGTCTGTTTGATGAGCATATTGCCAGACCATTAACCCTTCGGCAAACAGGTTACAGGCCACTGGATCAAACCGGTCTTTCTTCCACGGAGGAAATAGCTCCAACTGAAGACTGCCCGGACCGGGGAGGCGTGCTCAAGGGCGCGGTGCATGATAAAAACGCCTACGCCCTGTCAGGCGCGGCCGGTCACGCGGGCTTGTTCGGAACCGCTGGCGAGGTCTGGCGTATCATGGCCTCCTTACGGGCGTCCTTTCGAAATGATCCCGGCAATCACCTTGTCTCAACCCAAACTGTCAAGACATTCTGGAAGTGGACCAATGATAACCCGCACATAACCGGCGCTCTTGGTTTTGACAGACCGGCGGAAACCGATTCCGCGGCTGGCCGTTATTTTTCGCGCGCGAGCGTGGGGCATTTAGGTTTTACCGGAACATCCGTCTGGTATGATCCGGACATGGACCTGACTGTAATCCTTTTGACCAACCGCGTTCATCCAAGTTCAGCCAACGAGGCTATTAAAGAATTCCGCCCATCTATTCACGACCTGGCTTTTAAAACCATAATCGGTAAGAATTTTAAATAGCCAAGCCCCGATCCTAATGTCATTGCTGAAATCCGAACAGGAAATTAGTTATAGCTGAAAAGCGATCATCAGGTTGAGAATCGTCAGTTCGAGTTTATACTGGCCGCGCATCGAAAACCGACATCGAAAAAGCCTTCCCACGGATAACCGACTTTTCTTATCACGCCCTGTAGTTTCAAATCCTTTGCAGGCAAAGGCTTTCCAATAATTAAACTCGAATAAGGGGACTTCAATTGATTTGTTTTGGATTCTTCCCCTGGTTTTTGTACAGCCGCCTTTCGTATCACCCACTCCTTAATATCGCCCCCCATTCCCTTTAAGCCAATTTCACTTTGCGGAAGGAACTCTTCTGTCTTTTGGGTAGGCGCCTGGCTGAAACTTTTGTTCGTGCGGCCGGAGCCTGAATCACTCCTTACATCCATCATGTGGTGATTTGCTTCGCTTCCTGAAGACACTTCCTCACGAGGTTTTGATTCGGGAGATTTCTGTTTTTGCAAACCAATTTTTTGAGCGGCATATTCCCATTCATTTTCTGTGGGAAGGCGCTTGTCAAAGTAATGAGCGTAGGCAGAGGCCCCGTACCATGTTACTCGAACGACCGGCTGCCCCGCATATTTTGGTTCGCGTATATGAAAACGATTATGCTGATAAATAATTTGATCATATTTTTCAACGCCCTCTCCTAAAAGAAACCATATTTCGTTATCATGTTTGACCACTCCATTTTCAACGATCAGTTCGTTAATCACAGAGTTCAGGAATTCAGCAAAATGATGGATGGTTGCTTTTGTTTCATCCATATAAAATGATTCCAGGTGAACAGTGTCTCCTTGCGCCTTCCCTGCATCTGTCTCTGTCTTTAGATTACCACCCGGGATCAACCGCATCGTGATACCGTCTTGGCCCATGATGGACTTGGCCGCAACGCCCGAGGGCGGCGATGAAACCTCGGCAGGCCCGGGAACCTTTTCTTTTGCAGGCTGCTGCTGAAATACATGATTCTCTAACAATGGCTTCTGAATCCAGGGATTGCCTGTCAGGTGCCAGACGGTCATGGCCGCGACCGAAAGGATCGCCGCGACAATACCCACCCAGAGCCACCTCAAATGGTCAAAAGCCGGTGGCTTCCGGTATGACGGAACAGTATCGGAAAGGCTTTGGCTCTCAAAATCATCAACAGCCTGTTGAAGAGCAGTTCGAAATTTCTTCACAGACTCAAAGCGATTGTCTCTGTCTTCGGCTGTGGCATCTTGAATAACCCGATCCAGCACCTGAAAAAATGGGGTGTTCGGCTTATTCAATTTAGCGCTTTTGAAAGGTATCGCATTAAAGGGCATCTTGCCCTCCACCGCTTCATACAGTATCTTCCCCAATGAATATATGTCACCTCGTTGGTCCACCCTCCTGAAATCGAGAAAGTGCTCCGGGGCCATATAAGGCGGAGTCCCTTTCATATCCTCAGACAGAGTTACCGGTTCTAACCTGGCGGAGCGGGCCAAGCCAAAATCGGCAATCTTAGGTATATCGCCGTCCATGAGAAAATTCTCAGGTTTTATGTCACGATGAATAATTCCAGCCTCATGCATGGCCTGAACCCCATCAAGAACCGGAAAGAAATATTCACATACCCAGTCCGCAACGAGCTTTTCATCGGGATAGAAACCTTCTTCAGACATGGTGTATCGAAGCGTGGAACCCGGAATATATTCCATGGCAATATATTCGACAGGGAAATCTTGCTCACCATTTTTGAGCGTCACAGAACCGAAATCGAATATTTGAACTACGTTTGGATGGCGAACTTGAGCCATGGCCTTTACTTCCCGGTGGAATCGAGAGCGAGCGGTTTCAACTTCCCGTTCATCATTATCGAAAGTCTGGAGCAATTCTTGAGACACAATTTTAATTGCCGCGTCCCTTTTCAGGTTCAGCTGGTGAACCCGGTATACCTCTCCCATTCCTCCCTTACCAATGAGTTCAAGTACTACCCACTTGTCATTAAGCACTGTTCCTATTTTTATTAAACCCTCTTGCATGCCATTCGTCATATAGGTCTGCTCCTAAGTAATGGCAATTGCCATGGTTGCATTTCTTTTGAATCCTCTTTTGCCGCGTTTGGCTTCCTGCCTTAGCAATGCGTTTCACTATTATTTAAGAACAAGGGGAGGCAAAAAAGAAATTATTTTAACAATTATCTATATTGTAAATATATCCTGAATTGAAAGAAAATAAAAGGTAACCGCCGATCCCCCAAGTCTTTCTAAAAAAAATAATTTCTAATAAATCCAAAAGGTTCCTTAAGATCAAGGCCAATAAGAATCTCGACGCAACCTTGAAGTGCACCAAATCGCTTGTTATGTTCTAGTATCACGCTCTTTATCAAACTGTCTATAGTGACCCTCGTCAAGACATCCCTTCTCGATACCGCAGCGCCAAACTACAATACGGCTCAAACAGAAAATATTTTTAGTATCGTTTCAAACAGCGAGAGTTTAGAGCGTTTGTCATAAATAAGTTCCGTTTGGCTTTCGAGCGGGAAAAAATGATTTTGGAGAAGATAAAATGAAATTTAAAATTTTCATCTTTTTACTTTTGATCCTTTTTACAACCGGATGCGCCACCCATGGAGGTTACCATCAAGGGAGAAACCCTGAATATGAGGCTACCAGACCCGGTACGGGAGGAATCGGGCTCTAACACCGTCTAATAGAAGGTCTTGTGATGGGAAAGTTTTTTACAGAACGGGTATGCGTAAATATCCCACCTCGTCTGTACCATGCGTTCGCGCCATCCGGGTAACTGCTTCCCGCCTAGTTGTCTTTAAATTCTTTAACTATTCAATCACAGACCAATATGGTAAAGGACATATTTCTGGCAATCGCTCTAAACCGGTGATAAACTTTGAATCTGTGTCTATCCATCCTGCTGAAATCAAACCATGGAGGAAGTCATGTCCTTAATAAAAGTTGATCAGGAAAAATGTAAAAAAGATGGGATATGTTCGTTTGTGTGTGTGGCGAAAATCATCAGCAAGGCGGACGCCGACCATTACCCGGAGATTAAACCGGAGTTCGTGGATGGCTGTATCACCTGCGGACACTGTGTGGCCGCCTGTCCGGCCGGGGCCCTGGATCACGAACATGCGCCCCTGGCCGACTGTCTTCCTATTCCCAGCGATTTTCAGCCCGAACCGGGCACCGTGGAAACCGTGCTGCAGAGCCGCCGTTCCATACGCAACTATCTGGATAAACCGGTACCGCGAGAGTTGATTAAACGGCTCCTTGACGCGGGCCGGTACGCGCCCACCGGAGCCAACCTCCAGAACGTCCGCTATATTGCCTGTGACGACCCTGCAAAGGCACATGAATTTGCCGGCATGGTGATCAATATGATGCGTCAGAAAAGCCCGTTGGAAAGTGAGGGCCTTATCGCAGCCTGGGACGCTGGTCAAGATCCTATCCTGCGCGGAGCCCCTGCCTTTATCGTGGGTTATGGTGAACCTGGCTTTGCAACCAATTCCGTGCTCGCTATGAGTTATATTGACCTGATGGCTTACGCCCTGGGTCTGGGAGCCTGCTTTGGCGGATATTTCACCAGCGCCATAAACATTGACCCGAATTTTAAAAAGGAATTGGGCATCCCTCAAAACCTGGACGCTGCGGCAACATTGATGGTCGGGTATCCCAAGTTCAAATACCAGCGCGTCCCGCCCCGCAATGAAGCGAAAGTAAAATGGGCCTGAAAAGCGGGCGGGCAGGTCCTTGTCGCTGACAGTTCAAAATAATTCACGACCGGTATTAAAAAAACCGTGGTTTAGGAGTCAACAAAGAAACTCCGAACCTTGACACCTAGCCCCGGAACATATATGCTTGTTGACCACATCAATTAGCGCCGTACGTTCTTATTAATGCTCTGAAAAAGGTTTAAATATCTATTATGGTAAAAATATCATTTATTTTCCCCGGCCAGGGCTCACAGTTCGTAGGTATGGGACAGGATTTTTACGAGGCCCATGCCTGGGCCAAAGAAATTTTTGATCTGGCCGACGAGGTGACAGGTAAGCCTATCGCCAAACTGTGCTTTGAAGGCCCGCTTGAAGAACTGACCTTGACAGTCAACCTTCAACCCGCCCTGACAGCGGTTAACCTGATCTGCCTTAAGGCTCTGGCCGAAAAAGGGATAACCCCTGACGCCACGGCTGGTCATTCCCTGGGCGAATACTCGGCCCTGGCCGCGGCCGGAGTGATTTCAACGGCAGATACGCTGAAGCTGGTTAACAGCCGCGGTGAGTTGATGAACCGTGAAGCTGAAAGGCGGCCCGGCGCCATGCAGGCCATTATCGGGCTTGAGCCGAACCAGGTTGAGGAAATAACAACCCTGGCGGGCGCTCATGGAATAGTCGGGGTAGCGAATTACAATACCCCTCAGCAAACCGTCATTACCGGTGAAGCGGAAGCCGTGGCAGCGGCCGCGAAATTCGCCGCCGCCAAACGGGCCAGGACCGTGCCTCTTGCCGTTTCAGGAGCCTGGCACAGCCCGCTCATGGATGCGGCGGCTGAGGAGTTTACCGGTGTCATCATGGAAACCAGTTTTTCAAAACCTGCCTGTGACCTTTACCTGAACGTAACCGCCCAAAAAGAGACAGATCCTGATCAGATCCAATCGATCATGACCCGGCAAATAACCTCGACGGTCAGATGGTTTGAAATTGTTGAAAACATGATGGCTGATGGCGTAACGCATTTCGCCGAAGTCGGACCCAAAAAGGTTCTGGCCGGTCTGCACAGGAAGATCGTACCCAGGGACGCCGAGGTTATAACCATCAACATTCAGGATATGGCCGGACTGGAAAAAGTCTTGGAGAGTTTGGGGTAATAATAATATGCCAGTCACCGCGATTGAACCTAAGGGAAAAGTAACTTTCAGGGAAGACAGATGCAAGGGCTGCGGCCTGTGCGTCATGGCCTGCCCCCGCAAGTTGATTATTGTGAGCAGCAGATTGAATAACGAGGGTTATCATGTGGCTGAACTCGTGGACCCGGACAGATGCAACGGCTGCGCCCTTTGCGCTGAGATGTGTCCGGACGTCGTGATAGAGGTGTGGCGCTAGTGGAAAAGAAAAGAAAAAAGGCACTGGTTAAAGGCAATGAAGCCGTGGCCATGGGGGCCATCGAGGCAGGCTGCCGCTTTTATTTCGGCTACCCCATTACGCCTCAAAATGAAATCCCGGAGTACATGTCCGCCCACCTGCCTGAAGTGGGAGGGACCTTTATTCAGGCGGAAAGCGAGATCGCCTCGATCAATATGCTGCTTGGAGCCTGCTCCACCGGGGCTCGGGCTATGACTTCTTCCTCGTCACCCGGTATCTCCTTGAAACAGGAAGGCCTTAGTTACATGGCGGGCAGCGAGATTCCCGGCGTGGTTGTCAACATGAGCCGCAGCGGCCCCGGCCTGGGCGGAATCTCTCCCTCTCAGGGAGATTATTTTCAGGCCACGCGAGGCGGCGGGCACGGAGATTACCGCGTCCTCGTGCTGGCTCCTGATTCGGTCCAGGAATGCTATGACCTGACCATGCTGGCCTTTGACATGTCGGACAAGTACACAAACCCGGTTTTGGTCCTGGGTGACGCCATGTTGGGTCAGATGAAGGAGCCTCTGGAATTTAAAAAATACCAGCCTAAAAAATTCGAAAAGAAATGGGCTTTGACCGGGGCCAAGGGTCGTAAGGCCCAGTTTCTCAAAAGTTTGTATCTTGACGATGGCGAACTGACGGTCCATAACTGGAATCTTTTTGCCAAGTACAAGCGGATGAAGGAGGATATTCGCTATGAGGCCCTTTTCCTGGACGAAGCTCGCCTGGTCGTGGTCGCCTTCGGCTCAATGGCCAGGGTGCTCAAGTCCTCGGTGAAGATGGCCCAGGATGAAGGGCTCAAGGTCGGACTCATCAGGCCAATCACCCTCTTCCCTTATCCGGCTGAGTTCATTCGAGAGACTTCTCTCCAAGTCAAGAACTTTCTGGCCATGGAACTGAACACCGGTCAGATGGTCGAGGACGTCCGGTTGTCGGTCGAACCGGGCACGCAGGTGGATTTTTTCGGTCTGCCTCCGGGATCGCTGCCCGCTCCGGACGTATTTTTAAAAGAAATCAAAAAGGTCTATCCAGAATAATGACTTGCGAGCGGCGCTGATCGCAGGCAATGAGGTTTAAAAATGAAGCAGGTTTTTAAACGGCCCGACTGTTTAGTGGACATTCCTTTCCACTTCTGTCCCGGTTGTCACCACGGCATCATTCACCGGGTGGTGGCTGAGGTTCTTGACGAATTTAACCTCCGGGAGAAGGCCATTATCGCCGCCTCGGTCGGATGTTCCGTCTTCATGTATGATTATTTCGATATGGACGTGATCGAGGCGCCTCATGGGCGGGCCGCCGCGGTGGCGACAGGGGTTAAAAGGGCGCGTCCCGATAATTTCGTTTTCACCTATCAGGGCGACGGCGATTTGGCCGCTATTGGCACCGCTGAGATCATTCACGCGGCCAACCGGAGCGAGAAAGTGACGGTTTTCTTCGTCAACAATACCATTTATGGGATGACCGGAGGTCAGATGGCCCCCACGACCATGATCGGCCAGTTGAGCACCACGACTCCCAGGGGCCGCGATCCTCAGGAAGCCGGGCACCCGATTCATATGGCCGAACTGCTGGCCACTCTCGCGGGCACAGCCTATTCGGCCCGGGTAGCGGTAAACAACGTAAAAAACCTGATGAAGGCTAAAAAAGCGACTAAACAGGCAGTCAGGGCTCAACTTGACAAAAAGGGCCTGGGGTTTGTCGAATATCTCTCCACCTGTCCGACCAACTGGAAGATGACCCCGGAAAAGGCCAACCGCCGGATTGCTGAAGAATTGATTCCAATTTTCCCCCTTGGCGTTTTCAAAGAAGAACAGGCTCCGGCTGAAGCCGGGGTTGGTTAAGGAGTAATCTTTTGTATTTTGATCTGATAATCGCTGGATTCGGCGGTCAAGGCGTTATGTTCATCGGCAATCTCCTGGCCCACGCCGCAATGCTCGAGGATCGCAAGGTAACTTACATGCCCGTTTACGGTGTTGAGATGCGCGGGGGAACAGCCAACTGCACCATCGTCGTTTCCGATGAAGACATCGGCTCGCCAAACATCACCAATCCGATCGTCTCCATCGTCATGAACAAACCTTCTTTGGTCAAATTCGGCCCCCGGGTAAAAGAGGACGGACTGCTGCTGGTCAATTCCTCTTTGATCAAGCCGGATGAGGTAGAGGTCAAAGGGCCGGAAATCATGATGGTTCCATCAATTGAACTGGCCGCGGAGGCGGGAAACGACCGTCTGGCAAACATGATATTTCTGGGTGTGCTGCTCGGGAAGACTGAAGTTGTTTCACTGGAGACTTTGAAACAGGCCCTCATCGAAACCTCAGGCTCCACCAACGAGGAACTGCTGGCCATTAACACCAGGGCCATCGAAAGAGGGGCCGCCTTCGGGCGTACCGGGAGCTAATAACCCATAACCCAGGGTATTTTCACATAAAATTGAAGTGTCAGCTCCAGGCGCAATATGCTTAATTATTGACTTCATTTTGTCCGTTAGATAAGGTAAAGTCATGTCTCGAACGGCAGGAGTTGTCGCTCCCCGGTCGACGCACTACATCACCCGGTGCGGCATCCACCGCTCAGAGACCTTTTTTAGTTAACAAAAATATCAAGACTCTATGTGGCTCAGGGCTGGCATAACGGCCAGCTGGCCAAAGTTGGACTGTTTTACTGAGCGAATTTTCAAGTCACTTGTAAAAACGTCTCATTTTGATGATAAATGGCCTCTGGCGAGTCTTGTGTAAGAAAAACTCAAACCAGAGAAAAGCAATAAAAAATTAATTTAACCGTTCTCGGAACTATGCGGAGTCGCGGAACTGGCACTGTGTTCGGTTGTTTGCGCGCAAGAACCGAAGCTGAATGATCCCAGTCAGGGTTGTTTTTTCTATAGACGCGAACTTATCCATAAATAAAAAAGCCGAAGAAAGGGATAATCATGGAATTTAGACTCAGTGAAAAAGAACAGGCTTTCTATGAGGAGGTAGAAGAGTTCCTGAAAAAGGAACTTCCTTCAGACTGGGCCGCGTACAATCGGGCCTGGCCCGGAGGATACGCTTCCGGGGAAATCCCGGGTGCAGGTATCAGGGAAGCGTTTGTTCATTACAGGCAGAAACTTATGGAAAAAGGCTGGCTGACTATTGCCTGGCCCAAAGAATACGGAGGCCGGGAGTATACCTATATGGAAAAGGCCATTTTCGACGAACGGACGAGTTACTATCGGGCTCCTAACGTCGACGTAATAGCCGTCGGGATGGTGGGTCCAACCATTTTGGAGATCGGGACCGAAGAGCAGAAACAGGAGTGGCTGCCCAGGATTGCCTCGGGTGAGGTCAGCATGTGGTTGGGATACAGCGAACCCAACGCGGGCTCCGATCTGGCCGGGATCCAGACCACGGCTGTGGAGGAGGGGGACGAGTATATCATCAACGGGCAAAAGGTCTGGAGCAGCGGCGCTCACGTCAGTGACTATGCCTGGCTAATAGCTCGAACCGATCCAACCGCCACCAGGCATAAAGGGGTGAGCTTTTTCATCGTTGACAGTAAAAGTCCGGGCATAACCGTACGCCCTTTGATCAACATTTTCGGTACGCATCACTTTAATGAGGTATTTTTCGATAACGTCCGGGTGCCAAAGAAAAACCTGATAGGGCAAAAGAACATGGGCTTCTACTACCTGATGACCGCTTTGGACTTCGAGCGGGTAATTCTGGTTGGCATCGGAGGTTTTAAGAGGATCTTCGAGGAACTGGTGGAACACGTGAAGCGGACAGAGCGCCAAGGCAAGCCTCTTAAGAATTACCAGTCAGTCCGCTTAAAACTGGCCCGGATAGCCACCGAGATTGAAATCGGCTACATGCTTTTTTGGCGGACAGCCGAAATGCTGGATAAAGGGCTGTCTCCCACAGTCGAATCCTCAGCGCTGAAACTTACTTCCACCGAACTCAGCCGAAAACTGGCTGAAGTGGCCATGGATGTTTTCGGACCGTACAGTCTTATTGAGGAAGAAACCGAGTTTACGCCTTTTCGAGGGATGGCCCCGCGCGGTTATATCGACTGTATTTCAGCTACAATCGGCGCTGGAACCTCCGAGATTCAGCGGAACATAATTGCCTTAAGAGGCCTGGGTCTTCCACGCGGCTAGAAAAGCCCTGTCTGAAAAAGGAGCAAGTGAAAATGGACCTGGATTTTTCTGAAGAACAAAGAATACTTATGAAGGCGGCCAGGGATTTCTTGCAAAAAGAAAGTCCCAAATCCCTTGTCAGGGAAATGAGAGAAAACGAGATCGGATACCCTGCGCACCTTTGGAAACGAATGGCGGAGCTGGGTTGGCTGGGGGTCATCATCCCGGAAGAATTCGGCGGTACCGGCGGCACCTTCCTGGATTTAGCCATTATCCTCGAAGCCATGGGAGAAGCCTGCCTGCCCGGCCCTTATTTCTCAACCGCAGTGCTTGGTTCAACCGCCATTCTGCTGGCAGGAACCGGCGAACAGAAAGACCGGCTTTTGCCTCAGGTAGCGGAAGGGGAATTGATACTGGCCTTCGCCCTGTCCGAACCCGGAAGCTGGTACGGTTCGACAAATATCCAGACCACGGCAGTAAAAGATGGGGAGAATTATGTAATAGACGGGGTCAAGCATTTCGTGGAAAACGCCCATGCCGCCGATAAAATTATATGCGCCGCCCAGGTGAAAGAAAAA